>NZ_JBEYRP010000005.1:0-211673 GCF_040704085.1 Streptomyces sp. NPDC047841
CGGGGTATCAACATATCTGGCGTTGATTTTTGGCACGCTGTTGAGTTCTCAAGGAACGGTCGCTTCCTTTGTACTCACCCTCTCGGGCTTTCCTCCGGGCGCTTCCCTTCGGTCTTGCGTTTCCGACTCTATCAGATCTTTTCTCGACCTGATTTCCTCGGTGCTTTCCAGGTTTCCGCTCTCGCGTTTCCCTTTCCGGCGGTTCCGACTTTATCAGAAGCTTTTGGCCGGTCGAACCGGCCGCTCATTTCTGAGTAATCGGGGGGTTGCTTCTCGGAAGGTCACTCGGGACTTCCGGTGGAAGCTCATAGATTCTATCGGCTACCAGGGAGCTTGTCCAGCTCCGGGCAACTGTTTGAATCTACCTCCCCACTCGCTCCGTGTCAACGGCTCTTGTGGGGCGAAGAGGAGATTAGCAGCTCACAGGGGTCGAGCGCACATCCGCCGGGCGTCAGGCGGCCGTGGGGACCGAGGCGCTGCGGTCCATCGCTTCGAGATCACCCGTCTCACCTGCGCGTGCGGCGCGCCCGCCCAGCACGTAGACGTACGCCAGGAACGCCAGCTCGGCCGCGACCCCGATGCCGATGCGGGCCCAGGTCGGCAGTCCGGAGGGGGTCACGAAGCCTTCGATGGCCCCGGAGACGAACAGGACCAGGGCGAGGCCGATCGCCATGCCGACGGCGGCCCGTCCCTCCTCCGCGAGCGCCGCGCGCCGGGTGCGCGGGCCGGGGTCGATGACGGTCCAGCCGAGGCGCAGGCCCGTACCGGCGGCGACGAACACCGCGGTCAGTTCGAGCAGGCCGTGCGGGAGGACCAGGCCGAGGAAGGTGTCGAGGCGGCCGGCCGAGGACATGAGGCCGAAGCCGACCCCCAGGTTGAGCATGTTCTGGAAGAGGATCCAGAGGACGGGCAGTCCCAGGAAGACGCCCAGGACCAGGCACATCGCCGCCGCTTGGGCGTTGTTCGTCCATACCTGGGCCGCGAAGGCGGCTGCCGGGTGGCTGGAGTAGTAGGTCTCGTACTCACCGCCGGGCCGGGTCAGCTCGCGCAGCTGGCGGGGGGCCGCGATGGACGACTGCACCTCGGGGTGGGTGCCGATCCACCAGCCCAGGAGGACGGCGACGGCGGTGGAGACCAGCGCTGTGGGCACCCACCAGTGCCGGGTGCGGTAGACGGCGGCCGGAAAGCCCCGGGCGAGGAAGCGCGTCACGTCCCGCCATGAGGCGCGTCTGGTGCCGGCGACCGTGCTGCGCGCCCGTGCCACGAGCCGGCTGAGCCGCCCCGTCAGTTCCGGGTCCGGAGCGCTGGACTGGATGAGGGACAGGTGGGTGGCGGTGCGCTGGTAGAGGGTGACGAGTTCGTCTGCTTCGGCGCCGGTGAGCCGGCGTCGGCGGCCGAGCAGTGCGTCGAGCCGGTCCCATTCGGCTCGGTGTACGGAGACGAAGACGTCCAGGTCCATCGGGTCTGCGTGCTCCTCGGCTGATCGTCCACGGCTCGTCGTGGCTGCTCGTACGTACTCGTGGGTGCTCGCGCTTGCTGTCAGCTTGTCGTACTGCGGCGCGATGTGCGCCCAGCTTGGCAGACTTGCGGTGCAGGGGGCGGACCAGGGAAGGTGCGGCGGGCGTGAGTGAGCTGGTGACGGGCGAGGCGGTGGCGCTCGAACTGCGGCCCGCGAAGCTGCCGAGCAGGGCGCTGGCCGTGTTGGTGGACCTGGTCGTGGCAGTGGTCGCGTACACCGTCGTGATGATGGTGCTGGCCGTGTCGACGGCTTCGCTGGACGAGGCCGCGCAGCTGGCGCTGTCGATCGCGACGTTCCTGCTGGTGCTGGTCGGCGGGCCGATAGCCGTCGAGACGCTCAGTCACGGGCGTTCGCTGGGGAAGCTGGCGTTCGGACTCCGGGTGGTGCGGGACGACGGTGGGCCGATCCGCTTCCGGCACGCGCTGGTGCGGGGTGCGATCGGGGTGGTGGAGATCCTGATGACGTTCGGGGTGGTCGCCTGTGTCGCCTCGCTGGTCTCGGCGCGGGGGCGGCGGCTCGGGGACGTCTTCGCGGGCACCCTGGTCGTGCGGGAACGGATACCCGCCGCGCGGACCGGCGTCGTTCCGCCTCCGCCGCCGTGGCTCGCGGGGCGGTTCGCCGGGCTGGACCTGTCCGCGGTGCCGGACGGACTGTGGCTCGCCGTCCGGCAGTACCTGACCCGGATGCAGCAGCTCGATCCGCAGGTCTCGGCGGGTATGGCGCAGCGGCTCGCGGCCGACCTGGCGGAGCGGGCCGGGACGCCGGTACCGGGGGATCTGCCTCCCGCCGCCTTCCTGGCGGCCGTGGTGCACGAGCGGCAGTCCCGTGAAGCCCGGCAGGCGTTCGGGAGGGACGGCGGCGTGCCGTCCGACGGCTTCGCTCCGCCGATGGCGGCGCCCGCGGTACAGCCCGTGGCCGCGCCTGCGGCCCAGGAGGTGGCGGCACCCGCCGCACCGCCGATGGCACACGAACGCGCTCCTCAACCGCCGCAGGCCCCCCTCGCCCCCGCGTCGGCGCAGCCGCGGCAGGAGTCGCAGGCCGCCGACCGGCCGGCCACGGGGTTCGCGCCGCCGGCGTAGCGCGGGTGTGGCCCCGCCTTGCTCGGGTTTCCGGGGCTGCCGGAGGTACCGGGTTCAGTCGAATCGCGACGGCGGTGACTCGAGGTCTTCCAGTTCGATCCCGGGCGCGGCGAGGACGACGTCGCCGGCGATGTGGACGGTGTGCTGTTCACCGGTGTCCAGGGCCGTGACCTGGTATTCGTCCACGGTCAGCGGCCCGTTGTCAGTGGCGTGTGCTTCGCTGTTCACCAGGGCCCAGGACTGGTCCACGGTGCGGGGGGCGAGGACGGGGTCGGTGAAGGCCAGGAGGCGTACGCGGGTCGCGGCGGACGAGGGGGTGAGGCGCAGCAGCCGGGCGGTGGCGACGAGGAACGCGGGGGACGTGCCGGTGAAGGCGTGGGCGCGCACATTGCCTTCGGTGGCCTCGGTGCCGGTGGGGTCGGTGCGGACCCAGGTGACGCCGTCGAGGGCGGCGCCGCGCACCTGCCAGTCACCCGCGTGGAGTTCGAGGCGGATGGGACGGCCGAGGTCGTCCAGGGCGAGGTCGACCGAGCCGCGGTGGTCGCCGGCGGGGCCGGTCAGCCGGGAGACGTAGCGCCAGCCGGACGGGCCGGGGGCGCACTGGAAGTGTTCGTCCGCGAGGGGGGTGTGATCGTGCGGATCGTGGAGCGAATAACGGCCGCGGGGCATGGGGGTCCTGGGTCTTGACGGGCTGATCCGGCCGGCAGGCGTGGTCCGGGGGCGATGCGGCGAGGGACGCCGGGACATCCCGGTTTTCCGAGTACTCGGCATGCCCCCCGGGGGGCCAAAGGGGCAGGCCCCCGGCACGGGGGTGCGGGGGCCTGCCTCGGTGGACCTGCTGCCGGGGAGGGTGCGTCGGTGCACCGGCGCACTCCCCCGGCGGGCCGGGCTACGGGATCGGTGGATCAGTAGCGGTAGTGGTCCGGCTTGTAGGGGCCGTCGACCTCCACGCCGATGTACGCCGCCTGCTCCGGGCGCAGCTTGGTGAGCTTGACGCCGAGCGCGTCCAGGTGGAGGCGGGCGACCTTCTCGTCGAGGTGCTTGGGCAGCACGTAGACGCCGATCGGGTACGCGTCGGGCTTGGTGAACAGCTCGATCTGGGCCAGGGTCTGGTCCGCGAAGGAGTTGGACATCACGAACGACGGGTGGCCGGTGGCGTTGCCCAGGTTCAGCAGGCGGCCCTCGGACAGCACGATGATCTTCTTGCCGTCCGGGAAGGTCCAGGTGTGGACCTGCGGCTTGACCTCGTCCTTGACGATGCCGGGGATCTTGGCGAGGCCGGCCATGTCGATCTCGTTGTCGAAGTGGCCGATGTTGCCGACGATGGCCTGGTGCTTCATCTTGGCCATGTCCGAGGCCATGATGATGTCCTTGTTGCCGGTCGTGGTGATGAAGATGTCGGCCTTGTCGACGACCTCGTCGAGGGTCGTGACCTGGTAGCCGTCCATCGCGGCCTGCAGGGCGCAGATCGGGTCGATCTCGGTGACGATGACGCGGGCGCCCTGGCCGCGCAGGGACTCGGCGCAGCCCTTGCCCACGTCGCCGTAGCCGCAGACGACGGCGGTCTTGCCGCCGATCAGGACGTCGGTGGCGCGGTTGATGCCGTCGATCAGGGAGTGGCGGCAGCCGTACTTGTTGTCGAACTTCGACTTGGTGACGGCGTCGTTGACGTTGATCGCCGGGAAGAGGAGGACGCCGTCGCGCTGCATCTCGTACAGGCGGTGGACGCCGGTGGTGGTCTCCTCGGTGACGCCGCGGATCTCGGAGGCCAGCTGGGTCCACTTCTGGGGGTTCTCGCCCAGGGTGCGGTGCAGCAGCTGGAGGATGACGCGGTGCTCGTCGGACTCGGCGGTGTCGAGGGCGGGGACCTCACCGGCCTTCTCGTACTCGACGCCCTTGTGGACGAGCAGGGTGGCGTCGCCGCCGTCGTCCAGGATCATGTTGGGGCCGCCGGTGGGGCTGTCCGGCCAGGTCAGCGCCTGCTCGGTGCACCACCAGTACTCCTCCAGGGACTCGCCCTTCCAGGCGAAGACCGGGACGCCCTGCGGGTCGTCCGGCGTGCCGTTCGGGCCGACGGCGATGGCGGCGGCGGCGTGGTCCTGGGTGGAGAAGATGTTGCAGGAGGCCCAGCGGACCCGGGCGCCGAGGGCGACCAGGGTCTCGATGAGCACGGCGGTCTGCACGGTCATGTGCAGCGAGCCGGTGACGCGGGCGCCGGCGAGCGGCTGGGCCTCGGCGTACTCCTTGCGGAGCGCCATCAGGCCGGGCATCTCGTGCTCGGCGAGGGTGATCTCCTTGCGGCCGAACTCGGCCAGCGAGAGGTCGGCGACCTTGAAGTCCTGTCGGTTCTCGACAGTCGTCATTACGAGCTGCTCCTCGGGGTTGGTTCGAGGTGGGTACGGCTGGTCTGCGCGGCGGCGGACACAGGGGTGCCCGAGAAGAGGACACAGGCATGCCCGCGTACGCGCAGCGCAGTCCGTCGGAGGCCCTCTCTCCCTCGGTCGGTCCGCGTGGACCGCCCGACCGCCATCAGCAGCGACGTCTGGCTCCGTCCCAAGCTACACCGGTCGGCCCGGTCGGCCCCAGTCCGCCTGAGCATTCGACGGGTCGTGTGCGCGGCGTTCCCGTCGGCCGGTGCCGGTGGCGGAGGAGGGTGCGCCGAGCGGTCTCGGTGGGCTCTGGCACGCGGGGTGTCCGGAAAGGACCGCTGCTCTCCGCGCCGCGGACGGGCCGCGTGGGGAGGATCGGCATGGCGGGCAGAGGGCGGGGACTGGAGATCGCGGGGCTGGTGGTGGGGCTGCTGGGTGTGATGCTGGCCGGGGGCGCCTTCGTCCGTCGTGCGGGGCGGGTGACGGACGGCCGGACGGGCCCGGTCCTGCTGGGTACGGCCCTGCTGGTGGGCGGTCTGCTGGTGCTCACCGGTGCCGGGCTGGGCATCGCCGCCCTGGTGATGCGGCGGCGGAAGGCGCCGACGGTGACGCCGGCGCCCTGGCCCACGCAGCCGGTTCAGGGCTGAGGGCTCAGCAACGCGGCTTCCTCAGTGGCCGGCGGGGTGCGGGGTCGGGCCGCCCGGGGTCGCCTCCGGGTCGGGGCCCTTGGCGGCCTCGGCCTCGCTGTAGATGTCCGGTTCCAAATAGATGACGCGGGCGATGGGGACGGCGGCGCGGATGCGGGCCTCGGCGGCGTTGATGGCGTTCGCGACCTCGGTGGCCGTGTCGTCGTGCCGCACGGCGATCTTCGCGGCGATCAGCAGCTCCTCCGGGCCGAGGTGGAGGGTGCGCATGTGGATGATGCGGGGGACCGTGTCGCCGTCGACGATCGCGGCCTCGATCTTCTGTATGTCGTCGGCCCCGGCGGCCTCGCCGAGCAGCAGCGACTTGGTCTCGGCGGCCAGGACGAGGGCGATCAGGACGAGCAGGACACCGATGCAGAGGGTTCCGATGCCGTCCCAGACGCCGTCGCCGGTGAGCAGGGAGAGGCCGACGCCGCCGAGGGCGAGGACCAGGCCGATGAGGGCGCCGAAGTCCTCCAGCAGGACGACGGGCAGCTCGGGGGCCTTGGCGCGGCGGATGAACTCGGTCCATGAGAGCGTGCCGCGCAGGCCGTTGGACTCCTTGATGGCCGTGCGGAAGGAGAAGCCCTCCGCGATGATCGCGAAGGCGAGCACGCCGACCGGCCAGTACCAGTGCTCCAGGTCGTGCGGGTGGCGGATCTTCTCGTAGCCCTCGTAGATGGCGAACATGCCGCCGATGGAGAAGAGGACGATCGAGACGAGGAAGGCGTAGATGAACCGCTCGCGGCCGTAGCCGAAGGGGTGCTGCGGGCTCGCCTGGCGCTGCGCCTTCTTGCCGCCGACGAGCAGCAGGAACTGGTTGCCGGAGTCGGCGAGCGAGTGGACGCCCTCGGCGAGCATCGAGGAGGAGCCGCTGAACGCGAACGCCACCAACTTCGATGCCGCGATGGCGAGATTGGCGCCGAGTGCCGCCACGATCGCCCTGGTACCGCCTGACGCGCTCATGTGGTCGCGTTGTCCCTTCGCCTCTGTCGTCCTGGTGCGTCCGTCCGGACGAGTGCCCGGCTTTGCCCGGCCTTTGCCGATGGGTCATTCTTGCAGCCCGGCCGGGCACTGGTACGTCAGGTATCCACAACCCCGGTCATATGATCCACAGGCCGTCCGCGGCCTTGGTCACACGATCACGGTGGCGCGGAAGACGGTGCCCGCGCCGGAGATCTCCGCCCGCTCGCCGGCCGGGACGAAGACCGACCGGCCGGGACCCAGCTCGTGCTCGCCCGCCCGGACGGTGCCGGCCGTGCAGAGCAGGATCTGCGGGGTGTCCCGGGTGAGGTCGCGGGCGGCGCCGCCCTCGGGCAGGACGTACCGGGAGAGCCGGAACTCGTCGATCGGGGTCTCGTAGACCTCCTCGCCCTCCGGGGACGCCTCCGGGCGCAGCACGCCGGGGTCGCTCGGCTCGAAGCGGACGATCCGCAGGAGTTCGGGGACGTCGACGTGCTTGGGGGTCAGGCCGCAGCGCAGGACGTTGTCGGAGTTGGCCATGATCTCGACGCCGAGGCCGTTGAGGTAGGCGTGCGGGATGCCGGCGCCGAGGAACAGGGCCTCGCCGGGCTGGAGCCGGACGTGGTTGAGCAGCATGGCCGCGATGACGCCGGGGTCGCCCGGGTAGTGGCGGGCGATGTCGGCGTAGGGGGTGTAGGCACCGCCGAGGCGGGTGCAGGCGGCGGTGGCCTCGGCGACCGTGTGGGCCATCTCGTCCGGGCCGGCGCGGAGGATCGCGGTGAGGACCTCGCGCAGGGCCGCTTCCGCGGGGTGGGCGTGCAGCAGGTCGACGTACGGCTTGAGGGAGTCGACGCCGAGCCCGTCGAGCAGGCCGGCGGCCTGGGCCGGGTCGCGGAAGCCGCACAGGCCGTCGAACTCGGTGAGGGCGCACATCAGTTCGGGCTTGTGGTTGGCGTCCTTGTAGTTGCGGTACGGGGCGTCGATCGGGACACCGCGCCGCTCCTCGTCGGCGTATCCCTCCTTGGCCTGCTTCAGGTCGGGGTGCACCTGGAGGGACAGGGGGGCGCCGGCGGCGAGGATCTTGAGCAGGAACGGCAGGTGGGGGCCGAACTTCGCGACCGCGGGGGCGCCGAGTTCCCGCTCCGGGTCGGCGTCGATGACCTCGACGAGGGTGCCGCGCGCGGTGTGCGACGGGGCGCCCGGGTGCGCGCCCATCCACATCTCCGCCTGGGGTTCTCCGGTCGGCTCGACGCCGAGGAGGTGCGGTATGGCGGTGGGAGAGCCCCAGGCGTAGGGGCGGATGGTGTTGTCGAGGCGGTCCATGTGTCTTCTCTGTCTCCGTACGTACGCGCTCGGCGGCGCCGACGACCGTGCCGGTCGCGGCGCCGGGGGTGGGCTCGGATCGTCCGGCCCGGAGCAGGATCAGGCGCCGGAAGCGAGCGCCAGGTAAACGGCGGTGAAATCCGTGACGGCGATCAGTTCCGCGAGGGTCTCCAGTTCGCCGCCCTCCTCCGGTTCGAGTTCGCTGATCGCCGTGTCGTGGCCGAGGGCGACGTCACGGGCCGCGGGGGCGGCGGTGAGGCCGCTGATCGGGCGGTCGCGGAGCAGCACCACGCGCGCGTGCAGCGCGGGGGGCTCCTCGACGCGGTCGCGGAAGAAGTCCTCCGGGTCGGCGCTGGCGGCGAGCGGGCCGGCCAGCAGGGCGCCGTGCGCGGCGAGCGCCTCGGGAAGTTCGGCGACCAGGGCGGGGCGGCCGGCGAGTTCGGCGAGCGCGGCGGCGAAACGGCGGCCCGCCGGGCCGGCCGAGGACCCTTCCGTCCACACCAGGGGCAGCGCGTCGGCGAGTTCGGCGGCGAGGGTCTTCGCCGCGTTGCCGTAGGTCGCGATGGCGGGGCCGCAACGCTCCGCGATCCGGTCGAGGCGGTCGGCGACCTTCTCCAGGGCGTCCGGCGGTGCGGCGATCAGGCCGATCCGGTCGAGGAGCGCGAGCAGCGGGGTCAGCAGCGCCCAGAAGACGCCCGGGGAAGACGCGGCGAGCGGCTCCTCCTGGTCGTACGGCGCCGTCGCCATCGGCACGAACAGGCCGTGCGCGCCGGCGACCGCTTCGGCGAGCGGGGTGCCGGGCGGGGCCACGGCGACGACCGAGCAGCCGCGGCGGTAGGCCTGGTCGGCGAGGAGGGACAGGCTCGGTTCGGTGCCGTCCGGGGTGGCGATCAGCAGCAGGTCCACGGAGCCGGCCCAGCCGGGGAGTTCCCAGCGCAGGGCGCCCGCGGCCGGGGCGACGCCGGTGGGGGCGAGCCGGACGACGGGGCTGCCGGGGCCGGCCAGGGTGCCGAGGAGGTCGGCGGTGTGGGTGGCGGCGGCGCCGGGGCCCGCGATGAGGACCGCCCGGGGGCGGCCGTCGGGCTTGAGTTCGCCGACGCCGGCCTCGGTGGCGTGCCGGGCGGCGGTGCGGACGCGGGCGCCGGCCTCCGCCGCGCCGCGGAGCAGACCCCGGTGGTCGGCCTCGGCGAGGCCCTCCGGGGTGTCGAGCAGCGATTCGTCCAGCATGGGCGGCAGCCTCCGATCGCCGGGATCCTGGGGTGCTACGAGGTGACGGGCCCCGTCACTCGGGGCGGCGGGCCTCGTCGACCAGCAGGACCGGGATGCCGTCGCGGACCGGGTAGGCGAGGCCGCAGTCCTGGCCCGTGCAGATCAGCTCGGTGTCCTGCTCCTTCAGAGGGGCATGGCAGGCCGGGCAGGCGAGGATCTCCAGGAGGCCGGCTTCGAGCGGCATGGGCTGTCCCTTCAGAGGGCGTGTGGGTGTCTGTGCATATGCCTGGTCAGCGTACCGCTCATGGGCAGGCCGCTCAGCCCCTGATGATCGCCAGGGCCTCGTCGCGGATCTTCGCCATGGTGGCCTCGTCCTTCGCCTCGGCGTTCAGGCGCAGGAGCGGCTCGGTGTTGGACGGGCGGACGTTGAACCACCAGTCGGCCGCGGCGACCGTGAGGCCGTCGAGGTCGTCGAGGGTGATGCCGGGGCGGCCCTCGTACGCGGTGCGGATGGCGGCGAGGCGGGCGGACTGGTCGGCGACGGTGGAGTTGATCTCGCCGGAGCCCGTGTAGCGGTCGTACTGGGCGACGAGGGCGGACAGCGGGCCCTCCTGGCCGCCGAGGGCGGCGAGGACGTGCAGGGCGGCCAGCATGCCCGTGTCGGCGTTCCAGAAGTCCTTGAAGTAGTAGTGGGCGGAGTGCTCGCCGCCGAAGATCGCGCCGCTGCGGGCCATCTCCGCCTTGATGAAGGAGTGGCCGACGCGGGTGCGGACGGGGGTGCCGCCGTTCTCCTCCACCACCTCCGGGACCGTGCGGGACGTGATCAGGTTGTGGATGACCGTGCCCTTGCCACCGTTGCGGGCCAGCTCGCGGGCGGCGACCAGCGCGGTGACGGCGGACGGGGAGACCGGGTCGCCGTGCTCGTCGACGACGAAGCAGCGGTCGGCGTCGCCGTCGAAGGCGATGCCGAGGTCGGCGCCCTCCACCGGGACCCGCTTGCGCAGGTCCACGAGGTTGGCCGGGTCGAGCGGGTTGGCCTCGTGGTTGGGGAAGGTGCCGTCCAGTTCGAAGTACATCGGGACGAGGGTCAGGGGCAGGCCGGCGAAGACCGACGGGACCGTGTGGCCGCCCATGCCGTTGCCGGCGTCGACCACGACCTTCAGGGGGCGGATGGCGGTGAGGTCGACCAGGGAGCGCAGGTGCGCCGCGTAGTCCTCCAGCGTCTCGCGCGCGCGGAGGGTTCCCGGCCGGTCCACGGGGTCCGGGGCGCCCTCCGCCAGCCAGCGCTCGACGAGTTCGCGGATCTGCGCGAGGCCCGTGTCCTGGCCGACGGGGGCGGCGCCCGCGCGGCACAGCTTGATGCCGTTGTACTGGGCCGGGTTGTGGGAGGCCGTGAACATCGCTCCGGGCAGGTTCAGCGCGCCGGAGGCGTAGTACAGCTGGTCGGTGGAGCACAGGCCGATCTCGGTGACGTCCGCGCCGCGGTCCGCCGCGCCGCGCGCGAAGGCGCGGGAGAGGCCGGGGGACGAGGGCCGCATGTCGTGGCCGACGACGAGGGCCGTGGCCGCCGTCACCTCGGCGAAGGCGGCGCCGAAGAGTCCGGCCAGTGCCTCGTCCCACTGGTCCGGGACCACTCCGCGCACGTCGTACGCCTTCACGATCTGCGACAGATCAGCAGTCACGGCCAACCCTCCTGAAGTCCTATGGGTGCCCACAAACTACCCGCCGGGAGCGGGGGCGCCCGCGCGGACACCGGCCGGGCGCCCGGTGGGCCCCCTTGCGTAACGCCCGGACGGACCGGCCGTCACGCGGGACGGGGGTGGCGTGAGGTGGCGTTCAGCCGTGGCGCGCGATGGGACCTCAGGCGTGGTGCCGGCCGGTCGACGCGCTCAGTTGTCCGGGGAGCGCAGGACCCTCAGGTGGCCGCGGCGGGCGACCTCCATGGGGTCGGCGGCGCGCGATCCGCCGCCGCCCGCCTCCGCCGCGCGCTCCTGCGGACGGGCCGCCTCGCGCACGGCGTTGGCAAGTGCTTCCAGGTCGTCCCCGCTGGGCCGGGCCGGCGCGGAGGCGTCGAGGAGCCGTACGACCTCCCAGCCCCGCGGGGCGGTGAGGCGCTCGGAGTGCTCGGCGCACAGGTCGTAGCAGTGGGGTTCGGCGTAGGTGGCGAGCGGGCCGAGGACCGCGGTCGAGTCGGCGTAGACGTACGTCAGCGTCGCGACGGCGGGTCGGCCGCAGGCGGTGCGCGAACAGCGACGTACAGGGCTCACGACGTTGGACGGTACCGCACTCTTGAGCGGGCCGCGACGACTCTCCACCAGGTCACTCCCCCGTGTCGTGTTGTGAAACGCCCCACACACCCCATCGAGCGGACTTCGTTGACCTGCATGGACGCATGCCGGGCGGGTACCGGACGGGATCGCGTCCGGTCAGGAGCCGGTACAAACACCGCCAATTGCCATGAGTTCGGCGGTCTTGGAGAGTTACGGAATCGAGCCAGACCTTGGCTGAAATGGTCATCCTGTGACACGTGCGGGCAAGGGCCGGTTGCCGCGCGGAGCCGGACGCGCGGAGGGCGCGGGGACTACCCTTCACCAGTGATGGACAACCGTGTACCGCCCCGTACCGCCGGCCCCGGGCCCCGTCGCCGTGATCGCCACGGGCGGGGCATGCGAGGGCCGATCGCGCCGCCGCAGGTGCCACTGGCGGCCAGCCGCGCCGAGGTGTTCGCGGACCTGGTGCAGGACTCCGTGGAGCGTCTCGAGCGGCGGTGGCCGCAACTGGCCGACATCGACTTCCTGGTGCTGGAGGTGCCCCGGCTGGAGGGGCGCGGGGACCAGGCGGCATGGACGGACGACGTCGTCCCGCTCGGCGGGGTCATGCCCGCGCGGGACGGGCGGCGGGCCCGGGTGGTCGTGTACCGGCGGCCGGTGGAGATCCGGACCAAGGGGCGGGACGAACGGGCCGCGCTGGTGCACGAGGTGGTCGTGGAGCAGGTGGCCGAGCTGCTGGGGCTGACCCCGGAGACCGTGGACCCCCGGTACGGGGAGGACTAGAAGGCGTTCGCCGGTGCCGGGTGCAGGTGCTGGGCGGGGCGGGTTCGCTCGAAGGCGATCGGCCGCCCCGGCCCCTCACTTCTGGAGGATCGACAGGTCCTGCTCCGTCGCCGGTACCGACACCGTTCCGCGGTCGTCCGGGAGGGTCTGGACGGTGAAGGCGGGGACACCCCCCTCGGTGGCGGCGAGGGTGCGGGAGGCGTAGACGGGGGCGCCGGAGACGGGTTCGACCGTGAGGGCGTACGTGCCCTTCAGGCCCGCCGGGACCGGGACGTCGACGTTCTGGGTGGTGCCGGCCTTGAGCGTGTACGTCTTGGTCACCGGGGTCCCGCCCTCGCTGCCCGCCGACGCCGTCACCTTGACCGTGGCCGCGCCGGTGGGGGCCGTCAGGGCGAGCGTCGTGCCCTTCGCGCTGTTGTCGGCCGAGGTCGCGCGCGCGCCGACGGCGGCCGTGGCCGGAATGAACGCCGTCTCCTTGCCGGCGCCCTTGCCGCGCACCACCTGGAGCGCCGCGACGACCGGGACGCTCTGGTCGGTGGGGGTGAGGAACAGCGAGCCGGCCGCGCCACGCGTGACGTCGCCGAGATCGACCGCCGTGGTCATGCCGGACTTGACGTGCAGGGTCTCGTGGCCGGCCGGGGTGATCAGGCCGCTGGGCGTGGCCAGCCGGATCTTCAGGTCGGCGTCGTCGTCGCCGGGCGTGAAGGCGATCAGGCGGACGGCGGTGGCGTCCTTCGGGATGCCGGGCAGGACCTGGCTGCCGGCCGGGTCGGCGGCGGCGGCCAGCCAGTCGCCGCCCGCCTTGTCGTCCAGCGCCTGCACGGCCGCGCCGACCCGGCCGCTGCGCACGCTGACGTGCACGGTCAGGTCGGTCTGCCGTTCGTCGGTGAGCGTGGAGAGCAGGATCGGCTCGCTCGCGTGCGGCTTGACGGTGAGGTTCTCGCCCAGCGGGGACTTGACCGGGCCGTCCTTGCCGTACAGCTCGATGTCGACCACGGCGGCCGAGTCGTCGGGGTTGGTCAGGTGGACGTAGTCGGTGCGGCCGGTGGCCGTACTGGCGCCCGGGAACCAGAACTCGGTGTCCGCGCCGGTGCAGTTGACGCCCAGCAGGCCCCTGCCGGTGCCCGCGGCGACCTCGGTGGTCTCCTGGACGGTCCAGCCGGACGCGAACCCGCCGTCCGCGGTGCCGACGAGCGCGGGCGCCTCGGCTCCGGATGTCTCGCCGGTGGCCGGCGTGCCCGGTGCCTTCGGGGTGAGCACCGGCTCGTCCTTCTTCCCGGTGCCCTTGCCGCCCTTGCCCTTCCGGCCGCCGTCCGTGCCGTCGGCCGACTGTCCGGCGGCCGCCTGGAGCCGGGCCTTGCCGCCGCTCCCGGCGGCCTTGGTGACCGGCGTGAACGACGTGTACGCCGTGTCGGCGATGTCCGACATGCTCGGCGCCGGGCACAGCAGCGTGGTGCGCTCCACGGGCAGCCGGGCCGCCGCCCGGGGCGCGGCGGCGCCGGAGGCTGACGGCGCGTCGAACGCGGCGAAGGCGGTGACGGCGGCCAGCGCGGCCGTGCCGGCGATCAGGGACAGGGTCGTGCGGTTCACTGCTGGCTCCCGTCGGGGCGCTGGCTGCCGGTGCCGTGGGGGTGCTGGGCCGGGTCGTAACCCTGCTGGGCGGGGTCATAGCCCTGCTGGGCCGGGTCATAGCCCTGCTGGGCGGGGTCGTAACCCTGCTGGGCGGCGTCGTACGCCGGGTCGTAGCCCTGCGGGTAGGCCGCCGGGTCGTACGGCATCTGGTCGGGGGTTCCGCCGTAGGCGTACGGGTCGTACGGGGCCGTCTGGTAGGGGTCGTGCCGCTGGTACTGCTGCTGGTCGTAGCCGGTCGCGGCCTGGTACGGGTCCGCGCCGTACTCGCTGTACCCGGCGTTCTCGGCGTTGCCGTAGGCGGCCGGGTCCCCTTCCCAGTCCTGGCCAGGCCCGGCCGCGGGTGCCCCCGTGTCGTACGCCTGCTGGTGCGGTACGGCGGCCGGGGGCTGCTCGGGCCACGCGGGCGTGCCGGGCTGCTCCTCGGCGGCGGCCTCCTCCGCCTGGGCGCGCAGACGGCGGGCGCGGCGGCCCTCGCCCGTGGTGGCCTGGACGGGCAGGGGCTCCTCCTCGGGCAGGTCGTCGTCGACGTCGCGGCGGCGGCCGGGCAGGGCGAGGACGACGAGGACGACGGCGAGCGCGCCCTGGGCCCAGAGCCAGGCCGTGTGGGCGACCGGGGTGTCGTAGGTGACGTCCAGCCGGCCGCCGCCTGAGGGGAGTCGGAAGCCCTGGGCCCAGCCGTCGACCGTGGTCCGGGTGAGCGGCTTGCCGTCGAGGGTGGCCGTCCAGCCGTCGTCGGCGCTGTCGGCGAGGCGCAGGACGCGGCTGCCGGAGCCCGCGGGGATCGTCGTGTGGATCTCCACCGGTCCCGCGCTGACCGGCTGGGCCTTGCCCGGGCCGGAGGCGGGCACGACGGCCGCGCGGCCGACCTCCTGGTCGACGCGCCACAGGGCGCTGCCGTTCTGCTGGCTGAGCCGGCTCAGGCCGGGGGTGGCGTCGAGGACGCGGGTGATGTCGCGCGGCGCGCCCTTGTGGACGAGGACGTAGCGCACGGCGAAGCCGCCGAGTTCGTCGGCCTGGTCGGCGCCGGAGCCGGCGACGAGGTTGGCGACGGTCTTGTCCAGGCGGGCGTTGTGGCCGTCGGCGGCGATGAGTTCGGCGTCGCCCATGCGGGCGCCGGAGCCGCGGACCAGGGTGTAGCGCACGCGCGCGGTGGAGTCGCTGTCGAGGACCAGGGTGCGGGCCTGGTCGCCGCCGCTGGAGTCCTCGGCGACGAACGCGGGCACCTGGGCCGGGTCGCGGCGCTCCAGCGGGCCGTCGGCGCCGCGGATCATCCAGCCGGCGGCGACGAGCAGCGGGCCGGCGGCCGAGGCGAAGGCGATCAGGGCGGCGACGGGCTGGCGCCAGCCGAAGCTCTGCTCGGCCACGCGGGCGCGTGCGCCGTCGGCGCCGAGGGCGGCGGCGGCCAGCAGGGCGATGCCGTAGACGAGGGTGGCCGGTCCGGCCCAGGCGGACTTGTTGGACAGGACGGCGAAGACGAGGCCGGTCAAGGCGACGGCCCAGGCCGCGCGGATGCCGAGCTGCCGTTCGGAGCGCAGCAGGGCGGCGAGCGCGGCGAGCACGACGCCGATGAGCATCAGGCCGTGCACGGTGCCGGGGCCGCCGGGCGCGGCGCCGAGCAGGTCGAGCGCGGAGGCGGCCGAGGGGCCGTACTCCAGGCCGGCTTCCCGGAAGAAGCCGGTCGGCAGGAGGGTCAGCGACCAGGGGGCGAGGAGCAGCAGCGGGGTGCCGAGCTGGGCGAGGAAGCGCAGGCCGTGGGCGACGGGGTCGCGGCGGCGCAGCACCAGCACGCCGAGGCCGAGCAGCAGGGCGATGGGCCAGACGATCGGGGTGAAGGCGGTGGTGATGGTCAGCAGCAGCGCGTACGCCCAGGTGGCGCGCCAGCTGCCGCGCGCGCCGGTGCGGCCGGCCAGGCCGCTCGCGGCGACGCCCGCGCGGGCGATGAGCGGCAGCAGCACGGCGAGGACGGCGGTGCCGATGCGGCCGCCGGCCAGGGCGCCGGTGGTGGCGGGCAGGAAGGCGTAGGCGATGGCCGCCCAGGCGCGCAGCAGCCGGGAGGTGACCAGGGGACGGGAGGCGAAGTAGGCGGTGATGCCGGCGAGCGGCACCGAGCAGACGAGCAGGACGGTGACGGTGAGTCCGGTGGAGCCGAACAGGATCGAGGCGAAGGCGGCGACGATCGCCAGATAGGGGGGCGCGGATGGGCTGCCGCCGGCGCCGACCGGGTGCCAGGCGTCCAGGTAGCGGGACCACAGGTCGCCGGCGCCGGCCGGGACGGGCAGCAGGGCGCCGCCGGCGAGTGCGCCGCCGGCGAGCAGGGCGCGGCAGGCGGCGAGGGAGATGAGCAGCAGCGCGAGGAAGAGCACCGGGCCGGGTCTGCGGGCGATCCGCTTGAGCCGGGCGAACTGCTCGACCTCCAGGAACTCGGCGTCGTCGCCGCCGGGCCCGGACTCCACGGCACCGCCGTGCCGGCCGGCCGAGGCGGTGTCGCCGTCGGTGCCGCTGGAGAAGTTGCCCGCGATCTGCTCCACGGTGGCCCGGATGGTGGCGCCGGGCGGCGGGAACAGGGCGCGCAGCTCGCCCTTGTCGATCCGGGCGGGGCCGCGGGTGCGCCGGGCGGCGATGATCCGCTCGGGCCGCAGCAGGGTGCTCAGCAGGCCGCGGATCTCGTCGACGGCCTGGCCGGGGACCTTGCCGACGAGGTAGGCGAGGGTGCGCAGGACGGTGCCGAGGACGAGCCGGAGCAGCACCCAGGGCAGCGCGGCCGTACGGGTGTTGACGAGCAGGGTGTAGACGGCGCCGGCCTTGTCGACCTTGTGCGGGGAGGCGGTGGTACGGCCGGCGCAGTCGACCGTGCGGCGCTCGCGGGAGGCGGCCTCGGCGTGCCGGACGACGGCGTCGGGGGCGACCAGGACGCGGTGGCCGGCGGTGTGGGCGCGCCAGCACAGGTCGACGTCGTCGCGCATGAGGGGCAGCCGGCGGTCGAAGCCGCCGAGCTGTTCGAAGACGTCGCGGCGGACGAGCATGCCGGCGGTGGAGACGGACAGCACGCTGCGGACGTGGTCGTGCTGGCCCTGGTCCTGCTCGCGGCGGTCCAGACCGGTCCAGCGGCGGCCGGAGTTGGCGATGGAGACGCCGACCTCCAGCAGCTGGCGGCGGTCGTACCAGCCGCGCAGCTTGGGGCCGACGACCGCGACGTCGTCGCGGCCGAGTTCGAGTTCGTTGTCGACGACCCGCAGCAGCTGGGCGAGGGCGTCGGGTTCGGGGGCGCAGTCGTCGTGCAGCAGCCACAGCCACTGGACGGGCTCGCCGTGCGGCAGGTCGGGCAGGTCGTAGGCGTCGTCGCGCCAGCTGCGCGTGACGGGGTCCCAGCCGCTGGGGCGCTTGAGGTACGGCAGGTCCTCCGGGGTGAGGAGGGGCGCGGTGCGGCTCGCCTCCTCCACGGCCTGTCCGAAGCCGGTACGGCGGGCCAGGTGCAGCACGTTGGCGTCGCCGAGGGCCTCGGTGAGCAGCCGGGCGGAGTCGTCCGCGCTGCCGGTGTCGGCGGCCACCGCGTACTGGACGGGGCGCTCCTGGCCGAGCAGCCCGGCGAGCGCGTCGGGCAGCCAGCGGGCGCCGTCGTGGGAGACGAGGACCGCGGTCACCACGTGGCGCGGGAACTCGGGCGGACGGGCTGGGTCGAACGCTGCTGTGGCGGTGCCGCTCTGGGCCGCCGTATGGCTGTGCACGGACACTGAGGTACGGGCCCCGGTTCGGTGGACTGCGGTGGACGCCTGTGCCTCCCCCCGTGCGTCGAGCGGATCGAGTGCGTCGAGGGGACAGCGGGGCGTCTCGGACGAGCGACCACACTATCGGCTGGGCATGACGACGGCCCGCCGCCTGTGGACAACCCACTGGCGACGGGCCGTTCGCGAGGTCGGCGGCCGGCCGTGCGGTCACACGGCGGCCTTCTTCAGGCGGCGGCGTTCGCGCTCGGACAGGCCGCCCCAGATGCCGAAGCGCTCGTCGTTGGCGAGGGCGTACTCGAGGCACTCGGAGCGGACCTCGCAGGCGAGGCAGACCTTCTTGGCCTCTCTGGTGGAGCCGCCCTTCTCGGGGAAGAAGGACTCGGGGTCGGTCTGGGCGCACAGCGCGCGCTCCTGCCAGCCGAGTTCCTCGTCCGCGTCGTCGACCAGCAGTTGCTGCACCAGCTCGGTCATGTGCGCCCCTCGTCTGTCTTTCGCGTCCCCGTGCGTAGCCGTTACCGATTTCGGCTGAACGACACGAGTGAAATTACAAGTGTGCTGCTCCGGGCGAGTCAAGCCGAGATCTGCTATTGGGTCCGTTATTCACTCTGCGGAACCAAGGCCGTGCGGAAAGTGTTCAAATCGCCATAAACCTCGACACACAGCAGGACCCCACGGGGCGGTCACGACCCCGTACAGATCTCTGTACGAAGAAAGACGCCTCCGTGTTCGATCCCGTTCCGCAGGCTCGAGCGCTCGGATGTGCCCCATGTGTCCCGACCTCCCGGTGAGCAAACCTTTCACCTTTCAGATGAACCGGATGAGGTGAAACATGTCCCACATACCGGGCGTCGAGTTGACAGTGCGGGTGTGAACCGATGTCCTAGTGGGCATGCTCGCGAACTTGGCACCCACCTCGACCCGCACCGCCGGGTCCCTCGGTGCCGCCCGCGCGCGTTGTAGCTGTTGTTGCTGTTCCAGCTGTTGAGCCAAGCCGCTCCGGCTGTCCCCGGGCCCATCACCGGCCCGGCCGCGTCTCCACGCCGCGTGATCCCTCATCCAGGGCACCCCGCCCGCCCGTGACCCGGGCGGACCGTACGCGTCACCCAGCACCGCACCCCGGCTCCGGCCCCCCACTCTTCACCGAGGACCACCGACCCCGATGAACAGCGACAACGACCTCCAGATCGCCGGCGACATCCTCGAAGTCCCGCACCTGCTCCAGCCGCCGCGCGAGCACCCGGCCACCGTCGCCGAGTTCGCGGGCCTGGCCCGCTCGATCGCCGCCGACCGCGCCCAGTGGGCGCACCTCGTCCGCTACGACGCCGCCACCCGCTGGTACCACCGGCTGCGCACCGGCCCCGGTTACGAGGTCTGGCTGCTGTCCTGGGTCCCCGGGCAGGGCAGCGGGCGGCACGGCCACGGGCGCTCGTCCGGTGTCCTCACCGTCCTGGAGGGCACCCTCACCGAACGCACCGAACGCGGCACGCGCGCGCTCGCGGCGGGCGCGCAGCGGGTGTTCGCGCCGGGGTACGTCCACGAGGTCGTCAACGACGCGCTGGAACCGGCGGTCAGCCTGCACGTGTACTACCCCGGCCTGACCGAGATGCCCATGCACACCTCCCCCCACTGCGAGGCGCACGGCGAGACGCACGGCGCGGCGCGTCCGGTGACTGCCTGACGCGTTGTCGGACCCGCCTGCGAGACTTGGTCGCATGCGCATTGTGGTTCTGGCAGGCGGCATCGGCGGTGCCCGTTTCCTGCGCGGTCTGAAGCAGGCCGTGCCGGACGCGGACGTCACGGTCATCGGCAACACCGGCGACGACATCCACCTCTTCGGTCTCAAGGTCTGCCCGGACCTGGACACGGTGATGTACACGCTGGGCGGCGGCATCAACGAGGAGCAGGGCTGGGGGCGGACGGACGAGACCTTCCACCTCAAGGAGGAACTGGCGGCCTACGGCGTCGGCCCGGAATGGTTCGGGCTCGGCGACCGGGACTTCGCCACCCACATCGTGCGGACGCAGATGCTGAGCGCCGGCTATCCGCTGAGCGCGGTCACCGAGGCGCTGTGCGACCGCTGGAAGCCGGGCGTGCGGCTGATCCCGATGACCGACGACCGCGTCGAGACGCACGTGGCCGTCGAGCTGGACGGGGAGCGCAAGGCGCTCCACTTCCAGGAGTACTGGGTGAGGCTGCGGGCCTCCGTCCCGGCCGAGGCGGTCGTCCCGGTCGGCGCCGAGCAGTCCAAGCCGGCCCCGGGTGTGCTGGAGGCCATCGCCGGGGCGGACGTGATCCTCTTCCCGCCGTCCAACCCGGTCGTGTCCATCGGCACGATCCTCGCCGTACCCGGCATCCGCGAGGCCATCGCCGAGGCGGGCGTGCCCGTGGTCGGCCTGTCCCCGATCGTCGGGGACGCGCCCGTGCGCGGTATGGCCGACAAGGTGCTGGCCGCCGTCGGCGTGGAGTCCACGGCCGCCGCGGTCGCCGAGCACTACGGCTCCGGTCTGCTGGACGGCTGGCTGGTAGACACCGTCGACGCGGGCGCGGTCGAGCGGGTCGAGGCGGACGGCATCCGCTGCCGGGCCGTACCGCTGATGATGACCGACGTCGACGCGGCCGCCCGGATGGCACGGGAGGCGCTGGCGCTGGCCGAGGAGGTGCGGGGGGCGTGAGCGACACGGCGTCCGCCGGGGCGGGGCGCCCCGGGTACCGCGTCTGGGCCCTGCCCGGCATCCCCGAGGTGCAGCCGGGTGACGACCTCGCCAAGCTGATCGCCGCGACCGAGCCGGGGCTGGCCGACGGGGACGTGCTGATCGTCACCTCGAAGATCGTCTCCAAGGCCGAGGGCCGCGTCGTGCGGGCGGCCGACCGGGAGGCCGCGATCGACGCCGAGACGGTCCGGGTCGTGGCCCGGCGCGGCCCGCTGCGCATCGTGGAGAACCGGCAGGGCCTGGTCATGGCCGCCGCCGGGGTCGACGCCTCGAACACCCCGGCCGGGACCGTGCTCCTGCTGCCCGAGGACCCGGACGCGTCGGCGCGCGCGATCCGGGCGGGCCTGCGCGCCGCCCTCGGGGTCGACGTCGGCGTCGTCGTCAGTGACACGTTCGGGCGGCCCTGGCGGGCGGGGCTCACCGACGTCGCGATCGGCGCCGCCGGAGTGCGCGTGCTGGACGATCTGCGCGGGGGCACGGACGCGCACGGCAACCCGCTCAGCGCGACCGTCGTCGCCACGGCGGACGAGCTGGCCGCCGCCGGTGACCTGGTCAAGGGCAAGGCGGCGGCCCTGCCGGTGGCCGTGGTGCGCGGGCTGCCGCACACCGTGGCCGACGAGCACGGGGCGGGAGCCCGGGCCCTGGTGCGCGGCGCGCGGGACGACATGTTCCGGCTCGGCACCTCCGAGGCCGTGCGGGAGGCCGTGACCCAGCGCCGTACCGTGCGGGCCTTCACCGACGAGCCGGTCGACCCCGGCGCCGTCCGGCGCGCGGTGGCCGCCGCCGTCACCGCGCCCGCCCCGCACCACACCACGCCGTGGCGGTTCGTGCTGCTGGAGTCGCAGGAGTCGCGGGTACGGCTGCTCGACGCGATGCGGGACGCCTGGATCGAGGACCTGCGCCGGGACGGCAAGGGCGAGGAGTCCATCGCGAAGCGGATCCGGCGTGGTGACGTGCTGCGCAACGCGCCGTACCTGGTCGTGCCGTGCCTCGTCATGGACGGCTCGCACACCTACGGAGACGCCCGGCGGGACGCCGCCGAGCGGGAGATGTTCGTCGTCGCGATGGGCGCGGGCGTGCAGAACCTGCTGGTCGCGCTGGCCGGGGAGCGGCTGGGCTCGGCGTGGGTGTCGTCCACGATGTTCTGCCGGGACGTGGTGCGCGAGGTGCTCGGGCTGCCGGCGGACTGGGACCCGATGGGCGCGGTGGCAGTCGGCCACCCGGCGGAGGAGCCGAGACCGCGGCCGGCGCGGGACGCGGGGGCGTTCGTGGAGGTGCGGTGAGTCCGACGCGCGGCCCGGTCCGCCCCGGTCCGCCGCGAGGCGGCCCCGCGGGCGCGCCGACCGCCTAGTCTCGTAGGCGGCACCGCACCCTTTTGGACACAGAGGACCCCTCGTGGCAGGACGTTTCCCCCAGCGGCCCACGCGTACGACCGTGCGCGGCGGGCGTGTCGCCGTGCCGGCGGGGGCCGCTGCCGGGATACCGCGGCAGGGAGCGGTGCCCGCGCGGGTACGGCGCTGGGTGCCGGACGGGCCGCTCGACCTCGGGCTGACCCTCGGACCGCTCCGGCGCGGCCCCGCCGACCCGACCTTCCGGGCCACGGCCGACGGGTCCGTGTGGCGGGCCTGCCGTACGCCCGCCGGACCGGGGACGCTGCGGGTGCGGGCCTACGGCGGTGAGGTGTCCGGCGAGGCGTGGGGGCCGGGTGCCGCGTGGCTGCTGGAGCAGTTGCCGGAGCTGCTCGGTGCCGGTGACGATCCCGGGGCGTTCGTGCCGCGGCACCGGGTGGTCGCGCTGGCGCGGCACCGGCGGCCGGGGCTGCGGCTGACCCGGACCGGGCTGGTGCTGGAGTCGCTGATCCCGTCCGTGCTGGAGCAGAAGGTCACCACGGACGAGGCGTACCGGGCGTGGCGGCTGCTCGTCCGCGGGTTCGGGGAGCCGGCGCCGGGCCCCGCGGGCGCCGGTGAACGGCCGATGTGGGTGATGCCGGCGCCGCGGACCTGGGCGCTGATCCCGTCCTGGGAGTGGCACCGGGCCGGGGTCGACGACAAGCGTGCGTCCACGATCCTGCGGGCCGTGCGGGTCGCCGCGCGGCTGGAGCAGGCCGTGGGGATGCCGGCGGCCGAGGCCCGGGCGCGGTTGGAGGTCGTGCCGGGGGTGGGGCCGTGGACGTCGGCGGAAGTGGTGCAGCGCAGTCATGGGGCGGCGGACGCGGTGACCGTCGGGGACCTGCACCTGCCCGGGATCGTGGGGTGGGCGCTGGCGGGGAACCGGGAGGCCGACGACGCGGAGATGCTTCGCCTGCTCGAGCCGTACGCCGGGCAGCGGCACCGGGCGGCTCGGCTGATCCTGCTGAGCGGACGTGTACCGGCACGGCGCAAGCCGAAGATGCGGCGGGTGGACATCGGGTTGCTGTGACACGCGGTTCGCCGCGCCGGGCCGGCGCCGCGCTGGGCGGCGGATTCGCTTGCCGGTGCCGGGGGCTGCCGCCGGGCCCGGGCGGGCGCGCCTACCGGCACCCGTGGGGAGCGGGACGCTGCCGCCGGCCGGGGGCCCGCTCACCGGCGCCGACCAGGTGCGCGGAGCTGCCGCCGGCCCGCGGGGTATCGCTCACCGGCGCCGGCCGGGTGCCGCCGCGCCCACCCGTGCCGCCCCAGCGGCACGACTGCCCGCAGCGGCGCGGGTGGCCCACCGCGGGCCGCGGACGGCACCCGGCGGGCGGGCCCCTGACCGGCCGGACGGCATCCGGTGGCTGGGGAGTCCTGGCCGTGGGGGTCCGGGGGCGTAGCCGCCAGGGCGGCGGCGTGCCGGCTCCGGGCTCCTCTACTGGTCCGAGGAGAAGCGCAGCGCCCCCGCCGGGATACGGGCATCGCACCAGACCCGCGCGCCGTCCCGGAGTTCGTTGTCGGCGCCCACGACCGCGCCGTCGCCGATGACCGTCCCGGTGAGGACGGAGCGTTCGCCGACGCGGGCGCGGGTGCCGATGAGGGAGTCGGTGATGACGGCGCCGGGTTCGATGACGGCGCCCGGCAGGATCGTGGAGCCGAAGATCCGCGCGCCCTGCGCCACGAACGCGCCCTCGCCCACCACGGTGCCGCCGGTCAGCTTGGCGTCGGGCGCCACCGTGGCCGTCGGCAGCACGAGCTGGTCGCCGCAGCGGCCGGGGACCGCCGGGGACGGCGCCCGGCCCAGGACCAGGTCGGCCGAGCCGCGGACGAACGCGGCCGGGGTGCCGAGGTCCAGCCAGTAGGTGGAGTCGACCATGCCCTGCAGATGCGCGCCGGCCGCCAGGAGGCCGGGGAAGGTCTCGCGCTCCACGGACACGGGCCGGCCCGCCGGGATGGTGTCGATGACCGAGCGGCGGAAGACGTACGCCCCCGCGTTGATCTGGTCGGTGACGATCTCCTCCGGCGTCTGCGGCTTCTCCAGGAAGGCCAGGACGCGGCCGGTCCCGTCCGTGGGCACGAGGCCGTAGGCACGCGGGTCCGTCACCTGCGTCAGATGGAGGGAGACGTCCGCGCCCGTCGACTCGTGGGTGGCCACGAGGGCCCCGATGTCCAGCCCCGTCAGGATGTCCCCGTTGAAGATCAGCACCGGGTCGTCGGGACCGGAGTGCAGACGGCCGGCGACGTTGCGGATGGCTCCGCCCGTGCCGAGCGGCTCCTCCTCGGTCACGTACTCGATGTGCAGGCCCAGCGCGGAGCCGTCCCCGAAGTACGGCTCGAAGACCTCGGCCAGGTAGCTGGTGGCGAGGACGATGTGCTCGACGCCCGCCGCCCGGGCGCGCGCCAGCTGGTGGGTGAGGAACGGTACCCCGGCGGCCGGGACCATCGGCTTGGGTGTGTGCACCGTGAGCGGCCGCAGCCGGGTGCCTTTGCCGCCGACCAGGAGGATCGCTTCTGTCACCTGTCGTCTCTGCTTCCTGCCGGGACCGGCCGAACCACTCGTCACACTCTTTTCGGCCGGTCAGTGTATGCAGACCGTGCGACGACGCCTTCGATGGCCGCGCGGTGTCCCGCGAGATCGGCGTGCGGTTTCCCCCGGCCGCCCCCGCTCCGGCCGTCCCCGCTCCGGCCTCAGCGCCCCTGGTACCTCGCCGCGCTGGAGCGGACCGTGCCGAGCCTGGCGTAGAGCCGCTTGCCGGGGCACTCCGTGGCGAACCCGTCGCGATGGCCGGAGATCACGTTCAGTCGTACGTTCTTCCCCTTGGGGTAGAGATTGCCACCGCCCGACGTGAGGTAGGTCCTTCCGCTCGGATCGACCCCGTAGAGCCCGAGCTTCCACGCGGTGAGCCGGGCGACGGCCGTCACCGCGGCGCTCGACGGCTCGGTCGCGCCGTAGGTGCCGATCACGGCGATCCCCATGCTGTCGCCGTTGAAACCGAGGGTGTGCGCGCCGAGCACCGCCTTGGCGACGCCCCCGGCCCGGCCCTCGTAGAGGGTTCCGCACTTGTCGACGAGGAAGTTGTAGCCGATGTCCCGCCAGCCCATGCTCTTGACGTGGTAGCGGTAGATACCGCGGATGACGGAGGGGGCCTGGGCGCAGGTGTACGCGTTGCCCGTGGCGGTGTGGTGGACGAAGGCCGCCTTGGTCTTCTTGGTGTAGACGAACCCGCGCTCGCGCAGCGACTCGTCCGCGCCCCAGCCCCGGCGCGTGACGATCCGCGGGCGTGGCCCGATGTACGGCTTCCCCC
Organism: Streptomyces sp. NPDC047841; assembly: GCF_040704085.1. Taxonomy (NCBI): domain Bacteria; kingdom Bacillati; phylum Actinomycetota; class Actinomycetes; order Kitasatosporales; family Streptomycetaceae; genus Streptomyces; species Streptomyces sp. NPDC047841. The sequence continues at coordinate 24,960 of NZ_JBEYRP010000005.1, forward strand.
GCACCGGCCCCCGGAGGCGGGTCAGCTCCTGCTCGGTGGCCGGCCGGTCCAGTTCCGGGATCGCGGTGGCGCCGAACGCGGTGATGTCCGCGTTGGCGGCCGAGGCGGCCAGCGCGGCCTCCGTGTCGAGGGCGGTGCGGGGCGGGTCGTCGAAGCGCGGGTTCCGTGGCGGTCGCCCTCCGGCCGCCCCGCCCTCCCCCGCGGCCGGCGCGGCTCCCGGGTCCACCAGCTCCAGCCGCAGCCCCTGCGGCAGTGACGCACGCGGCCCGCCGGCCCGCTTCCCGGAGGGGAGACCGGTGCGGGCCCCGCCGCCCGGTCCCGCCGCCCGCACCCGTACCTCCACACCGTCGGAGTCCCCGACCCACAGCGGCGCCGTCGCCCCGCGCACCCGCCGGGACGAGCCCTGCGCCGTACCGGGGTCGGCCCGGTGGCCGGCGTTGTGCGTCTCGACGTCCTGCCAGCCGGACCACTGCCCCGTCACGGCGGACCGGGTGCGCACCCGCACCCGTCCTCGCAGCTCGGTGTCCGGGTCGTCCCAGACCACGCCGAGCAGCGAGAACCGTGCGCCGCCCGCCCGGCGCAGCCCCTGCTCCGGGGCCGCGCCGGAAACCCGCTCCCGGGCGAGCGGGACGAGCGGCAGCGACCGGGTGCTGCCCGGGACCGCGGCCCGGTCCCGGACGGTCGCAGTGGTCACGGGGGTCGCCGGGGCCGCGGTGGTGGCGGCGGCAACGGTCGCCGCGGTCGCGGGCGCGGCCGGGACGAGCACGAGGGCCGTGGCGAAGGTGAGGCCGAGCGAACGGACGGCGAGCGGGGAAGCGCCAGGACAGGAGGTGAGGAATCCACGCATGGGCATGATCTTGGACATAGCCGTACATATATGTCCATCTCTGAACTGACGGCCTGTCGGGAGGCGTTCCGCCGAACCGGTGGCCCCGCCACCCGCCGCGCGCACCCGCCCGCGCGTACCCTGTCCCGGGTGAACGCCACCGATCGCACCCCTGCCGACCTGCTGACTTCCGCGCTCGCCGCGGATCCCGGCCGCCCGCTGGTGACCTTCTACGACGACGCCACGGGCGAACGCGTCGAACTGTCCGTGGCCACCTTCGCCAATTGGGTGGCCAAGACCGCCAACCTCCTCCAGGGCGACCTCGCCGCCGGGCCCGGCGACCGGGTCGCGCTGCTGCTGCCCGCGCACTGGCAGACGGCGGTGTGGCTGCTGGCCTGTTCGTCGGTGGGTGCGGTCGCGGACGTCGCCGGGGACCCGGCGGCGGCCGACGTCGTCGTGAGCGGACCGGACTCGCTCGACGCGGCGCGCGCCTGCCCGGGTGAGCGAGTGGCGCTGGCGCTGCGGCCGTTGGGCGGACGCTTCCCGCAGACTCCGCCCGGGTTCATCGACTACGCCGTGGAAGTCCCGGGTCAGGGCGACCGGTTCGCCCCGTTCGCTCCGGTGGATCCGGAGGGGCCGGCGCTCGTCGTCGCCGGGCGGGAGTCCAGCGGGGCGGAGGTCGTCGAGCGGGCCGCTTCCGAAGCGGGGGCGCTCGGGCTCACGGGTCCCGGGTCCCGGTTGCTGTCGGGGCTGCCGTACGACACCTGGGAGGGGCTGGCCGCGGGGTTGTTCTCGCCGCTGGCCGTCGGGGGGTCGGTGGTGCTGTGCCGGAACCTGGACCGGCTGGACGAGGAGGCGCTCGCCAAGCGGGTGGAGAGCGAGAGGGTGACCGCCGTGCGGCGCTAGGGCGTCTCCCGTCCTGCGGGCGGACGACGTCACCCGGGCGGAGTAGCAAAGGGCGCCTCCGCCTCCCCGTCCCCGCCATCGTCGTAAGTGCAGGACGCGACGCTCGTACGCCATGAGGGGATGGCCCTACCGTGACCGACACCGCAGGCAAGCCCGTCGGTCCCGGTCCCGGGGCGGGGGCCTCCGCGACGGGGGAGGGGCTGGTGCGGCGCCGGCGGCGGTGGGGGCGGAACTCCGCGCTGGGGGCGGCCGCACTCCTCGTCGTGGCCGCCGGTGCCGGGTGGGCCGTCTACGCCAGGCTCAGCGCCAACATCACCGCCGACGAGGCCGCCGCGGCCGAACTGGCCCGGTACGAGCGGGAGCGGCCCACCGCGCTGGTGCGGGACGCCCAGAACATCCTGCTGATCGGGTCCGACACCCGGGCCGGCGACGGCAACGGCAAGTACGGCAAGGACGCCGGCACCGAGCGGTCGGACACGACGATCCTGCTGCACCTGGCCGCCGACCGGCACAGCGCCACCGCCGTCTCACTGCCCCGGGACCTGATGGTGGACATCCCCGCCTGCGGGCAGAAGGACGGCAGGCGCAGCGATCCGGTGTTCGCGATGTTCAACCACTCCTTCCAGGTGGGCGGTTCGGCGTGCACGATCCGGACCGTCGAGAAGCTGACCGGCATCCGGATCGACCACCACATGGTCCTGGACTTCAGCGGCTTCAAGGAGATGGTGGACGCCGTCGACGGCGTGACGGTGTGCCTGAAGGAGCCCGTGGACGACAAGGCCGCGAAGCTGAGGCTGCCCGCGGGGAAGGTCAGGCTGGACGGGGAGCAGGCGCTCGGGTTCGTGCGCGCCCGCGAGTCGCTGGGGAACGGCAGCGACACCGAGCGCATGGAGCGGCAGCAGCGGTTCCTCGGCGCGCTCGTCAACAAGGTGCGGGGCAGTGACGTCCTGCTGAACCCGGCGAAGCTGTATCCGGTGCTGGACGCGGCGACCTCCTCGCTGACCACCGATCCGGAACTGGCGAGTCTGCGCGGTTTGTACCAGTTGGTCCGCGGGCTGCGTGACATCCCCACCGAACGTGTCCAGTTCCTGACGGTGCCGAGGGAGTCGTACGTCTACGACGCCAACCGTGACCAGCTCGTGGAGCCGGAGGCCGAGAGGCTGTTCGCCCGGCTGCGAGCCGACCAGCCGGTGGTGGTGACACAGGAGGACGCACAGGAAACTCCTGGCCAGAACACGGGGCCGGGAGCGACGGACGGCCCTTCGCCCGCCCCGACGTTCCGCGGGAGGACAGCCGCCGAACAGACCTGTGAGTGAGCCGCGCACCGGGGTGGTGAACCGTCGTTCGGAAAATCCGTTCAGAAAATGAGGGGGATTGCCCGGTTGTAGGCATGTCGAATTTGTCACCAGCCTCGCTCGACGCTGAACTGGGCGGATAGTGTGAGCGATCCGGTGCACCTGGCCGCGAGGTCCGACGGGCTTTGTCGGGGCCGTGCACTGTTTCACCGAGACCCGAGCGCCTCGCAGGGGGAAGGCGCCGCGTGGCCCCGACGGAGGATTCGGACAACCGTGGACGCGCAAGGCCGTGGGCGGGCGGACAACATCGACCCCGCAGACCAGTGGGTGCTCAATCCGAACACCGGCGAATACGAACTGCGACTGAGCCCTTCCGCAGCGCAGTCACCGGTTCCCGGGCCGCGCAGACCGTCGCCCGGGGACGGCGATGACGCGACGGGCGGCCGTACGCGGCAGACGGGCGACCAGACCCCGCAGGCGCCCCGGACGCGCGGCACCGAGGTGCCCGCGCCGCGCTCGGCCCGGCGCCGGGGAGCCGAGCCGGAGGCACCGCAGGGCAGGCGCGCCTCCCGGCGGCCGGTGAAGAAGAAATCGACGGCGAAGAAGGTGCTGCTGTGGACCGGCGGGTCCATGGCCTTCGTGCTGGTCGCCGTGTCGGCCGCCGGCTACCTCTACATCAAGCACCTGAACGACAACATCACCTCCGTGTCCGACGACGGCGCCAGCACCGGCGGCTTCCGCAAGGACGAGGCGATCAACATCCTGCTGATCGGCACGGACAAGCGCACGGGCGCGGGCAACGAGGGCTACGGCGACTCGGGCAGCGTCGGGCACGCCGACACCACGATCCTGCTGCACGTCTCCAAAGACCGCTCCAACGCCACCGCCCTGAGCATCCCGCGCGACCTGATCGTGAACGTCCCGGACTGCCCGACCGAGCAGGAGGACGGCACCAAGAAGGTCATCCCGGGCTCGCAGGGCGTCCGCTTCAACACGAGCCTCGGCCAGGACGACCGTACGCCCAGCTGCACCATGCGCACGGTGACCGAGCTGACCGGGATCAAGCCGGACGACTTCATGGTCGCCGACTTCAACGCGGTCAAGACGCTGACCGAGGCGGTCGACGGTGTCGACGTCTGCCTGGCCAAGGACATCGACGACCCGAAGTCGCACCTGAAGCTGTCCAAGGGCACGCACAAGATCTCCGGCGAGCAGGCGCTGGCGTTCGTGCGCACCCGGCACTCCGTCGGCTTCGGCGGCGACCTCAGCCGGATCGGACTCCAGCAGCAGTTCCTGGGCGCGCTGATGCGCAAGCTGAAGGGCAACGACACGCTCACCAGCCCCACGAAGATGGTGAAGCTGGCGGAGGCGGGCACCAAGGCCCTCACCGTCGACGACAAGCTCAAGGACATCGGCAAGCTGAAGGACCTGGGTCTGGAGCTGGGCAAGCTCGACCCGAAGAACCTCGCCTTCACCACGGTGCCGGTCGTGGACAACCCGGCGGAGAAGGTCCACGCCACGGTCGTCCTCAACGACGCGAAGGCCCCGGCGGTCTTCGACGCCATCAGGAACGACGTCTCCTTCACCGACGTGAAGAAGAAGGAGAAGGCGACGAAGGACGCGCAGGCCGCCCGGCTCAAGGGCACCAAGGCGCCCGCCTCCGAGGTGCGGGTGCGCATCCTCAACGGCGGAGCCCAGGCCGGCAGCGCCCAGGCGGTGCTCAACTGGCTGCAGAACGACGAGGGCGTGACCAAGTCGGAGAACGCGGGCAACGCGCCTGCCCAGTTGGCCAAGACCACACTGGAGTACGCGCCCGACCAGGCGGCCCAGGCACGCCGGCTGGCCGCGATCATGGGCCTGTCCGGGGCCGCGCTGAAGCCGGGCGAGAGCGTGACCAACTCCCAGGGACTGCCGGCGATGACGCTGACCCTGGGCAAGGACTTCAAGGGAGCGGGGGTCTCCCTCACGGCGCCGACGAAGGCGCCGGACGTCGACAAGTCGACGGCAGACAAGGTGAAGTGCGCCGCGTAGGTAACCCTATGGGCCCGTCAAGCGTCTAACCGGACGCGGGACGGGCCCGTTGCTTGGCGCAAGGGTGGGGAGGGCAGGGAGCTTGGCGCAGAGCGAGGTGCGCGGGGAGGCTCCGGCGGTCGAGGAAACGACGTCGCTCGCGTCGAAGAACTCGGACGCGCGGGTGCGTTCCGGCCGGCACGGCGGCGGGCACGGCGGCGGACGGCGGGCGGGCGGACCGAAGACCGAGCGGCGGCGCAGACGGCGCGTGCTGCGCTGGTCGGCCACCGTGCTGGCGGTGGTGATACTCGGCACGGCCGGTGCCGGATACCTCTACTACCAGCATCTGAACGGCAACATCCAGAAGGGCAAGCGGGCCAACGGCGACGACTCCAAGGCGCACCGGACCCGCCCGAACGCGGCCGGCCAGACCCCGCTGAACATCCTGCTGATCGGCTCCGACAGCCGGGGCTCCAAGGAGAACCTGAAGCTCGGCGGCAGCAAGGACCACGCCGGCGACCCGCCGCTCGGTGACGTGCAGATGCTCATCCACCTCTCGGCGGACCGCAAGAGCGCCGCCATGGTGAGCATCCCGCGGGACACCCGGGTGGACATCCCCGAGTGCACGGACCCCAAGACCGACCGCGTCTATCCGGCGACGAACGACATCATCAACGTCAGCCTGGCCCGCGGTGGGGCCGGCTGCACCCTGCTCACCTGGGAGAACCTCACCGGGGTCTACATCGACCACTGGATGACGATCGACTTCGCCGGCGTGGTGCGGATGGCGGACGCCATCGGGGGCGTCGAGGTGTGCGTCAACCAGAACGTCTGGGACCACTCGACACCCCGTCAGCGCGGCGGCTCCGGCCTGAAGCTGAAGAAGGGCTCGCACAAGGTGAAGGGCGAGCAGGCACTCCAGTGGCTGCGCACCCGGCACGCCTGGGGCAGCGACCTGATGCGGGCCCGCGCCCAGCACATGTACCTGAACTCGATGGTCCGCACGCTGAAGCAGCAGAACGTGTTCACCGACACCGGCCGGCTGATGGACCTGGCCGACGCGGCCACCAAGTCCCTGAAGGTCTCGGAGGAGATCGGCACGGTCAAGAAGCTGTACGACCTGGGCATGGAGATGAAGTCGGTGCCGACCGACCGCGTCACCAGCCTGACGATGCCCAACATCCCCGACCCGCACGACCCGGACAACCACGTCGTACCGGACGACGACAAGGCCGCCAAGCTGTGGCGGATGCTCCAGGACGACGTGCCGCTCGACAAGAACGGCGGGGAGTCCGGGCCGAAGAAGGACACGGGCAAGGGCGAGCCGGCCAAGAAGCCCTCGCTCGACGCGAGCCGGCTCGGGGTGCTGGTGCAGAACGCCACCCGGACCGACACCGAGGCCCCGGTGCAGCAGCGGGCGTCGGCGATCGGCCAGGTGCTCGTGCAGAAGGGCTACACGCGGGCGCAGGCCGACACCTCGGGGAGCCTGGCCGAGGACAAGACGGTCGTGCGGTACCCGAGCGCGGACCTGGAGGGTGACGCGCAGGCGGTGGCCAAGGCGCTGGGCATCCCGATGAGCGCGGTCAAGAAGTCGACCGACGTGTCGGGGGTCACCGTCGTCGTCGGCGCGGACTGGCGCTCGGGCAGCACCTATCCCAAGCAGTCCGAACCGAAGGCCGGCGACCTGCCCGAGGGCACCGACGCCGTCAACGCCGCGGACAAGGGGGACTGCATGAACGTGTACGGCCCCTACCAGTGGTAGGACGCCCCGGCGCACGAAGGGGCCCCTCCCGCGCGGGAGGGGCCCCTTCGTGCGTGCGTCAGGCGGCGGCGTCCACGACCGCGGGCCGCCGGGAGGCGATGACCCTCTTCGCCAGGGACTTCGGGCTGGTCAGGAAGCCCCAGCCCCACGACATGTGCATGGTGGCGAGGGCCACCGGTATCTGGAGCCGGGCCTTCAGCGGCAGCCCCTTGCCGGCCGGGAGGGAGCCCGCGACGATCGCGGCCAGGTAGCCGCCGGGGATCACGAGGCCCCACGGGGTCAGCGCCGCGCCGACGACCAGGCCCGCGGCTATCGCGCACACCGCCGTCGGCGGCGCCAGGTAGCGCAGGTTGATGGAGCCGGAGTGGTAGCGGGCGACGACGTGCCGCCAGCGGCCGTAGTCCTTGTACTGCTTGGCCAGCGCCCGCACCGACGGCCGCGGCCGGTACGACACCCTCAGCTCGGGCGAGAACCAGATGAGCCCGCCCGCCTCACGGATGCGGAAGTTCAGCTCCCAGTCCTGGGCGCGGATGAACTCCTCGTTGTAGCCGCCCTGCTGCTCCAGCGCCTCGCGGCGGAAGACGCCGAGGTAGACCGTCTCGGCGGGGCCGGCCTGGCCGCCGGTGTGGAACGCCGCGTTGCCGACGCCGATCTTCGAGGTCATCGCGGCGGCCACCGCGTGCTCCCAGTCGGTCTCGCCCTCGGCGTGCATGATGCCGCCGACGTTCTGCGCGCCGGTCTCCTCCAGGAGCCGCACGGCGGTCGCGATGTAGTTCGGCGAGAGCATGCCGTGGCCGTCGACGCGGACCACGATCGGGTGCCGGGAGGCCTTGATCGCCGCGTTCAGCGCCGCGGGCGTGCGGCCGGTGGGGTTCGGGACGGTGTGCACGCGCGGGTCTTCGGCGACCAGCTCGGCGGCGATCTCGTCCGTGCGGTCCGTGGACGGACCGAGGGCGATCACGACCTCCAGCTCGCCGGCGTACTCCTGCGCGAGGATCGCTTGGACGGCCCCGCGCAGATGCCGTTCCTCGTTGAGGACGGGCATGATCACGGACACTGCGGGGAGCCGCACGTCGGGCTTGGCGTTCATAGGGGCCTCACGTTACCGCGAACGGGGGATACGGGTGCGCGCCGCCGGGCCTGCGGCGCGGGCTGGAGATCGTATCGGCCTACTGTGCTCACGGATTCCACGTACGGCCTCGTCCGGAGGTGTCCTCCTTGCCCAGCCCGCCCCGGTCCCCCTCCTCCACCGCCCGAAGCGTGGCAGGGGCTCCCAGCCCGCAGCGCCGCCCGCGGCCGCCCCGCCGGGTGCCGCGCCCGCCCGAGCGGCGGGTACGGCCGGTCCGGCCGCCGCGGCGGCCCCGCTGGGCCATGCGGGCGGCCACCACGCTGTCGGTCGTGGTGCTCGCCTCCGCCGGGATCGGGCACGCGGTGGTCGCCAGCCTGGACGCGGGCATCGCCCGGATCGACGCCTTCAAGGACATGAAGAACCGGCCGCTGGCCGGGCACGGCATGAACGTCCTGCTGGTCGGCACCGACGGCCGCGACAAGCTCAGCGAGCGGGACCGGCGGGCCTACCGGCTGGGCGGGGCCCCGTGCCACTGCACCGACACCATGATGATCGTGCACATCGCGGAGGACCGGGAGCGGGCCACCGTGGTGAGCCTGCCGCGCGACTCCTACGCCGAGGCGCCCGCGCACGTCGACCAGAACACCGGTCAGCGGCACGGCCCGCACCCGGTCAGGCTCAACGCGGCCTACGCCGAGGGCGGCCCCCAGCTGACCATCCGCACGGTCGAGAGCATGACCCATGTGAAGATCGACCACTATCTGGAGGTCGACTTCACCAGCTTCATGAAGACCGTGGACGTGCTCGGCGGGGTCAAGGTGTGCACGCCGACGCCGCTGAAGGACCGGTACACCGGGCTCGACCTCGCGCCCGGCACCTACACCCTCCGGGGCGGGCAGGCGCTGCAGTACGTACGGGCCCGGCACGTCGACGGGGCCAGCGACCTGGGCCGGATGAAGCGGCAGCAGCGGTTCCTGGCCGCCCTGCTGGACAGGGCGACCTCCTCCGGGGTGCTGCTGAACCCGATGCGGTTCCGGGACGTGACCCGGGCGGTGCTCGGCTCGGTCCGCGCCGACGCGGGCTTCGGCACCGACGAACTGCTCGACCTCGGCCGCGCGATGCGGAACTTCTCGCCGTCGTCGTCGGAGTTCACCACCGTCCCGATCGGCCGGATGGACTACCCGGTCAAGGGCATCGGCTCGACCCTGAAGTGGGACCCGGCGAAGGCGGAGCAGCTGTTCGGGGCACTGCGGGACGACAAGCCGCTTGCCAGGGAGCGGCCGCGCCGTGACCCGGCGCACGCCCCGGTGCCGGTGGAGGTGTCCCCGGACACGATCCGGGTGCAGGTGGCGAACGGCAGCGGCACGGTGGGGCTGGCCAAGCGGGTCGACGCGGAGCTCGCGGCGACCGGCTTCGCCACCACCCGCCGGCCGGTGACCGCGCCCGCCCGGGTGGCGCGCACGCTCGTCTTCTACGACCCCCGCTGGGACCGCTCCGCCCGTTCCCTGGCCGCGGCGCTGCCGGGCAGCGAGCTGCGGGCCGTGCCGGGCCAGGGACCGCTGCTGAAGGTGACGGCCGGGGCGGAGTTCACGAACGTGCGGAAGGTGCGGTTCGACGACCCGGCCCAGCCGGAGCAGAGTGTCGTGCGGGGCAACGAGGTGACGTGCTGAGGCGGTCTCCCCGGCCCTGGACCAGTCCTCGGACCGGTCTCCGGACCAGTTCGCGGATCAGTCCGCGGATCAGTCCTCGAAGCCCTCCGCGGCCCGCTTCTCGCGCAGCTCCCTGATCGCCCGGCGGCGGGCCAGGCGGTGGGTGCGGCGGATCTGGGCCTCCTGGTAGCGGCGGCGGTCGCGGTCGGTCTCCGGTACCACCGGCGGCACCCGGCGCGGCCTGCCGTCGGCGTCGACGGCCGTGAAGACCAGGTAGGCGGAGCCGACCTGGGTGGCCGGGTCCGACTCGTTCCAGCGCTCGGCGAGGACCCGGACGCCGATCTCCATCGAGGTCCGGCCGGTCCAGTTCACCTGCGCCTTGACGTGGACCAGGTCGCCGACGCGGACCGGCTCGAGGAACACCATCTCGTCCATGGAGGCGGTGACGGCGGGACCGCCGGAGTGCCGGCCGGCCACGGCGCCCGCCGCGTCGTCGACGAGCTTCATGATCACGCCACCGTGCACGGTCCCCAGCAGGTTGGTGTCGTTGTGGGTCATGATGTGGCTGAGGGTGGTGCGCGAGGCGGACGTGGGCTTGCCCGGGATGTCCGGTTCCATCGCCGGATCCGTGTCCGTGGCCTGGTCTGTCATGCCCCCTACCTTATGCCGAAGCCTCATTCGCGGACTTTGTGTCGGGTTCGCAACAGCGAGGCCCTGATTTCCCCACATCCCTTGTCGAGCACATGGCCGCGCCCTGCACACTGGGGCGCATGAATGACTGGCCCGAGGGATGGTCCGACGACAACCGCGGCCCGCGCTACGGACGCGGCAGTGCCGGCGCACAGCCGGAGGGGGCCCGCGTGATGCGTCAGGTGCGGCGCGGCCCGGCGGTACCGCCCGGACCGCGCTCGGCGTACGGCGATTCCGGCCCGGCGGCGCCGCCGTACGGGGCCGGTGTGCCGCGGCAGCCGTCGTACGTCGACGGCCAGGGGCACGAGGAGGGCGCCGGCTACGGCGAGTACGACAGCGGCTACAACACCGGCCAGGTCTACGGCGGCGCCGGCGGCCGGGGCCCGGGCGGCACGGCGGGGGCGCCCACCCGGGCGCCGCGCCCCGCGCCGAACTGGCGGCGCCGGATCAAGTGGACGGCGATCACCCTGGCGACCGTGCTGGTCGTCACCTCGATCGCGACCTACTTCTGGGCCGACTCCAAGCTGCGCCGCGAGGTCGACCTGTCGAAGGTCATCGACCGGCCGGACGGCGGCGACGGCACGAACTACCTGATCGTCGGCTCGGACAGCCGTGAGGGCATGTCCAAGGCGGACGAGAAGAAGCTGCACACCGGCGGCGCCGAGGGCAAGCGCACGGACTCGATGATGATCCTGCACGTCGGCGGCAACGGCGACACGCTGATCTCGCTGCCGCGCGACTCGGACGTGGTGGTCCCCTCGTACCAGGGCTCGACGTCCGGGAAGACCTACCCGGCGCAGGGGCGGCACACGAAGCTGAACGCCACCTACGCCGAGGACGGGCCGACGCTGCTGGTCCGCACGATCGAGGCCAACACCGGTCTGCGCATCGACCACTACGTCGAGATCGGCTTCCAGGGCTTCGCCGGCATCGTGGACGCGGTGGGCGGCGTCGACATCACCATCGACAAGGGCTTCAAGGACAAGTGGTCGGGCGCCGACTTCAAGGCCGGCAAGCAGACCCTGAACGGCCAGCAGGCGCTCGCCTTCGTCCGTACCCGGCACGCGTTCGCCGCGTCCGACCTCCAGCGCACCAAGAACCAGCAGAAGTTCCTGGCCGCCCTGGCCCACCAGGTGGCGACCCCGTCGACGATCCTCAACCCGTTCAAGTTCTACCCGACCATGGGCGCGGGCCTGAACTCCCTGATCGTCGACAAGGACATGTCGCTGTGGGACCTGGGCTCGATGTTCTGGGCGATGAAGGGCGTCAGCGGCGGTGACGGCACCTCGATGAACATGCCGATCTCCGGCTCCGTGGGCGGCAACCTCGTCTGGGACAAGGCGAAGGTGAAGACCCTGGTCGACGAGCTGAACAACGACGAGAAGGTCACCGTCTCCGGCAACTGACGCCGTGAGGCACCGGTCCGAGGGCACCCCGCGGGGTGCCCTCGGCCGTGCCGGGGTGGGCTCACATGCTGGCGCCCGCCATCGCCCGGCAGGTCTCCGCGCAGCGGCGACACGCCTCGGCGCAGCGCATCATCATCTGGTCGTCGGGCATGGACATGCACGCCTCGGCGCACATGTCACAGGCGCGCGCGCAGACGGCGCACATCTCGCCGGCCATGGGCGAGCGCCGCATCATCATGTCGGCGCACATGCGGGTCGTCTCGGAGCAGTCCATGAGCGCGCGCATGACCTGCATCTGCGCCTGGCCGCCCTGCTGCATGCAGGAGCTCATGGCCTCCTCGCAGATGTTGTGGCAGTTCATGCAGGCCTCGATGCAGTCCTGCATCTGCTGCGTGAGGGCGGGCATCGTTCCGGACCGGGACTGGGACTGGGTCATGGCTCCTCCACGGAGGCAGGTGGGACCCGGGGCGGGCCCCGTGTGCTTCCGTCCTACGCCGGGGAGCGGTGTCCCGCATGTCGGATTACGGCAGGTTGCGGGCCATGACGATGCGCTGGACCTGGTTCGTGCCCTCGTAGATCTGGGTGATCTTGGCGTCCCGCATCATGCGCTCCACCGGGTAGTCACGGGTGTAGCCGTAGCCGCCGAGGAGCTGGACGGCGTCGGTGGTGACCTCCATGGCGACGTCGGAGGCGAAGCACTTGGCGGCGGCACCCAGGTAGGTGAGGTCGGCGTCCCCGCGCTCGGAGGCGGCGGCGGCCTGGTAGGTCAGGGCGCGGGCCGCCGAGATCTTCATCGACATGTCGGCGAGCATGAACTGGATGCCCTGGAAGTCGGCGATCGGCTTGCCGAACTGCTTGCGCTCCTGGACGTAGCCCTTGGCGTAGTCGAAGGCGCCCTGCGCGACACCGAGGGCCTGGGCGGCGATGGTGATGCGGGTGTGGTCCAGGGTCTTCATGGCCGTCAGGAAGCCGGTGCCCTCCTCGCCGATCATGCGGTCGGCGGGGATGCGGACGTTGTCGAAGTAGACCTCGCGGGTCGGGGAGCCCTTGATGCCGAGCTTCTTCTCCGGGGCGCCGAAGGAGACGCCCTCGTCCGACTTCTCCACGACGAACGCGGAGATGCCCTTCGAGCGCTTCGAGGGGTCCGTCACGGCCATCACCGTGTAGTACTCGGAGACGCCCGCGTTGGTGATCCAGCGCTTCACGCCGTTGAGGACCCAGTGGTCGCCGTCGCGGACCGCCTTGGTCTTCATGCCGGCCGCGTCCGAGCCGGCCTCCGGCTCGGAGAGGCAGTACGAGAACATGGCATCGCCCTTGGCGAGCGGCGTCAGGTACCTCTTCTTCAGCTCCTCGCCGCCGGAGAGGATCACCGGGAGCGAGCCCAGCTTGTTCACGGCGGGGATGAGGGAGGAGGAGACGCAGGCGCGGGCCACCTCCTCGATCACGATGACCGTGGCGAGCGCGTCGGCGCCGGCGCCGCCGTACTCCTCGGGGACGTGCACGGCGTGCAGGTCGTTGGCTACCAGGGCGTCGAGGGCCTCCTGCGGGAAGCGGGCCTCCTCGTCCACCGCGGCGGCGTACGGCGCGATCTTCGCCTCGACCAGGGAGCGGACGACGTCCCGGAGCATGTCGTGCTCCTCGGACGGGCGGTACAGGTCGAAGTCAGCCGATCCGGCCACGGTCTCTCACGCTCCAAAGACGCAGTGATACTGACGCTAATTACCGTTAAGTAACCGAATTTTAGAGCCCCCGCGTGCACCCGCCTACGTGAGCTTGGTGACAGCGGGGAAATTGCCCGCGGGGCGGCCCGACTATGCTCAGGCACCGCATGACCGAGCAGGACGACGGACCGGAGCTGGAGCGCACCCCATGAGCCTGAAGATCACCGTGATCGGCACCGGTTACCTCGGCGCCACGCACGCCGCGGCCATGGCCGAACTGGGCTTCGAGGTGCTGGGCCTGGACGTCGTACCGGAGAAGATCGCCATGCTGGAGCGCGGCGAGACCCCGATGTACGAGCCGGGGCTGGAAGAACTGCTGCGCCGGCACGTGGCCGGGATCGAGGGGTCCACCGGGCGGCTGCGGTTCACCACGGACTGGGCCGAGGTCGGCGCCTTCGGCGATGTGCACTTCGTGTGCGTGAACACCCCGCAGAAGCACGGCGAGTACGCCTGCGACATGAGCTACGTCGACTCCGCCGTGGCCTCCCTCGCCCCGCACCTGCGCGGCCCCGCCCTGGTCGTCGGCAAGTCGACCGTGCCGGTGGGCTCCGCCGACCGGCTGGCCGCCTACCTGGCCGAGCACGCCCCGGCGGGCGGCGACGCCGAGCTGGCCTGGAACCCGGAGTTCCTGCGCGAGGGCTTCGCCGTCCAGGACACCCTGCACCCGGACCGGATCGTCGTCGGGGTGCGCAGCGAGCGCGCGGAGAAGCTGCTGCGCGAGGTGTACGCCGGCCCGGTCGGCGAGGGCACCCCGTTCGTGGTCACCGACTTCCCGACCGCCGAACTGGTGAAGACGGCCGCGAACTCCTTCCTCGCGACCAAGATCTCGTTCATCAACGCGATGGCGGAGGTGTGCGAGGCCGCCGGCGGTGACGTGGCGAAGCTCGCGGAGGCCATCGGCCACGACGACCGGATCGGCCGCAAGTTCCTGCGCGCCGGCATCGGCTTCGGCGGCGGCTGCCTGCCCAAGGACATCCGGGCGTTCATGGCACGGGCGGGTGAGCTGGGCGCCGACCAGGCGCTGACGTTCCTGCGCGAGATCGACTCCATCAACATGCGCCGGCGCGGCCAGATGGTGGAGATGACCCGGGAGGCGCTGGGCGGCGGCTCCTTCCTCGGCAAGCGGGTCGCGGTGCTCGGCGCCACCTTCAAGCCGGACTCGGACGACGTCCGCGACTCGCCCGCGCTGAACGTGGCCGGCCAGATCCACCTCCAGGGCGGCCAGGTGACCGTGTACGACCCGAAGGGCATGGCGAACGCCCGCAAGGTCTTCCCGACCCTGGGCTACGCCGGTTCCGCGCTGGAGGCCGCCCGGGGCGCCGACGTCGTCCTGCACCTGACCGAATGGCAAGAGTTCCGCGAGCTGGACCCGGTGGCGCTCGGCGAGGCGGCGGCGGCCCGGGTGATCCTCGACGGGCGCAACACCCTCGACCCCGAGCTGTGGCGCCGGGCCGGCTGGACGTACCGCGCGATGGGCCGCCCCAAGGCGTAGGCGCCCTCCGGGCCCAGGGCCCGCGCCGGGACCCGGGTGGCGACGCCGGTTCGGCCGAGGCTCAGTCGGCCGAACCGGCGTCTGTCCGCATTGTGCACCAAACCGTCGCCGCTCACGCGCCCTTCGCCCGGTACCGGCGCATCTTCGCGCGCGCCCCGCACACCCGCATCGAGCACCAGCGCCCGCGTCCGGCGGGGCTGCGGTCGTAGAACGCCCAGTGGCAGGTGTCGGCCTCGCACGCCTTGAGCCGGGTCCAGGTGCCCGCGACGAGCGCCTCGGCGACGGCGGCGGCGACCCGGGACAGCAGCGGCTCGGCGTCGGCCGGGGCGAGGCGGGCCGAGCCGTCGTGGTCGTCGACGGCGACGTACAGCGGGGCCCCGGCCAGCAGGGTGCCCAGCGGGGTCACCGGGCGGTGCGGCGGGTGCCCGGCGTGCGCGAGCAGCGCGGCCCGCAGCGACTCGCGCAGCTCCCGGGCCCCGTCCAGTCCGTCCTGCGTGATGCCGAGGCGGGCGCGGCCCTCCGGCGTGTCCAGCCCGTCCGTGCCCGCCTCGATGTCCAGGGTGTTCACCAGGGACTCGACCAGGGCCAGGCCGCCGGGGGCCGCCGATCTCTCGCTCATGCTTGTGACGTTACCCCCTATGGGGGAGCATGCAGTAACCGTTACTGGTTACCCGTCCTTACAGGTAACTCCACGAGGAGGTAGTCATGGCTCTCGCCAAGCTCGACATCGTCGTCCTGGACTGTCCCGACCCGCACGCGCTGGCCGGTTTCTACGCCGGTGTGCTGGGCGGCACGGCGGAGGAGGACCCCGAGGACAGCGCGTGGGTGGACCTGAAGGTGCCCGGCGGGACGGCACTGGCCTTCCAGCGGGCGCCGGGGTTCGTGCCGCCGGAGTGGCCCGCGGCGGACCGGTCGCAGCAGTTCCACCTGGACCTGGCGGTGGAGGACCTGGACGCGGCCGAGAAGGGCGTGCTGGAGCTGGGCGCCAGGCCGCTGGACACGCAGGACCGCGAGCGGACCTTCCGTGTCTACGCCGACCCGGCAGGGCACCCGTTCTGTCTCTGCGCCTGCTGACCCGTCCCGGAGGAGGATTCCATGGCGTCCGTGGCCCGTTTCCGCAACGTCGTTCTCGACTGCCCCGATCCGCACGCGCTGGCCGCCTTTTACGCGGCGGTCGCCGGGGGGACCCCACGCCCCGAGGACGACGACTGGGTCGTGCTCCAGGTGCCGGACGGGCCGCGGATCGCCTTCCAGCGGGCCGAGGGGCACACCCCGCCGGAGTGGCCGCGCGCGGACCGCAACGGCCAGCAGCTCCACCTCGACTTCGACGCGGGCCCGACCTGGGCGGACCTCGACACGGCGCACGAGCGGGTGCTGGCGCTCGGCGCCCGCCCGCTGGACCTGGAGGACCGCGAGACGAAGGACTACCAGGTGTACGCCGACCCGGCCGGGCATCCGTTCTGCCTGTGCCGGATCGACGAACGGTCGTGACGTCCGGGGAACGCCCGGCCCGGTGATGCGGATCTCCGCCGGGCCGGGCGTACCCCGGTCAGCTCCCGTCGCGCGTGCCGTCCAGCGACTCGATCGTGGCGAGGGACGGCGCGCGGGTGACCTGGAGGTCCCGGGCGACGTCCTCCGCCGCGCCGAGCACGCGTACCGCGTTCTGCCAGGTCAGCTTGGCCAGGTCGGCCTTGGACCAGCCGCGGTCCAGCAGTTCCGCGAGCAGGTTCGGGTAGCCGGAGACGTCGTTCAGGCCGTCCGGCGTGAAGGCGGTGCCGTCGTAGTCGCCGCCGATGCCCAGGTGGTCGATGCCGGCGACCTCGCGCATGTGGTCCAGGTGGTCGGCGACCGTGGACACCGTGGCGACCGGGCGCGGGTTGCGCTCCTCGAAGGCCCGGTGGATCTTCATGGCCTCGGGGCTGGTGTCGAGGGAGTGCAGACCGTGGGCGCGCAGGTTCTCGCCGGCGGCGGCCGTCCAGTCGACGGCGGCCTGGAGCACGAACTTGGGCACGAACGTCACCATCGCCACGCCGCCGTTGGCGGGCAGGCGTTCCAGGACGTCGTCGGGGATGTTGCGGGGGTGGTCGCACACCGCGCGCGAGGAGGAGTGGGAGAAGATCACCGGGGCGGACGTGGCGTCCAGCGCGTCCCGCATCGTCGTCGCCGCCACGTGGGACAGGTCGACGAGCATGCCGAGGCGGTTCATCTCCGCCACGACCTCGCGGCCGAAGGCGGACAGCCCGCCCGCCCGCGGCTCGTCGGTCGCGGAGTCGGCCCAGTCCACGTTGTCGTTGTGGGTGAGCGTCATGTAGCGCACGCCGAGCGCGTACAGGCCGCGCAGGGTGCCCATCGAGTTGGCGATGGA
Source organism: Streptomyces sp. NPDC047841 (assembly GCF_040704085.1). Taxonomy (NCBI): domain Bacteria; kingdom Bacillati; phylum Actinomycetota; class Actinomycetes; order Kitasatosporales; family Streptomycetaceae; genus Streptomyces; species Streptomyces sp. NPDC047841. Next base: position 42,151 of record NZ_JBEYRP010000005.1, read on the forward strand.
GTGGCCGCCCTCGGCGCCCATGAGCGAGGCGATACGGCCCTGCCCGCGCGCCTCCTCCATGTCGGCGGCGGTCAGCGCGGGCGCCAGCTCGGCCGGGTAGCGGGCCAGCAGCCGCCGGACGCAGTCGATCTGCTCCAGCGTCGCCGCGACCGGGTCCGGCTGCTCGCACGGCACGTACACCGACCAGTACTGGGCGCCGACCCCGCCCGCGCGCAGCCGCGGCAGGTCGGTGTGCAGCCGCTCGCGCCGGTCACCGGCGATGTCCAGGGCGTCCAGGTCGTATCCGGCCTGCTCGCGCAGCGCCCAGGGCAGGTCGTTGTGCCCGTCGACCACGGGGAACTCGCGCAGCAGCGCGCGTGCTTCGTCCAAGGCGGCCACGGCGGTCACTTCCCGAAGCCGAAGCCGCTGCCCGCGCCCTCGACCTTGGAGCGCAGCCGCTTGCCCTTCTCGGTGGCCTGGTCGTTGAGGTCCTGCTGGAAGTCGCGCATGCGGTGCAGCAGCTCCTCGTCGTGCGTGGCGAGGATGCGGGCGGCCAGGAGGCCGGCGTTGCGGGCACCGGCGACGGAGACCGTGGCGACCGGGACACCGGCCGGCATCTGCACGATGGAGAGCAGGGAGTCCATGCCGTCCAGGTACTTCAGCGGCACGGGCACGCCGACGACCGGCAGCGGGGTCACGGAGGCGAGCATGCCGGGCAGGTGGGCGGCGCCGCCCGCACCCGCGATGATCACCTTCAGGCCGCGGTCGGCGGCCTGCTCGCCGTACGTGACCATCTCGCGGGGCATGCGGTGCGCGGAGACGACGTCGACCTCGTAGGGGATCTCGAACTCGTCCAGGGCCTTGGCGGCGGCTTCCATGACGGGCCAGTCGGAGTCCGACCCCATGACGATGCCAACAACGGGGCTCATTCGGTGATGGTGCCTCTCAGGTAGCCGGCTGCGTGACGGGCGCGCTCCAGCACGTCGTCCAGGTCGTCGCCGTAGGTGTTGACGTGTCCGACCTTGCGGCCCGGCTTCACGTCCTTGCCGTACATGTGGATCTTGAGCTTGGGGTCGCGGGCCATGCAGTGCAAGTACGCGGAGTACATGTCCGGGAAGTCGCCACCCAGGACGTTGACCATCACGGTCCACTTGGCGCGCGGGCGCGGGTCGCCCAGCGGCAGGTCCAGGACCGCGCGGACGTGGTTGGCGAACTGCGAGGTGATCGCGCCGTCCATGCTCCAGTGGCCGGAGTTGTGCGGGCGCATGGCCAGTTCGTTGACGAGGATGCGGCCGTCGCGGGTCTGGAACAGCTCGACGGCGAGGTGCCCGACGACGCCGAGTTCCTTGGCGATGGTCAGCGCCAGCCGCTCGGCGTGCAGCGCCAGGTCCTCGTCCAGGTCGGGCGCGGGGGCTATGACCGTGTCGCAGACGCCGTTGACCTGCTGCGACTCCACCACCGGGTAGGCGACGGCCTGGCCGTGCGGGGAGCGTACGACGTTGGCGGCCAGCTCGCGGACGTAGTCGACCTTCTCCTCGGCGAGGACGGGCACGCCGGCGCGGAACGGCTCGGCCGCCTCCTCGGCGTTGTCCACGACCCACACGCCCTTGCCGTCGTAGCCGCCGCGGACCGTCTTGAGGACGACCGGGAAGCCGTCGCCCTCCTCGGCGAACCGGACCACGTCCTCCGGGTCGCTCACGATCCGGTGCCGCGGGCAGGGGATGCCGATCGCGTCGAGCTTCGCACGCATCACCCCCTTGTCCTGGGCGTGCACCAGCGCGTCCGGCCCCGGGCGCACGGGGATGCCGTCCGCCTCCAGGGCACGCAGATGCTCGGTGGGCACGTGCTCGTGATCGAAGGTGATCACGTCGCAGCCGCGCGCGAACTCGCGGAGCGTGTCGAGGTCGCGATAGTCGCCGACGACGACATCGTTCACGACCTGCGCCGCGGAATCCTGAGGAGTGTCACTGAGAAGCTTGAACCTGATGCCCAACGGGATGCCCGCCTCGTGCGTCATACGCGCGAGCTGCCCCCCGCCGACCATGCCGACTACCGGGAACGTCACACCCCTAGCGTATCGGCCACGCGGCGGATGCCGGATCGCGTCCCTCTCACGGGCTCTTACCCGGCGCTTCCCCACCTCTTCCCGACCTGTTTCCACAGCGTGGCCCGGTCCACGGGCACCGGCGACCCCGCCCGGCTAGCATGGCGGGGTTGAGGAAACCTACCGACGGGAGCTGCACAGCCATGGAACCTCGTTCCTCGGGGCTGCAACGGCTCGTACGCGAGGTGGCCAAGTTCGGTGCCGTGGGCGGCGCCGGCGTCCTCGTCAATCTCGGCGTGTTCAACCTGGTCCGGCACGTCTCGGACCTGCCGGTGGTGCGGGCCAGCATCGTCGCGACCGTCGTGGCCATCGTCTTCAACTACGTCGGCTTCCGCTACTGGACGTACCGGGACCGCGACAAGGGCGGGCGCACCAAGGAACTGACGCTGTTCCTGCTGTTCAGCGCGATCGGCCTGGTGATCGAGAACGGCGTGCTGTACCTGGCGACCTACGGCTTCGGCTGGGACAGCCCGCTGCAGAGCAACGTCTTCAAGTTCGTCGGCATCGGCGTCGCGACCCTGTTCCGGTTCTGGTCGTACCGCACCTGGGTGTTCCGGGCGCTGCCCGCCCGGGAGACCGTGGCGAGCGCGGAACCGGTTGCGGGGCGGGAACCGGCGAAGCGGGCGCCCAGGCAGCGCGTGCCGTAGCCGCGCGGGCCGGGCGGCTAGCGGACCGTCGGCTGGTCGTCGTCCGGGGTGCGCGCCGGGGGCGTGCGCGAGAGGAACAGGCCGAAGACCGGGGGCAGCGCCTGGAGCAGCTCGAGCCGTCCGCCGTCGGCCTCCGCGAGGTCACGGGCGACGGCCAGGCCGATCCCCGTGGAGTTCCGCCCGCTGATCGTGCGCTCGAAGATCCGCGCGCCGAGGTCGGCCGGCACCCCCGGCCCCTCGTCGGTGACCTCGATCACGGCCTGGTTGCCGGTGACCCGGGTGCGCAGGGCGACGGTGCCGCCGCCGTGCATCAGCGAGTTCTCGATCAGCGCGGCCAGCACCTGGGCGACCGCGCCCGGGGTGCCGACCGCCTGGAGGTGCCGCTTGCCGGAGGTGACGATGGCCCGGCCGGCGCTGCGGTAGGCGGGCCGCCACTCGGCGAGCTGCTGCTGGATGACCTCGTCCAGGTCGAAGGTGACGGCGGAGCCGGTCCGCGGGTCCCGTGAGTTCGTCAGCAGCCGCTGCACGACGTCCGTCAGCCGCTCGACCTGCGTCAGCGCGATGGTCGCCTCCTCCTTCACCGTGTCCGGGTCGTCGGTGAGGGTGATCTCCTCCAGCCGCATGGACAGCGCGGTCAGCGGTGTACGGAGCTGGTGCGAGGCGTCGGCCGCGAGGCGCCGCTCGGCCGTCAGCATGCGCCCGATCCGCTCGGCGGAGGCGTCCAGCACATCGGCGACCCGGTCCAGCTCGGGGACGCCGTACCGCTTGTGCCGGGGGCGCGGGTCGCCGGAGCCGAGGCGTTCGGCGGTCTCGGCGAGGTCGGTCAGCGGGGAGGCGAGCCGGTTGGCCTGCCGTACGGCCAGCAGTACCGCCGCGACCACGGCGAGCAGCGCGACCAGCCCGATGATCAGCAGGGTCCGGCCGACCTCGCGGGTCACCGCGGAGCGCGGCTCCTGCACGGTGACCGTCTCGCCCTCCTCGCCGAGCTGCGTGGAGTGGATGGTGTCGCCCTCGGGCCTGTCGCCGATCTCGATGGGCGGCTTGCCGGGCATCCGGATGACCGCGTACTGGTCCTTGCTGACGGGGTTGCGCAGCACGTCCGCGTTGACGTTCTCGGCGGCGAGGATGCGGCTGTCCACGATGCTGGCCAGCCGCACCGCCTCCGACTCCACCCGTTCCTGGGCGCTGTTGCTGATCGTCCGTGTCTCGACGATCACCAGGGACACGCCGAAGACCGCGATCACCACGAGGACGACGGCGAGGGTGGACTGGATGAGACGTCGGCGCACGGGAATCTCCGGGGGGCTTTGTCAGTACCTTCGGGGCAACGCCCCGAAGGGGCGCGGGGGACTGCGCGACCGGCCACGGCGGACCGCGGCCGGACGTCCGCCGAGCCCTCTCCGGCGCGGCCCGTCGTGCCGGCCGGGCCCCAGCGGCTGGGGGTACCCCCTCCGGGGGAGCTCAGCTCTTCTCGAACCGGAAGCCCACGCCACGCACCGTCGCGATGTACCGGGGGTTCGCCGCGTCGTCGCCCAGCTTCTTGCGCAGCCAGGAGATGTGCATGTCCAGGGTCTTGGTTGACGACCACCACGTGGTGTCCCAGACCTCCCGCATCAGCTGGTCCCGGGTCACCACCCGGCCCGCGTCCCGCACCAGCACCCGCAGCAGGTCGAACTCCTTGGCGGTCAGCTGGAGTTCCTCGTCGCCCATCCAGGCCCGGTGCGACTCGACGTCGATCCGCACCCCGTGCGTGGCCGGCGGCTGCTGCGGTTCGGCAGCGCCGCGCCGCAGCAGGGCCCGCACCCGGGCGAGCAGTTCGGCGAGCCGGAACGGCTTGGTGACGTAGTCGTCGGCGCCCGCGTCCAGACCGACGACGGTGTCCACCTCGTCGGCCCGCGCGGTCAGGATGAGGATCGGCACGGTGTGACCGTCGGCGCGCAACCGGCGGGCGACCTCCAGGCCGTCCATGCCGGGCAGGCCCAGGTCCAGCACGACCAGGTCCACGCCGCCCTGCATTCCGGCGTCGAGCGCGGCGGGTCCGTCCTCGCGCACCTCGACCTCGTAACCTTCCCGGCGCAGGGCGCGGGCCAGCGGCTCCGAGATGGACGCGTCGTCCTCGGCGAGCAGTACACGGGTCATGAGGTGATGGTAGACCGCCCGCGTGCGGTGCCGGGGTGTGATCGGCACCCGGGCCTCTTACCTTCGTATGCTGCTGGTACGAACCATTGACCTGGGGATGCGATCGTAGGAGAGACCTTCGAATCAGGTTCCGTGGTTCCCGCGACACCTGTGATCCGTGTCTCAAGTCCTTCCATATCCGGCGGTGTCCTGCCGTATGGTGACCTGAACGCCTGTAGTACACCCGGGGACCTTTGGCGCGGCATGTGACGCTGAGGGTCTTCTTTGTGTGCGGGCTGGCCGAGACCAGCCTTGAAAGGAATGACCTCTGGCCGGGCTCCGGACGCAGCGACGCGTCGGGGGCGTGGATCCCGGTGGTCGCCGTCCGCCGCTCCGCGATCCGGGGCGGACTCCCCCTGGGCGTGGGGGTGTCGGCCGACCCCGCCGGTGCCGGCCGACACCCCCACCGGGCGCGCACGGCTCCACCGCGCGTCCCGACCAGCAAGGAACGACCATGGCGTCCAGCCTGACGAAGGACTCGGCCCGACCGGGCACCCCCGGTTCCGAGAAGACCTTCTTCGGCCACCCCCGCGGCCTGGCCACTCTCTTCATGACCGAGATGTGGGAGCGCTTCTCCTACTACGGCATGAGGGCCCTTCTCCCGCTGTACCTGGTGGCCCCGGGCGGCCTGCACCTGAGCGCGGGCACGGCGACGGCGATCTACGCCGTGTACCTGTCGCTCGTGTACCTGCTCGCCCTGCCCGGCGGCTGGTTCGCCGACCGCGTCCTCGGCCCCCGCAAGACGGTCGCCGTCGCGGGCCTGGTCATCATGCTCGGTCACCTGTGCCTGGCGCTGCCCGCCGCGGCGAGCTTCTTCGTCGGCCTGGTCCTCGTCGCCATCGGCTCCGGTCTGCTGAAGGCCAACATCTCCACGATGGTCGGCCACCTCTACAACGGCCCGGAGGACCCGCGCCGGGACGGTGGCTTCACGCTCTTCTACATCGGCATCAACCTCGGTGCCTTCGTCGCCCCGCTGGTCATCGGCACCGTCGGTGAGAACGTCAACTGGCACCTGGGCTTCGCGCTGGCCGCGCTCGGCATGGCGCTGGGTCTCGCCCAGTACCTGCTCGGCGGCCGCCACCTGAACCCCAAGAGCAGCGAGGTCCCGACCCCGCTGACGCCCGCCGAGAAGGCGTCCACCCTGCGCAAGGGCCTGATCTGGCTGGCGATCGCCGCGGTCTTCTACGGCGTCGTCGGCGGCACCGGCCACTTCACCCTCAACTGGGCGCTGATCCCGCTCACCCTCGTCGGCCTGATCGTGCCGATCCTGGTCATCTCCCGGATCCTGCGCGACAAGGACCTGGAGCCGGCCGAGCGCTCCAAGGTGTCCGCGTACATCTGGTTCTTCGTGGCCGCCGCCGTCTTCTGGATGATCTACGACCAGGGCGGCTCCACCCTCTCGCTGTTCGCCGAGAAGAGCGCCGACAACACCATCTTCGGCTGGGAGTTCCCGGTCTCCTGGTACCAGTCGGTCAACCCGGTCATGATCATGGCCCTCGCGCCGGTCTTCGCCTGGCTGTGGCTGTGGCTGAACCAGCGCGGCAAGGAGCCGAGCACGATCGTGAAGTTCTCCTCCGGTCTGGTGCTGGTCGGCGCGTCCTTCTTCGTCTTCCTCGCCCCGCTGTCGATCGCCGAGGGCGGCCACAAGGCGGCGGCACTGTGGCTGGTCGCGATCTACTTCGCGCAGACCGTCGGTGAGCTGACGCTGTCGCCGGTGGGTCTGTCGGTGACGACGAAGATGGCGCCGAAGAAGTACGCCTCGCAGATGATGGGCGTCTGGTTCCTCGCGGTGACCGCGGGCGACTCCGTCACCGCCCTGCTGTCGAACCCGGCCGTCGGCGGCGTCAACCTCGACAAGATGGGCTTCGTCGCCCTGGAGGCCGTGCTCGCCGTTCTCGCGGGCGTCGCGGTGTGGATGTACCGCGGCAAGGTGAAGAGGATGATGGGCAACGTGCACTAGTCACGGTGACCTGGCCGGGAGGGCCGCCGCACCCGGGTGGGTGCGGCGGCCCTCTTCGTGTGGGCGCTGAACGCCGGATCGCCGTGCCCGCGACCGGGCCCGGGGCCTTCGGGGCGTACACCGTGGCCGCCGGCGCCGCCGCCGGTCGTGGGGCACCCGGGGAACCGCCCGATGCCGACGTGCCGCCCGCCGCGCCGCCCGGCTGCCCGTCGCGTCCAGGGTGAGGGGGACGGCCGTCCTCACCGGGGTGCGGGCCGTGGTCGTACCGAGCGCCTTGACCGCGAGGGACGCGCGGGGACAGCGTCGAGGCGCCGCCGGCGCCGGGTTCGTGGGTGCCGGTGAGGTCGGGAATCCGTAGGGGGCCGCCGGACCCGACGGGGCTCGCGTTCGTCGGCCCCTTGCCCGGTTCGGCCGGGCTGGAGGAGACGCCCTTCCGCCAGGACCTGGTGATCTCGCAGCCGCCGGCGCGGCCGGCGGCACTGCCGAGCCGGCCGGGGCCGCGGCGGACGCGAGCGCGGCGGTTCGTCCCGGGTACGGCACACGCCGGAGTCGCGGTGATCCGGCGTGCGCCCGGCGGTGCCGGGGGGAGGCGGGGGCCCGGGTGGCCTCCGCCGGCGCTCAGGCGGGAGCGCCCAGCTCCGCCCAGACCGTCTTGCCCGGCGTGCCGGGAGTGCGGACCACGCCCCAGTCCAGGCACAGCCGCTGCACGATGAACATGCCGTGCCCGCCGGGCCGGCCGGCGCGGTGCGGGGTGCGCGGGGCCGGCTGGCCGGCGCCCCGGTCGGAGACCTCCAGCCGGATCACCTTGTTGTCGCAGGTGAGGAGCAGTTCGTCGGGGCCCTCGGCGTGCAGGCAGGCGTTGGTCACCAGTTCGGAGACCACGAGCAGTACGTCCTCCGCGGCGGCCCGCTGGTCGGCGGTGGCGGCGGGCAGCCAGCCCCACGCGTACAGCGCCTGGCGGGTGAAGTCGCGGGCGAGCGGGACGACCCCGCTCTCGCCTTCCAGGCGCAGCCTGCGGACCTGCCTGCCCCGGGTCTGCGGAGTGCCGTCGGCCGGGCCCGGCGGCCCGGACGGCGCGGCTGCCCCCGTGGCCGCGCCGACGGTCGACGCAGCCCCCTCGGACGCCCCGGAAGCGCCGCTGGGCTCCGGGCCGCGGTCGCCCGGCGAGTAAGGCCGGGTGGTGCTCATCAGCGCTTCACCTCACCGATTCACCAGTTCACGATTCAATAGTCCGGTCATTGGTCCGGCCGGCGGTCTCCAGCCGGTCAGTCCTGTCGAAGGCCTGGCCTCCGTCGGCACCCCGGGTGCCGTCTCGTCGGGAGGTGGTCCGCACGCCGTACGAACGCCGTCCGCACGCCGCCCGGTGGTCGTCCGAACGCCGCCCGGCCGGGAATCCATACCCGCCCGTCCGCCGGACGCACGCCCCGTCCCGGGCGCCCGCCCGCCTCCGGTGATCCGGTGACCGACGACCGGCCACCGGCGCCGGTGGCCGGCGGAACGCCTCCCGCTTCCTTCTGCCCACTCCTGCCCGACCGATCCGGCGGAACACCCCCCGTTTCGGGCAGGAAGTGTGTAACTCCCACGGGAAGCCGCGACGGACCGGACCGGGAGCCGGGTCAGTCGGCACCGTCGGCCAGGGCCGCCTCCAGGGAGTCGTGGACGGTGAAGACCGCCTCGGCCCCGGTGATCTCGAACACGCGGGCGACCACCGGCAGCATCCCTGCCAGATGGACCCCGCCCCCGGCGGCCTCCGCCTTCAGGCGGGCGCCGAGCAGGACGTTCAGCCCTGTGGAGTCACAGAACTCCAGGCGTGAGCAGTCCACGACAAGCCGCGTGAAGCCCTTGTCCAAGAGGTCGTCGAGGGGCTCACGCAAAAGATCGGCGGTGTGGTGGTCGAGCTCACCGGCCGGTGTCACAACGGCGCTGGAGCCCTCTTCCCGCACCTCCACCAGAAGCCGGCCCGACTGTGCGCTGCCGACCGTCCCGTGGTCCATGCCGTCTCTCTCTCCCGAGGTCGTGGCTGCTGATGCCCTCGAACATTACGCCTTCCATGCGCACTCCGACACCCGAACTTCCGCACAGAAACGGACATATCGCTACAGAACGCACTTGCGACTCTCTCGCTGCAGCGGGTAGGGCTAGTAAGGACACACGCACCTACACGCCGGCTTCGGAGGCGCCGCACACCGCAGTGCACGTACTGGCTTCGGCAGCCATATGCCGAGAACGATGGAGGACACCCATGTCACCCCGGCTCGACGCATCGCCTACCCCGACTGCGACGTCGACACCCCCACCGGAACAACTGGATCATCCCATCGGCCCCCTCGACCTCTTCGAGGGACTCCCGGAGATCCCCCCGTACGACGAGATCGCCCCGGTCGACGCGCGGGCCCTGTCCAAGACCCTCTTCGAGCGCCTGGAGTCGCTGGAGGAGGGGACGCACGAGCACGCGTACGTCCGCCACACCCTCGTCGAGCTCAACCTCGCGCTCGTCAAGTTCGCCGCCTCCCGCTTCCGCTCCCGCAGCGAGCCGATGGAGGACATCATCCAGGTCGGCACCATCGGCCTGATCAAGGCGATCGACCGTTTCGAACTCTCCCGCGGCGTCGAGTTCCCCACCTTCGCGATGCCGACCATCATCGGCGAGATCAAGCGGTTCTTCCGTGACACCTCGTGGTCCGTGCGCGTCCCGCGCCGGCTCCAGGAGCTGCGGCTGGACCTGGCCAAGGCAGGCGACGAGCTGGCGCAGCAGCTGGACCGCGCCCCCACCGTCGCGGAACTGGCCGAGCGGCTCGGCATCTCCAAGGACGAGGTCGTCGAGGGCATGGCCGCCTCGAACGCCTACACCGCCTCCTCGCTGGACGCCCAGCCGGAGGAGGACGAGTCCGAGGGCGCGCTCGCGGACCGCATCGGGTACGAGGACCACGGTCTCGAAGGCATCGAGTACATCGAGTCGCTCAAGCCGCTGATCGCCGAGCTCGCGCCCCGGGACCGCAAGATCCTCTCCCTGCGGTTCGTGGCGAACATGACCCAGTCGGAGATCGGCGAGGAACTCGGCATCTCCCAGATGCACGTCTCCCGGCTGCTGTCGCGCACGCTGGTACGGCTGCGCAAGGGGCTGACGCTGGAGGAGTGACCCTCCGCGCGCGACTTCCCCGCACTGCGGTGAGCGGCCCGGCCCGGACGCCGGGCCGCTCCGCCGTCCCCGTCACCCACCTCGCCGCCGTGCCGGGTGCCCGGCGGTCCAACCGTTATGCGGTTCCTCACGGAAACCTCTTCCCGCGACCGCCACCGTCCATCACCATGGGTCCCCAAACTGGCTGGTATGTCAGCGGCCTTCTCGGGACGGAGGGGTGTTGCATGGCTGAGGGGGACCACGCCACGGCGGGGGACCACGGCGACGCGCCGGACGCACGGCTGACCGAACTGCTGCGCTCCCCCACGCCCACGGCCTACCCGGCGTTGCGGGAGCTGCGCCGCCGGCACCACCCGGCGGTCCTCGCCTACGCCCGGCTGTGCGCGGCGAGCGAGTCCGCGGCCCGCCGGCTGACGGCGGACGCGTTCACCACGGCGGCCCGCGAGACGGCCCGGGGTGTCGAACCGCCCGTCCCCCTGCGCCACCGGCTGCTGCTGCTCACCGTGCGGCTGGCGGCCGGCTGGGCACGAGACGAACGCTCCGCCGGCGTCGACCCCGGCCTGCTGCTGGTGCTGACCACGGCAGGCCACCCCGAGGGCCCGACCCCGCCCCTGCTCCCGGCCTTCCGGTCACTGCCGTCCCGCGCCCAGGGACTGCTCTGGTACGGCGTCCTGGAAGCGGAACCCGAGGAGCGCACTGCCGCCTTCCTCGGCCTCGGCCGCACGGACGTCTCCCACGACACCCCGCGGGCCCTCACCGCCCTCGCCCAGGCCTGTCTGCGGCACCGGCTGGCCGCCTCCGACGACCCGCGCTGCGCGGACTTCCGGCGGCTGATCGAGGAGGCGGTACGGCCGGACGCCCCGCGCCGCAGCGCCGACCTGGACACCCACATGGCGCGCTGCCCTCACTGCGCGGCCGCGTTCGAGGAGCTGCGGGCGCTGCGGGACGCGCCCCGGCAGACCCTGGCCGAGGGCCTGCTGCCGTGGCGCGGAACGGCGTACCCGCGCGGGGACGAGCGCCCCGCACCCGCCGCCGCACCCGCCGCCGCACCCGCCGCCGCGCCCACGGCCGCGGGCACGCCGGGCCGGCCGCCCCGGGGCCGCGTCCTGCTGGGCTCGGCGGCCCTGGGGGTGGCGTTGACCCCGCTGCTGGTCTTCCTGTTCGGCCCCGCGCACTCCGCCGACCGCCGCCCGGCGGCGGCCACCCCCGCACCCTCCCCGGTGACGGTGACGGCAACGGTCTCGCTGCCCCCTTCCCCTCCCCCGTCCCCCACGTCCGCGCCCGCGTCCCCCTCCCCGGCGTCGCACCGCCCGGCGTCCGCCCCGCCCCGCCGCGAGACCCCGAGCCCGACGCCCCCGCCCGCCCCGCCGGGCACCGTCTACGCCCAGGTGGTCAACCTCGCCACGGGCCGCTGCCTGGACATCCGCGACGGCGACCTGGCGAAGGGCACCGACGTCGTCACGGCCCCCTGCGACTCCTCCGCGACCCAGCGCTGGAGCGTCGACGCCTCCCTGGGCGTGCTCCGCTCGGCGGCCGACGACGACTTCTGCCTGGACAGCCGGGGCTCGGTCGACCGGGGCGTGGGCATCTGGGAGTGCGACTCGGTCCACGGCCGCAACGGCGAGAACCTCCGCTTCACCGTCGCCCCCGACGGCACGGTCCGCCCCGCCATCGCCACCGGGACGGCGGTGACCCCGCACGACGGCGACGCCGTGACCCTGCGCACCCTGTCGGGCGGCCGTGAGCAGCGGTGGCGGGCGGGGGCGCGGTGAGCGTGCCCCGCGCTCAGACCACCCGCACCCCGCGTCGCCACACGCCGCTGACCAGGGGTACGCCCGGGCGGTAGGCCAGGTGCACGTGGCTGGGGGCGTCCAGGAGGGTCAGGTCGGCGTAGGCGCCGGGGGTGAGCCGGCCGATGTCCGTGCGGCGCAGGGCCGCCGCTCCGCCCGCCGTGGCCGACCAGACCGCCTCGTCGGGAGTCATCCGCATGTCGCGGACGGCCAGGGCGATGCAGAAGGGGAGGGAGGAGGTGAAGGAGGAGCCGGGGTTGCAGTCGGTGGAGAGGGCGACCGTCACGCCCGCGTCCAGCAGACGGCGGGCGTCCGGCCACTCGGCCCGGGTGGAGAACTCGGCGCCGGGGAGCAGGGTGGCGACCGTCGAGCCGCTGGCCAGGGCGTCCACGTCCGCGTCCGTGAGGTGGGTGCAGTGGTCGGCGCTGGCCGCGTCCAGTTCCACGGCGAGCTGGACGCCGGGGCCGTGGGAGAGCTGGTTGGCGTGGATGCGCGGGTGCAGGCCCCTGGCCTTGCCGGCCGTGAGGATCGCGCGGGCCTGGTCGCCGTCGAAGGCGCCCTTCTCGCAGAAGACGTCGATCCAGCGGGCGTGCGGCGCGCACGCGTCCAGCATCTCGCCGGTGACCAGGGCGACGTAGGCCGCCGGGTCGTCGGCGTAGTCCGGGGAGACGATGTGCGCGCCGAGGTACGTCACCTCGTCGGTGTGCCGCGCCGCGAGGCGCAGGGCGCGGGACTCGTCCTCGACGGTGAGGCCGTAGCCCGACTTGGTCTCGAAGGTGGTGGTGCCCTGACGGAGGGCCTCTCCGAGGTAACGGGTGAGGTTCGCCTCCAGTTCCGCGTCGCTCGCGGCCCGGGTGGCCGCGACCGTGGTGCGGATGCCGCCGGCCGTGTAGGAGCGGCCGGACATGCGGGCGTTGAACTCCTCGGTCCGGTCGCCCGCGAAGACCAGGTGGGAGTGGGAGTCCACGAAGCCCGGCAGCACCGCCCGGCCGCCCGCGTCGACCCGGTTGTCAGTGGCGGGTGCTTTGCTTGACTCACCGGTCCACGCGATGCGGTCGCCGTCGATGACGACGGCCGCGTCCTGGACCAGACCGAGGGGGGACCCCCGTCCGAGGGAGGGGTCGTTGGTGACCAGCGTGGCGATGTTGGTGATGACGGTGCTGCTCATGGTGTCGTCCTCGTGGGGGTCGGCGTTGCTCAGCCGCGCAGGGCTTCGACGGCGGCGGCCAGCGCCTGCGGCACATGGGGTACGAGCGTGTGCACGCCGTCGCGTACGACGTGCCGGCCGCCCACGACCGTATGCCGTACGTCCGCCGCGCCCGCCGCGAATACGGCCGTCTCGGCGCCCAGTCTGGGCAGTGTCCCGGCCGTCCTGACCGAGTCCAGCGCGATCGTCGTCAGGTCGGCGAGCGCACCCGGCTCGATGGTGCCGGCGTCGTCCCAGCCGAGGGCGGCGTGGCCGTCGGCGGTGGCGGCCCGCAGCAGGGCGGCGGCCGTCCAGTGGCCCCGGGTGCGGCTGCGCAGCCGCTCGTTCAGCTCCATGGCGCGTGCCTCTTCGAGCAGGTCGATGACGGCGTGGCTGTCGGAGCCGAGGGAGAGCGGGGAGCCGGCCCGCTGGAGGGCGACGGCCGGGCCGATGCCGTCGGCCAGGTCCCGTTCGGTCGTCGGGCACATGCAGGTGCCGGTGCCCGAGTCGCCGAGCAGGGCGATGTCCTCGTCGGTGAGGTGGGTGTTGTGCACCCCGGTGGTGCGCGGCCCGAGGACGCCGTGGTCGGCGAGCAGCCGGGTGGGCGTGCGGCCGTGGGCGGCGAGGCAGGCGTCGTTCTCGGCGGTCTGCTCCGAAAGGTGCACGTGCAGCGGGGCCCGTCGCTCCCCGGCCCAGCGGGCCACGGTCGCCAACTGTCCGGCGGGCACCGCCCGTACGGAGTGGATCGCCGCCCCGATCCGCGCGTGGTCCCGTTCCTTGAGAACTGAACAGCGTTCGGCCCAGGCCTCCGCGCTGCCGTCGGAGAAGCGCAGCTGGTGGGCGGTGGGCGGCTCGCCGAAGCCGGAGGAGAGGTAGCAGGTGTCGAGGAGGGTGATGCGGACGCCGGCCTCGGCGGCGGCGGCGATCAGCGCCTCCCCCATGGCGTTGGGGTCGGCGTAGGCGGTGCCGCCGGGGGCGTGGTGCACGTAGTGGAACTCGCCGACACAGGTGATGCCGGCGAGGGCCATCTCGGCGTACACGGCGCGGGCCAGGGCGTGGTAGGTCTCCGGGGTCAGCCGGTCGGCGACGGAGTACATCACCTCGCGCCAGGTCCAGAAGGTCCCGGAGCCGACCTGGACGGTGCCGCGCAGCGCCCGGTGGAAGGCGTGGCTGTGGGCGTTGGCGAGCCCGGGCAGGGTGAGCCCGCGCAGCACCTCGGCGCCGGGCGGCGGAGTGGGCGTCCCGGTGCGGACGGCACCGATCCGGCCGTCCGTCACCTCCACCGTGACCCCGGGCTCGACATACGTGCCGAGCCAGGCGTGCTCCAGCCAGTAGGTCCCCTTGGTCACCTGCGGACCAGCCCTTCCAGTACGTCGGCGAGTGCGCGCACCCCGGCCACGCAGTCGTCCTCGGCGGCGGACTCGGCCGGGGAGTGCGAGACACCGGTGGGGTTGCGCACGAACAGCATGGCGGTCGGGACGCTCCCGGAGAGGATCCCGGCGTCGTGTCCCGCACCGGTGCCGAGGACGGGCACCTTCAGGCCGGTGTCCTTGCCCAGGATGCGGCCGAGTTCGTCCCGCAGGGCGTGGTCGAACTCCACGACCGGGGTGAAGGACTCCCGGACGACGCCGAGGTCGATGCCGTGGGCGTCGGCGTACTCCCGGGCCGCCTTCTCGATGCCGCCCACCACCGTGTCCAGGGTGTCCTGGTCGGCGGCGCGGGAGTCGAGCCACCCGCGCACGAGGGACGGGATCGCGTTCACCCCGTTGGGCTCGACGGCGATCTTCCCGAAGGTGGCGACGGCACCGGCGAGTTCGGCCTCGCGGCGGGCGGCGAGCACGGTCTCGGCGTACGACAGCATCGGGTCGCGGCGGTCCACGAGCCGGGTGGTTCCGGCGTGGTTGGCCTCGCCCCGGAAGTCGAACCGCCACCGTCCGTGCGGCCAGATGGCACTGGCGACGCCGACCCGGTCGCCGGACAGGTCCAGCGCGCGGCCCTGTTCGACGTGCAGTTCCACGAAGGCGCCGATCCGGGCCAGCCGCCCGGGGTCGGGCCCGATGGCGTCGGGGTCGTACCCGGCCGCCTCCATGGCCCGGGGCAGGCTGACCCCGTCCCCGTCGGTGAGCCGCTGGGCCTGCTCCACGGTGAGCTGCCCGGCGGTGAGCCGGGAGCCGACGCAGGCGAGCCCGAACCGGGCGCCCTCCTCGTCCCCGAAGTTGACGATGGCGAGCGGCTTGGCGAACTCGACGCCCCGGCCGCGCAGTTCGTCCAGGGCGGCGAAGGAGGACACGACCCCGAGGGGGCCGTCGAAGGCCCCGCCGTCCGGCACGGAGTCCAGGTGCGACCCGGTGACGACGGCGTCACCGGCGGCCGGGTCCCCCAGCCAGGCCCACTGGTTCCCGTTCCGGTCGACCTCGTAGGCGAGCCCGCGGTCCTCGGCCTGCTGCCGGAACCAGGCCCGGCACTCGGCGTCCGCCCCGGTCCAGGCGTAGCGCCGGTAGCCGCCGGAGCCGGGGTGCCGGCCGACGGGGAGCAGCTCGCGCCACATCTCCTGGAAAGACGTCCCGGGCCGCGGGCTGTCGTTCCGCCGGGCGGCGGGGGCGCCGTGCCCGGCCTCGCCGACCGTCACGCCTCGTCACCCTCGCGCATGGGCACCCGGACCCCCCGCTCGGCCGCGACCGACTCCGCGCTGTCGTACCCGGCGTCCACGTGCCGGATGACGCCCATCCCGGGGTCGTTGGTGAGGACGCGCCGGATCTTCTCGCCGCCGAGCTTGGTGCCGTCGGCCACGGTGACCTGGCCGGCGTGGATGGACCGCCCCATACCGACGCCGCCACCGTGGTGGATGGAGACCCAGGAGGCGCCCGAGGCCACGTTGACCATCGCGTTCAGCAGCGGCCAGTCGGCGATCGCGTCGGACCCGTCGAGCATGGCCTCGGTCTCCCGGTACGGCGAGGCGACGGAACCGCAGTCGAGGTGGTCGCGGCCGATGGCCAGCGGCGCGGCCAGCTCGCCGCTCGCGACCATGTCGTTGAACCGCTCGCCGGCCTTGTCGCGCTCGCCGTAGCCGAGCCAGCAGATGCGGGCGGGCAGGCCCTGGAAGTGGACGCGCTCACCGGCCATCTTGATCCAGCGGGCGAGGGACTCGTTCTCGGGGAACAGCTCCAGGATCGCCTTGTCGGTCTTGGCGATGTCGGCCGGGTCGCCGGACAGGGCCGCCCAGCGGAAGGGGCCCTTGCCCTCGCAGAACAGCGGGCGGATGTAGGCGGGGACGAAGCCGGGGAAGGCGAACGCCCGGTCGTAGCCGGCGAGCCGGGCCTCGCCGCGGATGGAGTTGCCGTAGTCGAAGACCTCGGCGCCGGCGTCCATGAAGCCGACCATGGCCTCCACGTGCCGCGCCATGGACTCGCGGGCGCGGGTGGTGAAGCCGGCCGGGTCCTTGGCCGCCTCGGCGGCCATGTCCTCGAAGGCCACGCCCACCGGGAGGTACGACAGCGGGTCGTGGGCGGAGGTCTGGTCGGTGACGATGTCGACGGGGGCGTTCATCGCGAGGAGCTGCGGGACCAGTTCGGCCGCGTTGCCGAGGACGCCGATGGACAGCGGACGACGGGCGTCCCGCGCCTCGGTGGCCAGCTGGAGCGCGTGGTCGAGGGAGTCGGCCCTGACGTCGAGGTAGCGGTGCTCGATGCGGCGCTCGATGGCGCGCGGGTCGCAGTCGATGCAGATCGCGACGCCGTCGTTCATGGTGACGGCGAGCGGCTGGGCGCCGCCCATGCCGCCGAGGCCGGCGGTCAGGGTGATGGTGCCGGCCAGGGTGCCGCCGAACTTCTTGGCGGCGACGGCGGCGAAGGTCTCGTAGGTGCCCTGGAGGATGCCCTGGGTGCCGATGTAGATCCAGGAGCCCGCGGTCATCTGGCCGTACATGGTCAGGCCGAGGGCCTCCAGGCGGCGGAACTCCTCCCAGTTGGCCCAGTCGCCGACCAGGTTGGAGTTGGCGATGAGGACGCGCGGGGCCCACTCGTGGGTCTGCATCACGCCGACCGGCCGGCCGGACTGGACCAGCATGGTCTCGTCCTGCTTGAGGGTCCTCAGGGTGCGGACCATGGCGTCGAAGGAGCGCCAGTCGCGGGCGGCCTTGCCGGTGCCGCCGTAGACGACGAGCTTGTCGGGGTGCTCGGCCACCTCGGGGTCGAGGTTGTTCTGCAGCATGCGCAGGGCGGCTTCCTGCTGCCATCCCAGGGCGCTCAGTTCCGTGTCGCGCGGTGCTCGTACGGGGCGGGGTCCCGACATCGTCTGCCTCCTCCTATGCCTACGTCTATTCACATCCTGTAGGTCTGAATAGAGCTAGTCAATACATCGGGACGGCCCCGTCCGCGCGCGGCGGGTGTTTGGCTGGAAGCACCGGTAGCCGGGAGTAGGACGGAGGAGCCGTGGCGGAGATCGAGACGGTCGGGGACGTCGGGAGCGAGGCGCGGGGGCGGGCGGCCCGCCGGGACCGGGCCGTGCGGGGCGCCGTCGAGCGGGGACTGCTGGGCCCGGACGCGGCCGTGGTGGGCCTGCTGGACGTCGTCGGCATCCGGGAGTCGGCGGCGGCGCTGCGGGCGGCGTTCGACGCGGTCGTGCCGCCCGGCACACCCGTGCTGCACGCCTTCGCGGTGAAGGCGACCCCGCTGGTGCCGGTGGTGCGGCTGCTGCACGAGGCGGGCATCGGCGCGGAGGTGGCGAGCCCCGGCGAGCTGGCGCTGGCCCGCGCCGCCGGGGTGCCGCCCGAGCGGACGGTGCTGGACTCGCCGGCCAAGACCCCGGCCGAGCTGCGCGAGGCGCTGGCCCTGGGAATCGCCGTGAACGCGGACAACGCGCAGGAGCTCGACCGGCTCGACGCCCTGGTGCACGCCACGCCGACCCGGTCCCCGCTCGGGCTCCGGGTCAACCCGCAGATCGGCGGCGGCACCATCGGGGCGACCTCCACGGCGACGCGGACCTCGAAGTTCGGCGTGGCGCTCAGGGACGAGGGGGCGCGCGACTGGGTCGTCCGGGCGTACGCGGAGCGGCCGTGGCTGACCCGGCTGCACGCGCACACCGGCTCGCAGGGCATCCCGCTGCCGCTGCTGGCGCGGGGCGCGGCGGAGGTGTACGCGCTCGCGGAGGAGATCAACGCGGTCGCCGGGCGGCGGCAGGTCGACACGATCGACATCGGCGGCGGGCTGCCGGTGAACCTCGCGTCGGAGGAGACGACACCGTCGTACGCCGCCTACGCGCGGCTGCTGGCCGAGCGGGTGCCGGGGCTGTTCGACGGGCGGTACGGGCTGGTGACCGAGTTCGGGCGGTCGCTGCTGGCCAAGTACGGGACGGTGGTGGCCCGGGTGGAGTACGCCAAGAGCGCGGGCGGACGGCGGATCGCGGTGACGCACGCGGGCGTGCAGGTGGCGGCGCGGACGGTGTACGTGCCGGGGGCGTGGCCGCTGCGGATCGCCGCGTACGACGCCGGGGGGCGGCCGAAGACGGGGCCGGAGGTGGTGCAGGACGTGGCCGGGCCGGCCTGCTTCTCGGGCGACCTGCTCGCCGAGGGGCGCGCGCTGCCGCTGCTGGAGCAGGGCGACTACGCGGCGGCGCTGGACACGGGCGCGTACTACTTCGCCCACCACTACGCGTACAACTCCCTCGCCCGGCCGGGCGTCTACGGCTACGCGCCGGACGGCGAGGGGGGCGTCGCCTTCGCCACGGTACGGGAACCGCAGACCGTCGCGGAGGTGGTGGCGGAGTCGGGAGGGGCGCACGCGTCCGCGCTGACCGGCCTCCCGGGCACCACCGGCGCACACCCCTCGCCCCGGTGATCAACTCCCGTGCGGCACAGGCCAGTTGACCCACACTAGTACGCCCCGCGCATGTTCCAACGGAAAATGCCGAACGCCTCACCTCTCGCACACACGTTGCGTAGTGTCGGCGTCACTCAACCGGAGTCCCAGGCGGGAGGGGAGCCACGGTGCCCGGAATCGACGAGTGCCTGCTGGAAGCGATGCGGTTGCCCGGTGCCCGGGGAGCCGCGCTGGTGGACTGGACGAGCGGACTGGCCCTCGGCACGGTCGGGGAGGCGCCCGGCGGCGACCACGAGACGACCGCCGCCGAGGCCGCCGAACTCGCCCGGATGGCCGCCGAGCACGGCACCTTCACGGCGGACGGCGACCTGCCGCCCGTGGAGGACGTGATCATCAGCAACGGGGACAGCTACCACCTGCTGCGCTTCGTGGACACGTCCTTCGACAGCAGCGTGTTCCTGCACCTATGGCTCGGCCGCGGGGAGGGCAACCTCGCGCTCGCCCGCATCCGGCTCGGTGAGATGGCCGCCCGGCTGGTGCTGGGATGACCGTGGTCGGCACCCCGCAGCCGGCCCTCCCGGTCCGGGACAAGGAGGCCGGGCGCGCCCTGTCCCCGATGCTCACCCGGCTCGCCGAGGAGCGCGCCACCGGCGTCCTGGTCCGCGAGCACGGCGTCCTGCACCTCGCCGAGGGCCGGGTGGTGCACGCCGAGAGCCCCCTCGCCCCCGGTATCGACGTGCTCCTCACGGCCCACGGCACCCTCGCGGCCGCCGCCTGGCAGCAGGCGGCGGCACGGACCACGGGCCCCCTGCACGCGGCCGAACTCCTGCTGCGCTCGGGGGTACTGCCCACCGGCGCGCTGGAGCTGTGCCACCTGGACGCGGTGTACGACGCCGGGTACTTCGCGCTGGCGCCGAGCAGCACGCCGGGACGGTTCCGGTACGACTCCGCGCCCCGGCTCGGCCCGCTGCCCTCGGTGCCGGTGGTCGCGCTGGAACGCGAGACGCTGCGCCGCCGGCTGCTGCTGCACCGGCTGTGGCCCGACCCGGCCGCCGACACCGCCCCGCTGATCCGCGCGGACCCGGCCGGCCCGGTGACGCCCCGGCAGCGGGCCGTGCTGGACCGTGTGGACGGGGTGCGCACGGCCGCCGACATCGCCCGGAACCTGGGCCGGCAGGCGTTCCACACGCTGGTCGACGTGCGCCGGCTGACGGCGGCCGGGCAGATCGCACCCGCGCCCACGGCACCCGCCACGCCGCCACCGCCGCCCTACCAGGTCACCACCGACCCCGACATCGCGCTGCTGAAAAGGCTCAGGGATGCGCTGGAGGCGCTTTGAACGGCAACGCCCCGCCGAGAGGAGAGACCTGATGGTGGCCGAAGAGCACCTGCGGACCGTCCTGGAGGAGCTGCTGCGGCTGCGCACCCGGGTACCGCAGCTCACCGGCGCCCTCGCGGCCGGCGTCGACGGCCTCGTCGTCGCCCACGACACCCCCGGCGTCGACCCGGAGGGACTGGCCGCGCTCACCGCCGCCGCGCTCGGCGTCGCCGTGCGGGTCGCCGACGCCACCGGGCACGGCGGCTTCCGGGAGCTGCTGGTGCGCGGCGAGCGCGGCTACATCGCCACCTACGCGGCCGGCCGCACCGCCGTCCTGACCCTGCTCGCACAGGACCGGGTCAACGTCGGCCGGCTGCACCTGGAGGGCCGCCGGGCCGGCGCCCGCATCGGGGAGCTGCTGGACGCCGCCGAGGCCGTACGCCCGCTCCCGAGGACCACCCCCGCACGGACCCGCACTCCCCGCGCGCCCCGCACCACGGCCGCCGAGGCGCGCACCGCAACCGACAGCTGAAAGGACCACCATGGCCAACACCGAGACCGCGCTGAAGGAAGCCCTCACCTCCATAGAGGGAGCGACCGGTGTCGCGCTCGTCGACTACACCAGCGGGATGGCGCTGGGCACGATGGGCGGCAGCAAGGACTTCGACCTGAACGTGGCCGCCGCCGGCAACACGGACGTCATCCGCGCCAAGATGCGCACGATGGAGATGCTCGGCCTCAAGGCCGGCATCGAGGACATCCTGATCACCCTGTCCGACCAGTACCACCTGATCCGCCTGCTCAGCAGCCGCGGCGGCAACGGGCTGTTCCTGTACCTGGTCCTCGACTCCGGCCGGGCCAACCTGGCGATGGCCCGGCACCAGCTGAAACGGATCGAGGAGGAGCTGGAGGTCTGACGAGGGCTCAGACCAGTGCGGCGGTACGGCGGCGGGCCCCGCCCGGGGCCGCGTCGCCGGCCGCGACGCCCGTACCGCGCAGGCCCTTGACGGCCTTGCCCGCGGGGCGCCCGCCGCGCCGGTCGAGCCAGTCGACGCGCACCCACAGCAGCGTCTCCCGGGTCCGCTCCAGCCGGCCGAGCCACGCGGCCTTCAGCCGCAGCCCGGCGCCGAGCCCGGCCAGCAGCATGCCGCCGGCCGCGGGCACGGCGAAGGCGGAGCCGAGCGCGACCGCCCAGCCCAGCAGCAGCCACCAGCGGTGGCCCCGGCGCCAGACGCGCACGGTCACCGCCCGGTCCTGCAGCACGTCGTACTTGCCCGCGCGGGCCGCCCCGCCGGCGAGGGCGGCGTACCGGCCCCGCCGGACGAGTGCCACGACGGCCGCGCCGATCAGGAACAGCGCCGTCCCCGCCAGCACGCCGATCCGCCGCCCGGTCACTCCCTGCGGCACGGCCCCGATCCCCGCGGCGACCACTCCGAGCCACCACAGCGGTGCGGCCCCGGCCCGTACGACGACGGCCACCCGAGCCAGTCCCTGTCCTCCGCGCGCCACGTCAGCCTCCCGTGTCACGTGTCACAGCGCATGTGTCCCGCAGGAAGCTAATAGCAGAACCTGAGACGAATCTGAGAGTGGCGGGGCCCGGTCATTCCACGAACAGGCCGTGCGCCGCCGCCTTCGCGTCGAACTCCTCCAGGCGGGCCTGGGCGTCCGGCAGGTCGTCGCAGAGCGCCTCCAGCAGCACCCGGCCGAGCAGCATCGGCGCGCACGCGGTGTCGAAGGCGAGCCCGGTGCCGACGGCGGCGGGCAGCAGCAGGTCGGAGTGCTTGGCGACCGGCGCGAACGCGGAGTCGGCGACGGTGACCACGGTCAGGCCGGCGTTCTTGGCGTAGGCGAGGGTGTCCACGACCTCGCGCGGGTGCCGGGGCAGCGCGAAGCACAGCAGGGCGGTGGCGCCCGCGCGGACGGCTGCGTCGATGCGGTCGTGGATCATCGTGCCGCCCTCGTGCAGCAGCCGGACGTCCGGGTGCACCTTGGCGGCGAAGTAGGCGAAGCCGTACGCCTGGGAGGCGGCCGCGCGCAGCCCGAGCACCGGCAGCGGGCGCGAGGCGGCGAGGATCCGGCCGGCGCGCTGCACCGGGCGGGGGTCGGCGAGCAGCTCGGCGAGGTGCCTCAGGTTCTCGATCTCGGCCTCGACGGCCTGCTGGTACTCGTTGTAGGCGGAGGCCTCCGCGGCCGGTTCGGCCGGGACGACCTCGCGCAGGTGCTTGCGCAGGGCGGGATAGCCGTCGAAGCCGAGGGCGACCGCGAACCGGGTCACCGACGGCTGGCTGACCCCGGCCAGTTCGGCCAGTTCCACGCTGGACAGGAAGGGCACGTCGGCGGCCCGGCGCACCATGCTGTGCGCGATGCGGCGCTGGGTCGGCGTGAGCCGGTGGCCCTCGAAGAGCGCCTGCAATCGGTTGGCAGGGCTGTCGGTCCCGCTCATCACGTACTCCCCCTCCGGTTCCTCGACGCCCCGGGAGAGTACAGCGCCGAGGCGTCGGCGAACACGGGCCTGCTATTCAGACAGTGTGTCACTGCATACCGTTATACAGTCCCGCGCCCGGCGCCGCCGTACGCACCGGTCGCGCGCCGGAACGCGGTGGCGGCGGTGGCCAGCCCGAAACCGGACCGGGGGCTAACCCCAGTGCCGTCCAGCCGTCCGCTCCCTAGGCTGACCGGCATGAGCACACTCGACCCCCAGGACGCCGGCCTCCGGGCGGACCAGAACCTCCGGAAGGACCTGGACGCGACCGTGCGCGCCCGCAGGGAACTGGGCGACGACTACGACTCCGCGCTGGTGGAGTCCTTCCTGGAGAAGGTGGAGCAGCGGATCGACGGCGCGGTGGACCGCCGGGTACGGCGGCAGCTGGCCGAGCGGCAGATGGCGACGGCCCGTGAGAGCCGGCGTCCGAAACCGGCCGACTCCTGGGGCGAACGGTACGGCTTCGCCCTGATCACGCTGGTCCTGGCGATCCCCCTGTCCGCCATCGCGGGTCCGATCGCCGGCCTGTCCGGGGTGGTGGTCACCTGGCTCGGCATCGTGGGCGTCAACGCGGTCCAGGCCGTACGCCTCAACCCGGACCTCCTCCGGGGCCGCCCCGACCCCGACGGCCCGACACGAGACGACTGACCGGGCGGGGCGACGGCCCTGCGGGGGCGGGTGACCGGCGTGGGGCCGGTGACCGGCGCGGGGTGGCCGCGCGGTGGGGCCGGTGACCGGCGTGGGGTGCCCGCGCGGTGGGGGGACGAGTGACCGCCGGGGGGCGGATGAGCGGCAGGGGGCGGATGACCGGCGGGCCGCCCCCCGGCAACCGACGAGTCACCGAACCCAACCCCGGCAGCCCCCGGCAGCCCCCGGCAACGGACGAACCACCGGGCCCCGGCGGACCTCCCGGCAACGGACGAGTCCCCGGCACCAGCCCACCTCCCGGCAACGGACAGGTCCCCGGCACCAGCCGACCGCCCGGCGGCGGGTTACGCCTGGCGGCGGGTTACGCCTGGCGGGTCGGGAGGACCATGATCTGGCGCAGGTTGACGTGCCGGGGGCGGCTGGTGGCGTAGGCGACGACGTCGGCGACCTCCGCCGCGGCCAGTCCCCCGATCGACCCGAACATCTCGTCCAGCTGCCCCGACAGCTCCGCGCTGCCCACGTGCGACGCCAGTTCGGTCTCCGTCAGTCCCGGCTCGATGTTGGTGACCCGGACGTCGCGCGGGCCCAGTTCGCCGCGCAGGCTCTGCGACAGGTAGGTGACGGCCGCCTTGGTCGCGCCGTACACCGCGTAGTTCGGGAAGGTCACGTGCGCGCCGATGGAGGAGATGTTCACCAGGTCGGCGGTGCGCCCCCCGGCCGCGGCGGCCAGCAGGTCGGCGGTGAAGGCGCGGATGATCCGCAGCACGCCGGTGACGTTGGTGTCCAGCATCCGCTGCCACTCGTCCAGCCGGCCCTCCTCGACGGGGTTCGGCAGCATGACACCGGCGTTGTTGACGACGAGGTCGACGGCGCCGAACGCCTCGTGGACCCGGTCCCGGGCGGCGGCCACGGACGCGTCGTCGGTGACGTCGGCGGCCACCGCGAGGGCCCGGCCGCCCTGTGCCCGGATCTTCTCCACCAGCGCGTCCAGCCGGTCCGCGCGCCGGGCGAGCAGCGCCACCCCGGCCCCCTCGGCGGCCAGGTGCAGGGCGACGGCCTCGCCGATGCCGCTGGCGGCTCCGGTGACCACGGCGGTGCGGCCGGACAGGTTCTCGTACGACATGGGTGCTCCCTCGTGGATCGCCGGGCGGCGGGCTGCTCCCCGGCGGCGGGCACCACTCTCGTCGCGTCCGGCGGCCTTACCCAGGGATGCGCTGTTCCTGGGTCTGCCAGTACCAGGAACGGCGGGCCCCTCTCCCCTACGATCGGGTCATGGACGGGGACTGGACCGAAGCAGAGGTGGGCGACTTCCTGCGCTCGCGCCGCGCCCGCATCAGGCCGGAGGAGGTCGGGCTGCCCGCGCACGGGCGGCGCCGGGTGCCGGGCCTGCGCCGCGAGGAGGTGGCCCAGCTCGCGGGTGTGAGCGTCGACTACTACATCCGGCTGGAGCAGGGCCGGGGCACCAGCGTCAGCGACGCCGTGCTGGACGCGGTCGCGCGGGTGCTGCGCCTGGACGAGACGGAGCACGCGTACCTGCGCACGGTGGCGCGCCCCCAGCGGCGGCGGTCGAAGCCGGCCGGTGCGCCCCGCGTGCGGCCCGGCGTGCAGCTCCTCCTCGACGGCATGGAACGCAGCCCGGCGTTCGTGCTGGGCCGCCGCATGGACGTGCTCGCCTGGAACGCGCTCGGTGACGCGGTGGGCGGCTTCAGCCGTCTGGCGCCGGCCGAACGGAACGTCCCCCGGCTGGTCTTCCTCGACCCGGCCTCCCGGGAGCTGTACCTGGAGTGGGCGGCGGTGGCCGCGCAGACGGTGGCACAGTTGCGGCTGCTGGCGGGCCGGTACGCCGACGACCCCGGACTGTGCGCGCTGGTCGGCGAACTGACCCTGAAGAGCGGGGAATTCCGCCGGCTGTGGACGGACCACGAGGTCCGCGAGTGCGCGTTCGGCGTGAAGAAGGTGCGGCACCCGGTCGCGGGTCTGCTGACCCTGCCGTACGAGACGCTGACCGTCCCGGCGGACCCGGAGCAGACGATCGTGGTGTACACGCCGGAGCCGGGCTCGGAGACGGCGGAGCGGCTGGCCATGCTGGGCAGCTGGAACGCGGCACCGGCCGCGGCCGGCGACTGAGGAGCCGCGACGGCGGGCGCTCCCGTCCGCGGGAGCGGCGCCGGCCGAGGCGGGAAAGGCTGCGCGGGGACCGCCGCACCCCCGTTTCCGGGGGGCGGGACGACGGCGGTCCCCGCGGGGGACGCGGGCCGGGTCAGGGCCGGGCCTACGCGTCCGTGGCGTCCATGGAGGTCCGGGAGCCGCTCCGGAGGTCCTTGGCGCCGTTCGGCGCCGGCCAGGGCGGGGAGCCGCTCCCACCCCTGCCGACGCCCCCTACTCTGCCGGAGCCGTGTTAAGCGGGTGCTGCGCGCACATGACGCCCTCGTTCCACTTCCGCGAACCCGGGCCCCCGGCCCGGGCGGGCTACCTGGTGCCGCCCTTGGCCAGGAAGGCCAGCAGGTCCTGCCGGCTGACGACGCCGGTCGGCTTGCCCTCGACCAGCACGATCGCGGCGTCCGCCGAGCCCAGCACCTGCATCAGGTCGCCGACCGGCTCGCCGGAGCCGACCTGGGGCAGCGGGGCGCACATGTGCTTCTCCAGCGGGTCCTCCAGCGAGGCCCGCTTGCTGAACAGGGCGTCGAGCAGCTCCCGTTCCACGACCGAGCCGACGACCTCGGCGGCCATCACGTCCGGGTGGCCGGCGCCCGGCTTGACCACGGGCATCTGCGAGACGCCGTACTCGCGCAGCACCTCGATGGCCTGGCCGACGGTCTCCTCCGGGTGCATGTGCACCAGGGACGGGATGGAGCCGCCCGCCTTGTCGCTGAGGACGTCGCCGACGCGGGCACTGGGGCCCTCGTCCTCCAGGAAGCCGTAGTCGGCCATCCACTCGTCGTTGAAGATCTTGCTGAGGTAGCCGCGGCCGCTGTCGGGCAGCAGCACCACCACGACGTCGTCGGGGCCGAGCCGCTCGGCGACCTTCAGCGCGGCCACGACGGCCATGCCGCAGGAGCCGCCCACCAGCAGGCCCTCCTCCTTGGCCAGCCGGCGGGTCATCTGGAAGGAGTCCTTGTCGGAGACGGCGACGATCTCGTCCGCGACGCTACGGTCGTAGGCGGTCGGCCAGAAGTCCTCGCCGACGCCCTCGACCAGGTACGGCCGCCCGGAGCCGCCCGAGTACACGGAGCCCTCGGGGTCGGCGCCGATGACCTTGACCGCGCCCTGGCTGGCCTCCTTCAGGTAGCGGCCGGTGCCGGAGATGGTGCCGCCGGTGCCGACGCCCGCCACGAAGTGGGTGATCCTCCCCTCGGTCTGCTCCCACAGCTCGGGTCCGGTCGAGTGGTAGTGCGAGAGCGGGTTGTTGGGGTTGGAGTACTGGTCGGGCTTCCAGGCGCCGGGCGTCTCGCGCACCAGCCGGTCGGAGACGTTGTAGTACGAGTCCGGGTGCTCCGGGGCCACGGCGGTCGGGCACACGACGACCTCGGCGCCGTACGCGCGCAGCACGTTGATCTTGTCGGTGCTCACCTTGTCCGGGCACACGAAGATGCACTTGTAGCCCTTCTGCTGGGCCACGATGGCGAGTCCCACGCCGGTGTTGCCGCTGGTCGGCTCGACGATCGTGCCGCCCGGCTTCAGCTCCCCGCTCTGCTCCGCGGCCTCGATCATGCGCAGGGCGATGCGGTCCTTCACGGAACCGCCCGGGTTGAAGTACTCCACCTTGGCCAGGACGGTCGCCTGGATGCCCTTGGTCACGTTGTTGAGCCGCACCAGCGGGGTGTCGCCGACGAGGCTGATCATCGAGTCGTGGTATCGCACCGTTGTCTCCGGTCGCTGCAAAAGAACTGTTCGTAGTGGTGCCGCCAGCCTAAGGCCAGCGGTGTGGCGGGCGCGGTCCTTCACTCCCCGTCGAGATTGGCGCACGGTCCGTACGGGGCAAGGAGTGGGTACGGCTACGAGGAGGTGGCGGCGACGCATGACGAGGACGTCGAGGGCACGGGTGGCCCGGCGCATCGCGGCCGGGGCGGCGTACGGCGGGGGCGGGGCAGGGCTCATCGGCGCGGCCGTCGTCGGTCTGGTGCTGGCGGAGGTGCGACTGGCGCGGCGCCATGTGGGCAACGGCGGCGCAGGGCGGGTGCCGGTGGCCGACGGCGTGTACGGGCACGCGTACGACACCCCCGGCGAACCACCGCTGCGGCTGACGATGCTCGGTGACTCGACGGCGGCGGGGCAGGGCGTGCACCGGGCGGGCCAGACCCCGGGGGCGCTGCTGGCCTCCGGGCTGGCGGCGGTGGCGGAACGCCCGGTGGAGCTGCGGAACGTGGCGGTGCCGGGCGCCCGGTCCGACGACCTGGACCGCCAGGTCGGGGTGGTGCTGTCCGCGCCCTGTCCCGTCCCGGACATCTGCGTGATCATGGTCGGCGCGAACGACGTGACCCACCGGATGCACCCGACCCGCTCGGTACGGCACCTGTCGGCGGCGGTACGGCGGCTGCGCACGGCGGGCGCCGAGGTGGTGGTCGGCACCTGTCCCGACCTCGGCACGATCGAGCCGGTGCAGCAGCCGCTGCGCTGGCTGGCCCGGCGGGCGTCCCGGCAGCTGGCGGCGGCCCAGACGATCGGGGTGGTGGAGCAGGGCGGGCGGACGGTGTCGCTGGGCGATCTGCTCGGGCCCGAGTTCGAGGCGAACCCGCGGGAGCTGTTCGGGCCGGACAACTACCACCCGTCGGCCGAGGGCTACGCCACCGCGGCCATGGCCGTCCTGCCCACGGTGTGCGCGGCGCTGGGCCTGTGGCCGGAGGAGGAGCGGCCGGACGTGTCGCGCCGCGAGGGTTTCCTGCCGGTGGCCCGCGCGGCGGCCGAGGCCGCGTCGGAGGCCGGCACCGAGGTGACGGCGGCCATGCCGGCGGGGCCGCGGGGACCATGGGCGTTGCTCAAGCGCAGGCGCCGGCGGCGGGTACCCGAGGCGGAGCCGGCGAGCCGGCCCCTCTGACCGCCTCCGTCCGGACCCGACCGGAGCAAAGCAAGCGCTTAGACAATTGCGGCCAGTGTCACACCGCGACACCGGTGACCTGGCCCATACGTACGGGTAACTTCCCACCTGGCCTGCCCGAAAAAATCCGCCACTGGAGCCGTGATGCCCGAAGCCGTGATCGTCTCGACCGCCCGCTCCCCCATCGGCCGCGCGAACAAGGGCTCCCTGAAGGACCTGCGCCCCGACGACCTCACCGCCACGATCATCCAGGCGGCGCTCGCCAAGATCCCCGAGCTGGACCCCCGGGACATCGACGACCTGATGCTCGGCTGCGGCCTGCCCGGCGGCGAGCAGGGCCACAACCTCGGCCGGATCGTCGCCGTGCAGATGGGCATGGACCACCTGCCGGGCTGCACGGTCACCCGCTACTGCTCCTCCTCCCTGCAGACCTCCCGCATGGCGCTGCACGCCATCAAGGCCGGCGAGGGCGACGTCTTCATCTCGGCCGGTGTCGAGACGGTCTCCCGCTTCCGCAAGGGCAGCTCCGACGGCCTGCCGGACACGCACAACCCGCTGTTCGCCGAGGCCGAGGCCCGCACCGAGTCCGTCGCCCAGCAGGAGGGCACGACCTGGCACGACCCGCGCGAGGACGGCCTGCTGCCCGACCCCTACATCGCGATGGGCCAGACCGCCGAGAACCTGGCCCGCTGGAAGGGGGTCACCCGCCAGGAGATGGACGAGTTCGGCGTCCGCTCGCAGAACCTCGCCGAGCAGGCCATCAAGAACGGCTTCTGGGAGCGCGAGATCACCCCGGTGACCCTCCCCGACGGCACCGTGGTCAGCAAGGACGACGGCCCGCGCGCCGGTGTCACCCTGGAGGCCGTGCAGGGCCTGAAGCCGGTCTTCCGCCCGGACGGACTCGTCACGGCCGGCAACTGCTGCCCGCTGAACGACGGCGCCGCCGCGCTCGTCATCATGTCCGACACCAAGGCCCGCGAGCTGGGCCTGACCCCGCTCGCCCGGATCGTGTCCACCGGTGTCTCCGGCCTCTCCCCGGAGATCATGGGCCTCGGCCCGGTGGAGGCGAGCAAGCAGGCCCTGCGGCGCGCCGGTCTGACCATCGACGACATCGACCTGGTCGAGATCAACGAGGCCTTCGCCGCCCAGGTGATCCCGTCGTACCGGGACCTCGGCATCGACATCGAGAAGCTGAACGTCAACGGCGGCGCCATCGCCGTCGGCCACCCGTTCGGCATGACCGGCGCCCGCATCACCGGCACGCTCATCAACTCGCTGCAGTGGCACGACAAGCAGTTCGGCCTGGAGACGATGTGCGTCGGCGGCGGCCAGGGCATGGCGATGGTCATCGAGCGCCTGAGCTGACCCACCGTCATCGAGCGCACGGGCCGGCCCACCGTTCGTAGCGGGTCGCGCACGGCGTGTCGCGAAAGGGCCCGGAACCCGGGAAACACCGCGGTTCCGGGCCTTTCCGTGATCCAATCTCACCCAGGATGTGACCTATGTCGCTCGCCCGGCACATCGCCGCTGGTCAGCGCGGGTCGGCGTGACGCACGACACAGCCGCGCGTCCAAAGTTCTGTCCGTTTCGTGACGTTACGCACTGACAGCTGGTTAGTCCGCCCTTCAAGCTGATGTAGGAAGTCGGGGGTCGACTTTGAACCGGGAGTATGTCAGTGAGCGCCATGCCGATCGCCCTGCTGCTCACCACGGCAGCCACCGGCGCCGTGGGTGTCGCCGTCCTGCGCACCGTGCTGAAGCTGCGCCGCCAGCTCACCGAT
The DNA here is from genome assembly GCF_040704085.1 of Streptomyces sp. NPDC047841. NCBI lineage: Bacteria > Bacillati > Actinomycetota > Actinomycetes > Kitasatosporales > Streptomycetaceae > Streptomyces > Streptomyces sp. NPDC047841. Next base: position 72,213 of record NZ_JBEYRP010000005.1, read on the forward strand.
CTGGCGGCGCAGCTCGCCGACGGCCAGGCGGCCACGACACGTGCCCTCCTGCCGAACGCCCGTACCGCCGCGGACGCCGAGGAGATACGGGCGGCCGTGGCCGAGGCGCTGGCCGAGGAGCGGGAGCGCGAGCTGGCCGAGGCGCGCGCCTTCTGGGCGGCGCAGGAGGCCCGTGACGCCTCCGAGTCGCCCTCGCTGTACGGCCTGTCCGACGCCGACGTGTTCCTGCCCCGCCAGGCGGACTTCGCGGGCCTGGAGTCGCTGGAGCCGGTGGCCGAGCCGGGCGCCGACGCCGACGAGTTCGCCGGGGAGTCCCCGGAGCTGGCCGCTGCCCGCCGCCGGCACCCCTCGCACCCGGACTTCGTCCCCGTGCAGTCGCCGGCCGTGAACGACCACGAGCGCACCGTCACCACGCTGGAGGAGCTGGCCGCCGAGCGCGTCGAACTCTCCGACGTCCGTCCCGGCCCGCTCGGCACGCTCGACGTCTACGTCTTCGCCGACGGCACCACCCTGTGCATGACCCCGGGCCACCGCGAGACGGCGGAGCGCCTGGCGAGGGCCCTGGAATCCGGCGAGGCCCCGTACCTCCTGGGCGGCTCGGGCATCTCCGGCGCGTACGCCCTGACGTTCGCGTGCGGCGAGGAGACGGTGTACATCCTGGCCGACAGGGTGATCGCCTCCCTCTGACGGGCGGTGCCGGACCCCGCGTCAGACCCCCGCGCGCTGCCGCGCCTCCTCCACCAGCCGCACGGCCTCGGCGACCTGGTCCTCGCTGCGCACCACGACCGCGAGGTCGTGCGCGGCCACCAGGATCTGGTCCGCCGCGGCGAACATCCCCGCGTCCGGCATCTCCCGGGGCTCACCCTCCGGCTCCTCCATCAGCTGGGCCCGCCGGGAGAGCTCCCGGGCCAGGGCCAACGCCTCCGCCGCGGCGCTGCGTTGGAGCCGGCTCTGCGGCGCCGCCCGCAACCGGTCGGCGAAGTGATCCACTGCTTGGGTCAAGGGCGTCGTATCAACCACCCGCCGAGCGTAACGCCCCGCACTGTTGCCAATACGCGAACGCTCGGGCACGGTGACCTGAAGGACCGGCTTACATCCCCTTTGTGTTCGGAGGCGCCGATGTCCCACGTCTTCTCCGAGGAGACCCACCGCAACCTGCTCGCCCGCATCCCGCACTGCACCGGTCGCGAAGTCTCCGACTGGCTGCGCACCGTCGAAGAAGGCCCGGCACTCTTCCGCTTCGAGGAGAAGGTCAGCTGGCTCCGGCACGAGTACGACCTCGCGTACGGCCACGCGAAGGCGCTCGTGCACGAGTACGACCTGAGGAGGGCGGCGCGCAAGCTGCTCTGAACGGCACAGGGCCCCGGGCGGATCGCCCGGGGCCCTGCCGATGAGCTGTGCCTGCGCTAGTCGTTGCTGCTGAAGATCGCCACCAGCCGCAGCATCTCCACGTAGATCCACACCAGGGTCAGGGTGAGGCCGAACGCGGCGAGCCATGCCTCGTTGCGCGGGGCGCCGTAGGCGATGCCGTCCTCGATCTGCTTGAAGTCGAGGGTCAGGAAGAACGCGCCGAGCACGATCGCGATGATGCCGACGAGCGCGCCGAGCGGGCCGAAGCTGCGCAGTCCGCCGTCACCGGCGACCCCGAAGGCGACCAGCAGCAGGTTGATCGCCATGACCACCAGGAACGCCATCGCGATGGCGAGGCCGATGCGGGCGTACCGGGCGGTGACGCGGATCCAGCCGGCCTTGTAGACCAGCAGGGTCGCGCCTGAGACGGCCATGGTGCCGAGCACGGCCTGGAAGGGCGCGCCGCTCCAGCGGCTGTTGTACATCTCGCTGATGACGCCGAGGAAGACGCCCTCGAAGGCGGCGTACCCGAGGATCAGCGCGGGCGACGGGGTGCGCTTGAAGCTCTGCACCATCGCCAGGACGAAGGCGATCAGCGCGGAGCCGACCGCCAGGCCGTAGCTGGTGCCCGAGACGGGCAGCAGGGCCCAGGCGAGGGCGGCGCCGACGGCGACCGTGCCGAGCGTGACGGCCGAGCGGACGACGACGTCGTCCATGGTCATCCGGTCGGTGGTGGCCGGGGCCTGGGGCGGGGCGCCGACGCCCTGCTGTGCGTAGGGGTTCTGCGCGTACGGGTTCTGCGCGTACGGGTTGCCCTGGGCGTACCCGGCCTGCGGTGCGGTGTTGAAGCCGGCGTAGCCGTTGTCGCGGCTGAACCCCCGTCGCGAGAAGACCGGGTTGCTGCTCCTCATTTCACTCCTCCATGGCTGCCGAGCGCAGCCTTGGCTCAAGAGTAATGGATTGGCAAAGGATCGACCATGATACTTGAGGAGGATCTTTCCCCTGCCGTGCTGCGCAACACGCTACGCGGACGACTGATTCCCGGCCATGGACGGACGGCTAACCGAGCGGAAACCCTGTGTACGCCTCGGCCAGGTCGGTCTCGGCCGCCTGGCAGGAGGCGATCCGCTCCAGCCGGGCCAGCTGGAGGCGGGCGTCGAAGGCGGTGGCGTCCGGGGCCGGGTGCAGCAGCGTCGTCATGTCGTAGGAGAACCGCTCGGCCTGCCAGACCCGGCGCAGACAGGTCGCGGAGTAGGCGTCGAGGAGCTCCGGGGAGCCGGTCCGCCGCTCGTGGGCGAGGGCCCGGGCGAGCGTGACGACGTCACCGACGGCGAGGTTCAGCCCCTTGGCGCCGGTCGGCGGCACGATGTGGGCGGCGTCGCCGGCGAGGAAGAGCCGGCCGTGCCGCATCGGCTCGTGCACGAAGGAGCGCATGGGCGTGACCGACTTCTGGGTGACGGGCCCGCGCTCCAGCCGCCAGCCGTCGTCCGTCTCCAGCCGCCGCTCCAGCTCGTCCCAGACCGCCTCGTCGCCCCACGCCCCGGCGTCCGTGCCCGCGGGCACCTGGAGGTAGAGCCGGGAGACGGCCGGCGACCGCATGGACAGCAGGGCGAAGCCGCGCTCGTGGCGGGCGTAGACGAGTTCGTCGTGTGAGGGCGCGACGTCGGCGAGGATGCCGAGCCAGGCGTAGGGGTACGACCGCTCGAACACCCGGGAGACCCCGGCCGGGAAGGCCCGGCGGGCCACGCCCCAGAACCCGTCGCAGCCGACGACGTAGTCGCACTCCAGCACGTCCTCGCGCCCCTGGTGCCGGAAGGTCACCCGCGGCCGGTCGCTCTCCGCGCCCTCCACGGCGAGCGCCTCGGCCTCGAACAGCAGCGGCCCGCCCTCCTCCAGCCCGAGCGCGATGAGGTCCTTGCAGACCTCGGTCTGGGCGTAGACGGTCACGGACCGCCCGCCGGTGAGCGCGGGGAAGTCGACGCGGTGCCGGCGCCTGCCGAACCGCAGCTCGATCCCGTCGTGCCGCAGCCCCTCCCGGTCCATCCGCTCCCCGGCCCCGGCGGCGCGCAGCACGTCGACCGTCCCCTGCTCCAGGATCCCGGCCCGCTGCCGCTGCTCGACGTAGTCCCGGTCCCGCCCCTCCAGGACGACCGACTCGATCCCGGCACGGTGCAGCAGCCGCGCGAGCAGCAGCCCGGCCGGCCCCGCCCCGATGATCCCGACGGTGGTGCGCATCGGACGTCTCCCTGGTCTCCCGCCGCCCCACAGGGCGTTCGTCTGGTGAAATTTCTTTCACCGTGTTCGGGCGTGAGTCTCCGACCGCACGGGTCCCGCTGTCAACGGTCGTGCGGCGGTCGAGGGGTGGGAGGACGGTTCCGGAGGGGAAACCGACGGCGGAAGGTGCCCGGAGCCGGACTTGAACCGGCACGCCCGCGAAGGGGCAGCGAGGTTTAAGCTCGCCGTGTCTGCATTCCACCATCCGGGCAGGCCATGGGCTCCGCTTGCGAGGTTCGAGCCTATCGGGAGCCATCCCCCGAACAGTGGGTGGGTGGGCCGATGTTGTCTTATTTTATTGACGTCTGAGGGTGCATCAGCCCGCGGAACGCGCCGTCCGCACTTGCCAATAGCCTGTCGCGACGGCTGTACACGCGTACGCGAAATGACGGAATTTCACCGTCCGAACGAGGGTGTTCCACCTGTTCTCGACACGGCCCCCGGCGCGACGCCCGACACCGCCCCCGACGCGGACGGCGTCAGGGTCCGCTGTCCTCCCCAGGTATGACGGCGGGCCGCTCCGTCCGACCCCAGTCGCCCCCCGGAACCGGAACAGCGACTGACTCCACGCGCCTTTCGCACCGAGACGATGGAACGGTCCCCAGGAACACACGTCGTCCCGACAGGAGCGCCCTCCCGTGACCACCACACCCACCGCCGGCCGGACCACCGCCGTGGCCGCACGCGCCACGGAGCTGTCGAAGATCTACGGGCAGGGTGAGACCCGGGTGGTCGCCCTGGACCGGGTCTCCGTCGACTTCCGGGCCGCCGAGTTCACCGCGATCATGGGGCCGTCGGGCTCCGGCAAGTCCACGCTGATGCACTGCGTGGCCGGGCTGGACACCTTCTCCTCCGGGTCGGTCCGGATCGGGGACACCGAGCTGGGGTCCCTGAAGGACAAGCAGCTCACCAGGCTGCGCCGAGACAAGATCGGCTTCATCTTCCAGGCGTTCAACCTGCTGCCGACGCTGACCGCCCTGGAGAACATCACCCTCCCGATGGACATCGCCGGGCGGAAGCCGGACAAGGCCTGGCTGGACCGGGTCATCGAGATGGTCGGGCTGTCCGGCCGGCTCGGCCACCGGCCCTCCCAGCTGTCCGGCGGTCAGCAGCAGCGGGTCGCCGTCGCCCGTGCCCTCGCCTCCCGGCCCGAGATCATCTTCGGTGACGAGCCGACCGGGAACCTGGACTCGCGCTCCGGCGCCGAGGTCCTCGGCTTCCTGCGCAACTCCGTGCGCGAACTGGGCCAGACCGTCGTCATGGTCACCCACGACCCGGTGGCCGCCGCCTACGCGGACCGCGTGATCTTCCTGGCCGACGGCCGGATCGTCGACGAGATATACGGCCCCACGGCCGACTCCGTCCTCGACCTGATGAAGCAGTTCGACGCGAAGGGCCGTACCAGCTGATGTTCCGCACCGCCCTGCGCAACGTCCTCGCGCACAAGGCCCGGCTCCTGATGACCGTGCTCGCCGTCATGCTCGGCGTGGCGTTCGTCTCCGGGACGCTGGTCTTCACCAACACCATCTCCGACGCCTACCAGAAGAGCTCCGCCAAGGGCTTCGACCAGGTCGACGTCGCCGTACGGCCCGAGTACCAGGACTCCGAGGGCAACCGGGTCGGCAGGACGCCCGAGCTGACCCGGGCCCTGCTCGACAAGGCCGCCGCGGTCCCGGGGGCCGCCTCCGCCACCGGTGTCGTCACCGGCTTCACCGCCGTCGCCGACAAGCACGGCAAGCTCGTCGGCGGCGACTGGCAGTCCGCCGGCGGCAACTACTGGGGCACCGAGGACCCCCGTTATCCGCTGGTCGGCGGCCATGCCCCGCGCGGCAAGGACGAGGTGCTGATCGACTCGGCGACCGCGAAGCGGGCCGGCTACCGGGTCGGCGACACCGTGCGGCTCTCCGTGGACGGCCCGGTGCTCACGCCCACCGTCAGCGGCATCTTCACCACCGACGACGGCAACGTCGCCGCGGGCGGCAGCCTCACCCTGTTCGACACGGCGACCGCGCAGGCGCTGTTCGGCAAGAAGGGCACGTACGACGAGATCGACGTGCGGGCCGCGGCCGGCACCAGCCAGACGGAGCTCAAGGCCCGGCTCGACAGGGCCCTGCCCACGAAGCTGGTCAAGACCACCACCGGCAGGCAGCTCGCCGACGACCAGGCGAAGGCCATCTCCGCCTCCATGAGCAGCCTGAAGCAGGGCCTGCTGGTGTTCGCCGGCATCGCGCTGTTCGTCGGCACCTTCATCATCGCCAACACCTTCACCATGCTGGTCGCCCAGCGCACCCGGGAGCTCGCCCTGCTGCGGGCGGTCGGCGCCTCCCGCCGCCAGGTCACCCGCTCGGTGCTCATCGAGGCGTTCGCCGTGGGCGCGGTCGCCGGTGTGACCGGTCTGGCCGCCGGTGTCGGCATCGGCGCGGGCCTGCGCTCCCTGCTCGGCTCGTTCGGCGCGAGCATGCCCGACGGCCCGCTGGTGATCAGCCCCGGCACGGTGGTCACCGCCCTCGCCGTCGGCGTCCTCATCACCATGCTGGCCGCGTGGCTGCCCGGCCGCCGGGCCGCGAAGATCCCGCCGGTGGCCGCGATGAGCAGCGTGCACGCCAAGGCCACCACCAAGTCGCTGGTGCTGCGCAACACGCTGGGTTCGCTGTTCGCGGCGGCCGGCGTCGCGGTGGTCCTCGCCGGGACGAGGATGGACGCCGACACCGGCCAGGGCGCGATGGGCATCGGCGCGGTCCTGCTCGTCATCGGCGTGTTCGTCCTGACCCCGCTGCTGTCCCGCCCGCTGATCGCGGCCGCCGCGCCGGTGCTGCGCGCCTTCGGGGTGTCGGGCAAGCTGGCCCGACAGAACTCGGTGCGCAACCCGCGCCGTACCGCGGCCACCGCCTCCGCGCTGATGATCGGCCTGACGCTGATCACCGGCATGACGGTGATGGCGGGCAGCCTCCAGACGTCCATCGACAAGATGGCCTCCTCCGCGATCCGCGCCGACTACGTCGTCTCGATGGCCAACCGCGGTCCCCTCTCCCCTGGGGTGGAGAAGAAGCTCGCCTCCGCCGACGGGGTCACCGAGAGCAGCCCGCTGCGCAACGGCGAGTCCCGCATCGACGGTGAGACCGAGTTCCTGACCGGCGTGAACGGCGCGGCGATCGGCAAGCTGACGGACCTGAAGGTGACCGACGGCTCGTTCGCCGTGGGCGGCACGCGGGTCGTCGTGGACGAGGACCGTGCCAAGCACTTCGGCTGGAAGGCCGGTTCCCGCTTCACCGCGCACTTCGAGGACGGCAAGGCCCGTCGGCTGACGGTCGCGGGGGTCTACGAGGGCAACGACATGCTCAACGGGATCATCCTCGACGACAAGGTCCTCACCCCTCATCTGTCCGACCCGGCCGACATGCAGGTCATGGTGAAGACGGCGGACGGGGCGTCCGACGCGGCCAAGGACGGGCTGGAGAAGGCCCTCGGCTCCAACCCGGCGATCAAGGTCCAGGACAAGCAGGACATCTCCCGGGAGATCGCGCAGATGTTCACGCTGATGCTGAACTTGGTCTACGGCCTGCTCGGCATGGCGGTGATCGTCGCGGTGCTCGGGGTCGTCAACACGCTGGCCATGTCCGTCTTCGAGCGGGCCCAGGAGATCGGGATGCTCCGCGCGATCGGCCTGGACCGCAAGGCGGTCAAGCGGATGGTCCGCCTGGAGTCCCTGGTGATCTCCCTGTTCGGCGGGGTGCTGGGCATCGGCCTGGGCGTGTTCTTCGGCTGGGCGGCGGGCGAGCTGCTGGGCACGAAGATGCCGACGTACGAACTGGTGCTGCCCTGGGGCCGGATCGCGGTGTTCCTGCTGCTGGCGGGCCTGGTCGGCGTCCTGGCCGCGCTGTGGCCGGCCCGGCGCGCGGCCCGGCTGAACATGCTGACCGCCATCAAGGCCGAGTAGGCGGTCCTGCGACGGCACACAAGGGGGCCCCGTCCCGCGGGGCCCCCTTGTGCCGTACCGCGGGCCGGGGGTGTTGCTGCCGTACCCCTGTCAGCCGTGCCAGGTGCGGGCCCGCAGGGGCAGTCCTGAGGCGCCGGACTCGGGGGTGCGGATCGCGAGGACCTGGTTGACGCCGATGCGGTTGCGTTCGAAGGCGAGCGCGGAGGCGGCCATGTACAGCTGCCAGACGCGGGCGCGGCCGGGGCTGGTGAGGCGGACGGCCCGGTCCCAGTCGGCCTCCAGGTTGGCGACCCACCGGCGCAGGGTGCGGGCGTAGTGCTCGCGGATGGACTCCACGTCCCTTACCTCGAACCCGGCCCGCTCCAGCTGGGTCACGGTGGTGCCGACGGGGGCGAGTTCGCCGTCGGGGAAGACGTAGGCGTCGATGAACTCGTCCACCTCGTACGCCGACTCGTCCCGCTGCGGGCGGCGGGCGATCTGGTGGTTGAGCAGCCGGCCGCCGGGCTTGAGCAGGGCGTACAGCTGGCGGGCGTACTCCAGGTACTTCTCGGCGCCGACGTGCTCGGCCATGCCGATGGAGGAGATCGCGTCGAAGGGGCCGTCCACGATGTCCCGGTAGTCCTGGACCCTGATCTCCACCCGGTCGGTCAGCCCCTCGTCGGCGACGCGCTTGCGGGCGTACGCCGCCTGCTCCTGGGAGAGCGTGACGCCGACGACGCTCACGCCGTGCTCGCGGGCCGCGTGGATGGCCATGGAGCCCCAGCCGCAGCCGACGTCCAGCAGCCGCTGACCTTCCTTCAGACCGAGCTTCAGGCAGACCAGTTCGAGCTTGTCGCGCTGGGCGGACTCCAGGGTTCCGGCATCTTCCCAGTAGGCGCAGGAGTACACCATGGAGGGGCCGAGGACGATCTCGTAGAAGTCGTTGCCGACGTCGTAGTGGTGGCTGATGGCCCGCTTGTCGGTGCGGCGGGTGTGCAGGTTCCGGCGGGGCCGGCGGACCTCCTCGCGCGGCGGGGCGGGCGGGATCGGCGGGCCGGCCAGTTTCAGCAGCTCGCGGGCGGCGGCCCGGACGTCGGGGTCGCGCAGGGCCTGGACGAGGCCGCGGGCGTCCTCCCCGCGCTCCCAGACGAGGCCCGCCACGGCGTCGAGCGCGGTGTACAGGTCGCCCTCGATCCCCAGGTCGCCGGAGACCCAGGCGCGGGCGAGGCCCAGCTCTCCCGGTTTGAACAGCATGCGGCGCAGGGCGCGGCGGTTGCGCACGACGAGTGCCGGCGCGTCCGGCGGACCCGCCTGCGACCCGTCCCAGGCCTTCAGGCGTACCGGGAGCGGGGCTCCCAGCATCTGCTCGGCAAGACTCCTCAGCCGCGACGCGGCTTCGGCCATGGCGCACACCTCCAAGACGACGATCCCGGATGCCGGATACCACGTAAACACCGCGAGGGCCTCGGCGCAGTCCCGCAAAGGAGTTACGACTGGGCAAAACGGTTGTAGAAACCATGCGGATGGGTGCCCGGGAACGCCGGAAGACCTCCCGCACCACGGATGGCAGGAGGTCTTCCGGGTCGGTCACCGACAGGAGGACCTGTCGGTGACCGGACTGTCTTTCGGTGACCCGAGGTCTGTCGTCGACCGGAGGGTCTGTCAGTGACCGGAGGTCAGGAGGCCTTGGCCTTCTCCTCGGTCTTGCTCGCGGCGGCGACCGGCGCCGGCTTGGCGGCCTCGTAGAACTCCTCGCGCGGGTTCTCCATGGCGCCGAGGGAGACGACCTCGCGCTTGAGGAACATGCCGAGCGTCCAGTCGGCGAAGACGCGGATCTTGCGGTTCCAGGTCGGCATCGCCAGACCGTGGTAGCCACGGTGCATGTACCAGGCGAGGCGGCCCTTGACCTTGATCTTCATCTTGCCCATGACGATCATGGCCACGCCCTTGTGCAGGCCGAGACCGGCGACCGCGCCCTTGTTGGCGTGCTCGTACTCCTTCTGCGGGAAGCCCCGCATGCCGGAGACCACGTTGTCGCCGAGGACCTTGGCCTGGCGCAGCGCGTGCTGGGCGTTCGGCGGGCACCAGGCGTTCTCCACGCCGGCCTTGCGGGCGGCCATGTCCGGCACCTGGGCGTTGTCGCCGGCGGCCCAGATGTAGTCCGTGCCCTTGACCTGGAGCGTGGGCTCGCAGTCGACGTGACCGCGCGGGCCGAGCGGCAGACCGAAGCGGGACAGGGCCGGGTTGGGCTTGACGCCGGCCGTCCACACGATGGTGTTGGAGTCGACCTCCAGGCCGTTCTTCAGCACCACGTGGCCGTCGACGCAGGAGTCCATGGAGGTGGAGAGGTAGATCTCCACGCCCCGGCTCTCCAGGTGCTCCTTGCCGTACTGGCCGAGCTTGGGGCCGACCTCGGGAAGGATCTTGTCGGCGGCGTCGACGAGGATGAAGCGCATGTCCTCGCGGGACACGTTCTTGTAGTACTTGGCCGCGTCCCGGGCCATGTCCTCGACCTCGCCGATGGTCTCCGCGCCCGCGAAGCCACCGCCGATGAAGACGAAGGTGAGCGCCTTGCGGCGGATCTCCTCGTCGGTCGTGGAGTCGGCCTTGTCCAGCTGCTCCAGGACGTGGTTGCGCAGGCCGATGGACTCCTCGATGCCCTTCATGCCGATGCCCTGCTCGGCGAGGCCGGGGATCGGGAAGGTGCGGGAGACCGCGCCCATGGCGATGACCAGGTAGTCGAAGGGCAGCTCGTACGCCTCGCCCACCAGCGGGGCGATCGTGGCGACCTTGCGGTCCTGGTCGATGGTGGTGACCCGACCGGTGAGGACCTCCGCCTTCGGCAGCACGCGTCGCAGCGGGACGACGACGTGCCGAGGGGAGATGCTGCCGGCGGCGGCTTCGGGGAGGAAGGGCTGGTAGGTCATGTACGACCGGGGGTCGACGACCGTGACGGTCGCCTCGCCGTAGCGCATCTTCTTGAGGATGCGCCGAGCTGCGTACAGGCCTACGTACCCACCGCCTACTACGAGGATCCTGGGACGCTCCGTGGTGCTCATGGCATCGAGTATCCACCCGCCCCAGGGGGGTCGCTCGTGCGCCCCTTCACAAGGTCTGACGGGGCCTGTGTTAAACTCCGCGGCTCGCATGACGCGGACCACGGGGACACGAGGGAACCGAGGGGCGCTTCGCCCCGTTGTCAAGGCCGCGTGAGCTGCCTCTCCGGCTCCGCGAGGTGACCGTGAGGGCACCGTGACACCCTTGGAACACCCCCCTCCAGACCCCTCCCGCGCCCTTCATCTGAACATGTTCAAACAGCCCCGGGACCCCCGAAAGGGCCAATGGGCCCCCTTCCGGGGCCCGACCGGAGGGAATTCCTTGTGAAGAACTTCACGAAGGTTTCCGCCGGGGTGTGACCAGGGGCCCCTCCAGGGGGCCCCGGGTACCGCTCAAACGTTATCCAACCTGCTCAGGAGGTGGCTACCGCTCGGTAACAAAAGAGAGCCACGCCACGCGTCACGCCAGGGACCAGGCGATGCCGTCGAGGATGTCGTGCTCGCTCACCACGACCTCCTCGGCGCCGATCCGCTCCATCAGCGCGAGCAGGACGAGGGCGCCCGCGCCGATGACGTCGACCCGGCCCGGGTGCAGGGACGGGATCGCGGCGCGCTCGGCGTGCGTGGAGCGCAGCAGCCGTTCGGTGATCTCGCGCACCCGGTCCCGGGAGACCCGGGAGTGGTGGATGCGCGCGGAGTCGTACGCGGGCAGCTCCTGGGCGATGGCGGACACCGTGGTGACGGACCCGGCCAGGCCCACCAGGGTGTGCGCCTCGCGCAGCGGGACCGACTGCTCGGCGAGGTCCAGGGCGGCCTCGATGTCGGCCCGTATGGCGGCGATCTCGTCCTCGGTGGGCGGGTCGCTCACCTCGCCGCCGTGCACCAGGTGCCGCTCGGTCATCCGCACGCAGCCGACGTCCACCGAGCGGGCGGCGCGCACGTGGTCGTCGCCGACGACGAACTCGGTGGAGCCGCCGCCGATGTCCACGACCAGGTAGGGCCGGGCGAGGCCGGCACAGCCGGTGAGCTCCTTCGTGGCACCCGTGAAGGAGAACTCGGCCTCCTGGTCACCGGTGATGACCTCCGGTTCGACCCCGAGGATGTCCAGCACCCCGCGCACGAACTCCTCGCGGTTCTCGGCGTCGCGGGAGGCGGAGGTCGCGACGAAGCGCAGGCGCTCGGCGCCGTGCTCCTTGATGACCTCCGCGTACTCACGGCAGGCGGCGAACGTGCGCTCCAGCGCCTCGGGCGCGAGCCGGCCGGTGCGGTCGACGCCCTGGCCGAGCCGCACGATCGTCATCCGGCGGTCCAGGTCGGTCAGTTCGCCCGTCGCCGGGTCGGCGTCCGCGACCAGCAGACGGATGGAGTTGGTACCGCAGTCGATGGCGGCGACACGGGTCACTGGCCGTCCTCCTCGATGGGCCGGACGGCGAAGTACCCCGAGCCGTCCTCCGTGTTCTCCGTCTGCCGGCCCTCGCCGGCCGGCACGCCGGGCAGCGTCACGCAGGCCCCCTTGCGCCACCACTCCGGCAGCATCGCCAGGGCCTCGTCGCCGAGCGGGTTCACGCCCGGGCCGGCGGCCAGCGAGTGGGCGACGAGCACGTGCAGGCACTTCACCCGGTCCGGCATGCCGCCCGCGCTCGGGAAGCCCTGGAGGACCTCGATCTCGTCCCGGCGGCGGACGTAGTCCTCGTGCGCGGCGCGGTACGCGGCGGCCAGCTCGGGGTCGCGGCCCAGCCGCTCGGTCATCTCCTTCATCACGCCGTTCGCCTCCAGCGTGCCGATGGCGGAGGACGCCTTCGGGCACGTCAGGTAGTACAGCGTCGGGAAGGGCGTGCCGTCGGGCAGGCGCGGCGCCGTCTCCACGACGTCCGGCTGACCGCACGGGCAGCGGTGCGCGATGGCCCTGAGGCCGCGCGGCGGGCGGCCCAGCTGCTGCTTGAAGGCCTCTACGTCCGCGTCGGTGGGCTCGGTGCGCGGAGTGGGCGGCGGAGGGGTTTCCATGACTGCTTTCAGGGTGGGTTGGTGTCGGTTGCCGGACCGGGCGAGCCGGTCACTGGTCGGAGGCGTCGGCCTTGTCGACGCCTTCCCAGACGTTCGTGTACCAGGGCCGGCGGGCGGCCCCGAGGTCCGCGCGGGACTGCCTGGCGGCGCCCGGGTCGACCACCACGTACCCGGTCTCGCCGGGCATCACGTAGTGCAGCCGGCGGCGGATCTGCTGCTCGGCGTAGGCGTCGTCCTGCCAGCGCGCCTTCAGGTCGCGCAGCTGCTCGACGCGTTCACGGGCCTGCTGCCGCTGCCGCTCCAGGTCGGCGATCTGCTCGCGCTGGGAGACGTACTGCCGCATCGGGTAGGCGAGGGCGACGATCATCGTGCACAGCACGAGCGCGAGCAGGGCCGCGCGGCCGGTGAGCCGGGAGCGGCGGGCCTGCCGCTTGGTCTGGGAACGGTAGACCCGGGCCGCGGTCTGCTCGCCGAGCAGCCGCAGCCTGGTCGCGGTGGAGAAACGGTCCCGGTCCCTCACGGCCATCTGGCTCTCCGCCTCCCCTTTCACACGCGCGTACGTCCCCGGACACGGTACGGGACCGAGCACGGGGACGTACGTACGACTGGCTGAGCCCTACGCCAGGATGGGTCAGCCCTTGGAGATCCCGCCGCGGAAACGCGGGAACGCGCTGCGGCCCGCGTACACCGCCGCGTCGTCGAGGATCTCCTCGATGCGCAGCAGCTGGTTGTACTTGGCGACGCGCTCGGAGCGGGCCGGGGCGCCGGTCTTGATCTGGCCGCAGTTGGTGGCGACGGCCAGGTCGGCGATGGTGACGTCCTCGGTCTCGCCGGAGCGGTGCGACATCATGCACTTGAAGCCGTTGCGCTGGGCCAGCTCGACGGCGTCCAGGGTCTCGGTCAGCGAGCCGATCTGGTTGACCTTGACCAGCAGGGCGTTGGCGGCGCCCTCCTCGATGCCGCGGGCGAGGCGCTCGGGGTTGGTGACGAACAGGTCGTCGCCGACCAGCTGGACCTTGTCGCCGAGCTTGTCGGTGATGACCTTCCAGCCGGCCCAGTCGTCCTCGAACAGCGGGTCCTCGATGGAGACGAGCGGGTAGGCCGCCACGAGCTCCTCGTAGTACTCCGTCATCTCGGCGGCGGAGCGCTCCTTGCCCTCGAAGAGGTACTTGCCGTCCTTGTAGAACTCGGAGGCGGCCACGTCGAGCGCGAGGGCGATCTGCTGGCCGGCGATGTAGCCGGCCTCCTTGATGGCCTCCAGGATGAGGTCGAGGGCCTCACGGTTGGAGCCGAGGTTCGGGGCGAAGCCGCCCTCGTCGCCGAGGCCGGTGGACAGGCCCTTGCTCTTCAGGACCTTCTTCAGGGTGTGGTAGACCTCGGTGCCCCAGCGCAGGGCCTCGGAGAAGGACTCCGCGCCGATCGGGGCGATCATGAACTCCTGGATGTCCACGTTGGAGTCGGCGTGCGAGCCGCCGTTCAGGATGTTCATCATCGGCACCGGCAGCAGGTGCGCGTTCGGGCCGCCCAGGTAGCGGAAGAGGGGGAGGTCGCTGGCCTCGGAGGCGGCGTGCGCGACGGCGAGCGAGACGCCGAGGATGGCGTTGGCGCCGAGGGAGCCCTTGTTGTCGGTGGCGTCCAGGTCGAACATGGCCTGGTCGATCAGGCGCTGCTCGGTGGCGTCGTAGCCGACCAGCTCGGGGCCGATCTGCTCGATCACGGCGAGGACGGCCTTCTCGACGCCCTTGCCCTGGTAGCGGTTCGGGTCGCCGTCGCGGAGCTCGATGGCCTCGAAGGCGCCGGTCGAGGCGCCGGACGGGACGGCGGCACGACCCGTGCTGCCGTCGTCGAGGCCGACCTCGACCTCGACCGTGGGGTTGCCTCGGGAGTCCAGGATTTCCCGGGCTACGACGACGTCGATGGACGGCACGAGCATCTCCTTCTTGGATGTGACGCTGGAAGTGCGGGGCGGTGTGCCTTACGGCTGTGCCTTGCGACTAGAGCCTAACCGTCCCGGGGGCGTCGGCCACCGACCGACCGTCCCGTGGACACGCCGACGGTACCTTTTGTTTCTCGCCGAAACAAAGGGTTCCGGGCCGGTGGACGCAAAAAGCCCCGCCCTGGTGCGTACGGGGGAACACGCACCGGGCGGGGAGCCCGTGGGGACGGGGGTACGGCCCGCTGGGGGCCTTCAGCGGGCCCGCGCGCGGGCGCGGGCCGCCGGGCGGGTCTTACTTCAGGTGCAGCTGCTGACCGGGGTAGATCAGGTTGGCGTCCTCGACGATGTCCTTGTTCAGCTCGAACAGCTTCTGCCAGCCGCCCTGCACGTGGCGCTTGCCGGCGATGGAGCTGAGGGTGTCACCGGTGACGACCTTGTACTCGCCGTCGCCCTTCTTGACCTTCTTGCCGGTCGGGGTGGTGACGGTCTTGCCCTGGCCCTTGCTCGCGCTCGCGGCCGGACGCTCGGCGGAGCGGGAGGCGGCCTGCTCGCCGGTGGAGCGGGTGGCGGTGGAGCTGCCCGAGCCCGTGGAGCTGCCCGAGCCGGTGGAGGTGCTGGAGCCGGTGGAGGTGCTGGAGCCGTTGGAGGTGCTCGGGGTGGAGGTGCTCGGCGCGGAGCCGTTGTACGGAGTGCCGGACAGGCCCGTGCCGCAGACCGGCCAGGCGCCCTTGCCCTGAGCGGCGAGGACCTTCTCGGCGACGGATATCTGCTGCGCCTTGCTCGCCTTGTCGGCGGTGCCGGCGTACTGCGTGCCGCCGTACGCGGCCCAGGTGGAGGCGGAGAACTGCAGACCGCCGTAGTAGCCGTTGCCGGTGTTGATGGACCAGTTGCCACCGGACTCGCACTGGGCGACCGTGTCCCACTGGGAGGCGGTGGCGGCGGAGGCGTTGCCGGCCGCCATCAGCGGAGCGGCGACGGCGGCACCGGTGACACCGGCGAGCGCGACGGCGCGGACGGCCTTGGACGGACGACGGTGCTTGCCCTTGCTGGAAAACAGCATGGATCGATCCCCTCACCGACGCCTGCGAGGTGAGCTGTCGGGTTCGGGCCGGTTGAGTTGCCCGGCCGCACTCCGCTCACGCGGGTGCGGCTTCACCCCGAGCCGGTTCCGGCATCAACTGCCGGGCCCGGCACCTACCTTGGGTCCCCCGCTCCTGCCTACGGCGCTTGACGCGACGACTGTTCCCGGGCAACCGCTGGCAGGATTCGGCGTTGCGGCTGCCGGGGCTCGTGGTGACGAGCGATCACGACCGTAGACACGCGATCCGCGGAATATCAAAGACGATCAGGGCTTCTGAGACTCATCCCACACTTTCGCCAAACCGGACATTAGGGCGCTAAGCGGGACGCCAACTCCCCCTACTTCGCGCCCGTTTCGCCCCCGACTTCCAGGGTCTGACCGGCACTGATGTGATTCGGGTCGGTCCCGATGGCCTTCTTGTTGCCGGCGTACAGCGCGCGCCATCCGCCGTCGACGTCAAGGGAGTCGGCGATGGAGGCCAGCGTGTCGCCCTGACGGACCGTGTACGTGTCCGTGTCATGGGAGGCGTGCCGGCCGGAAGACGCGGCGTTCTGACCGTTTGTCACGCTTTCGCCCCCGCTGCCCTCGTCCGCGCTCGGGCCCCGGTGGCGTCCGCCGCCGAGGGACCCGGTGTCGACCAGGCTCCAGGAACCGGCGGCCTGCTGCGGGTCGTTCCCGACCCCGGTGTCCGGGGTGGCGGTGGGCACGCTGCCGGTTCCCTGCGGGCTTCCGGCGTCCGGAGTGGTGGACTTGTCGGACTTGGGGGTGTCGGTACCTGTCGAACCGGTGGCCGTACCGGCGCCCTTGTCCGGCTTGGCGCTCGGAGTGGTGGTGGCCTCGCCCGAGGAGGACCCGGCCCCGGAGCCGGAGTTGGCGTCGGAGTCCGCGTCCGCGGAGGGCGACGAATCCGGCAGACCGGACGAGCCGGAGCTGCCGGAGGAACCGGATGTACCGGAGTTGCCCCCCGATCCGGACGTTTTACCCGAACCGCCCGTACTGCCCGAACCGCCCGCGCTGCCCGAACCGCCTGA
This sequence comes from Streptomyces sp. NPDC047841, assembly GCF_040704085.1. Classification (NCBI taxonomy): domain Bacteria; kingdom Bacillati; phylum Actinomycetota; class Actinomycetes; order Kitasatosporales; family Streptomycetaceae; genus Streptomyces; species Streptomyces sp. NPDC047841. The sequence continues at coordinate 88,861 of NZ_JBEYRP010000005.1, forward strand.
ACCGCCGACGCCCGTGTCGACGTGCGTCGAACCCGAGCCCTCGGTGAGACCGGACAGCAGGGCGCAGGTGGCCCAGGGCGTGGTGCCCTTGTCGGCGAGGATCTTCTCGGCGACGGCGATCTGCTGGTTGCGGCTCGCCTGGTCGGGGCTGGCCGCGTACTGGCCGCCGCCGTAGGCGTTCCAGTCCTCCTGCGAGATCTGCAGGCCGCCGTAGTACCCGTTGCCGGTGTCCGCGCTCCACGAGCCGCCGCTCTCGCACTCGGCCACCTTGTCCCACGTGGTGCCGTCGGCCGCGTTGGCGCTCGCCGCGCCGAGCAGCGGGATGGCGATGGCGGAGCCGGTCACTCCGGCCGCGACGAGGAGAGCCGGGGCCTGGCGGGGGCGACGGTGTCGGCCGTTCCCGGAGAGCATGCAGAAGCCTTTCGAGCGACAGCAGGACCGGCGCGGCGGACGGAGCCGGTCGCCGCGCTGATGGGTGAACGTATCGGCAGACGATCACTTGTCACAAGTTCATGCCGCACAGATCACGTGAAGATCACAGAGGTGAACGTCTGTCATGTTCCCTTGCAGAAGCCTGTGCGGGGTCCTGCCGTACCAGGTCGGACGGTGTGTCCGGCAGGCGCGCGCTGTTCAGGCGCCGCCGGGTGTGAACTCCACCGGCAGGGTGCGCAGGCCGCGCATGATGAGTCCGCCGCGCCAGCGCAGTTCGGCCGGGTCCGCGGCCAGCCGCAGATCGGGCAGCCGGGTGAGCAGGGTGGCGAGCGCGGTCTGGCCCTCCAGCCGGGCGAGCGGCGCGCCGAGGCAGTAGTGGATGCCGTGGCCGTAGCCGAGGTGCTGGTTGTCGCGGCGGGCGAGGTCCAGCACGTCCGGGTCGGCGAACCGCTCCGGGTCCCGGTCGGCGGCGGCGAGGACCACGAGCACCGGGTCGCCCGGCGCGATCCGCTGTCCGCCGATGGTGAGCGGCTCGGTGGCGAACCGCCAGGTGGCCAGCTCCACCGGGCCGTCGTAGCGCAGCAGTTCCTCCACGCCGGTCGCCAGCAGGTCCGTCTCCCGGCGTGCCAGGGACTCCTCCAGCCTCCGGCGCTGCGCGGGGTGTGTGAGCAGGGCGTAGGTCCCGTTGCCGATGAGGTTGACGGTGGTCTCGAAGCCGGCGAACAGGAGGATGAAGGCCATGGCGGCGGCCTCGTTCTCGGTGAGGTGCTCGCCGTGGTCGGAGGCGCGGATCAGGCCCGAGATCAGGTCCTCGCCGGGCGCGGGCTCGGCGGGCAGTGCCTCGCGCTTCTTGTGGATGAGCTCGGCGAGGTAGCCGCGCATCTTCTTCACCGACCGGGCGACGCCTCCCCGGGGGCCTCCGCCGTGCCGGATCATCATGCCCGCCCAGTCCCGGAAGTCGTCCTGGTCTTCGCGCGGGACGCCGAGCAGGTCGCAGATGGCGTAGATGGGCAGCGGGAAGGCGAACTCGTGGATGAGGTCGGCGGAGCCGCGCCGGGCGAACTGGTCGATGAGGTGGTCGGTCAGCTCCTGCACCCGGGGCGCGAACTCGGCGACCCGGCGGGGCGTGAAGGCCTTGCTGACCAGCCGGCGCAGCCGGGTGTGGTCCGGTGGGTCGATGTTCAGCAGATGCGTCATCAGCTCGGCCTTGCGCTCGCCGGGGATACCGGTCTTGCCCTTGGCGTGCGCGGGCTCGTCGTGATGCGCCGGGTTCTTGCTGAGCCGCTGGTCGGCCAGGGCCTGCCGGGCATCGGCGTACCGGGTGACCAGCCAGGCCTCGACCCCGCTCGGCAACCGCGTCCGGTGCACGGGGGCGTGCTCGCGCAGCCAGGCGTAGGCGGGATAGGGGTCGGTGGCGAACTCCCAGGTGAAGAGGGCGGGGGCCGGCTCGCCCGGGTGGGCGGACGGTTCGGCGAGGTGGGAGGACGGCTCGGCGGGGCAGGGCTGGTCGGTCACACCTCGACCGTATCCGGCTCGCCGGGGGGCGTCGGACGAGGTGGGGTGGGGGTGGGATGGGGTGGGAACGGCGTGGGGTGACAGCGGGGCGGGGTGGGGGCGGGGTGCCGGCCCTGGCGCCGGGCAGGCCCCCCGGGGCGGAACGCCGCCGGCGCTAGGCCGGCAGGCCCTCGGCGGCTCGTATCGCGTCCCGGTAGGCGCGGGCCGCCGCGCGCAGGGCCGCCTCCGGGTCGGTGCCCGCCGCCTCGGCGCGGGCCGCCAGCGCCAGCAGCTCGTAGCCGATGCCGTCCCCCTGCGGCAGCGGGACGTCGAGGCCGGCCGTGCGGGTGCGGGAGGCGAGCTTGGCGGCGAGGGCCAGGCCGGGCTGGCCGAGCGGGACGCCGTCCGTGACCGACTCGCGCCGCTTCTCCTCGGCCTTGGTGCGCAGCCAGTGCTCCTTGACGTCCTCCGGGGTCTCGGCCTGCTCGTCGCCGAAGACGTGCGGGTGCCGGTGGATGAGCTTGGCGACGATGCCGCCGGCGACGTCGTCGACGGAGAACGGCGCGTCCGGGTCCTCCTCGGCGATGCGGGAGTGGAAGACGACCTGGAGGAGGACGTCACCCAGCTCCTCGCGCAGTTCCGCGCGGTCGCCGGCCTCGATCGCCTCGACCAGTTCGTAGGCCTCCTCGATGCCGTACTTCGCCAGGCCCTCGTGGGTCTGCCGGGAGGACCACGGGCACTCGGCGCGGATGCGGTCCATGACCTGCACGAGGTCCAGCAGGCGGGCGCCGGGCAGGTCGTAGGAGGCGGGGAGCAGCTCCAGCTCCGGCATGGCGATCCGGCCGGAGCCCGCGAGCCGGGCGAGGCCGTCGGTGAGGGCGGGCTCTCCCTCGCCCGTGGCCACGACCACCACCGTGCGGCCGCCGGCACAGGCGTCGACCAGCTCCTGGGCGGTGGGGGACGCCTGTGCCACGGCTATCCCGGCCTCGCGCAGATACGGCAGCTGCGGATGGGCGCCGTCCGCGCACAGCACGGCGTCGGCGGTGCGCAGGGCCTGCCAGGCGGGCCAGGACAGCAGACCGGGGGCGACGCGGTGGCTGGTGGTGAGCAGGACGATGCGGCCGGGGGCGGCTCCCCCACGGGCCTCGGGGCTGGTTTCGTTCACGATCCGAACGTAACCCACGGGGCGACGGAGCGGATCGGGTTGTCCACAGGCCCCGCGTGGTCATGTGATCGTATGACCGGACGCGTCGCCGCGTCGGCCGGCGGCCCGCCTACGCCGTCACCGGCTCCCCGCCCGCCGTCGTGACCTCCCGTACCCACGGCGTCCCGGCGTCCACGCGGCTGCTCTTCTGCACGTCCCAGGAGCCGTAGCGCGGGTTGAGGTCGACGTGAAGCTCCTCCGACGCCTTGGACAGGGCCTTCCAGAAGGCGGGCTGGCTCGTGTCGGTGCCGAGCCGCGCGGCCAGCTTCTGCGCCTCCAGTTGCAGGCGCAGGTTGTCGTCGAGGCGGGCCGGAGCGATGCCGTACTTCTGCAACCAGGCCGTCTCCAGGCCCTTGCCGCCGCCGGCCTGCCGCTCCAGCTCACCGCGCATCTGCTGGATCTCCTTGCGGGTGACGCCGATGCCCGCGTCCCGCGCGGCGCGGTGCAGCACCCGGTCGAGCACCATGTTGTGCAGGGTGTCGCGGGTCAGGGCGCTGGTGGAGGAGACGACCTGCTGGTACTGCGCCTCGTCCGGCACCGCGGCCCGCTGCGCCCGGCGGACCTCGTTGACCCGGCCCTCCAGCTGGGCGACGGTGATCCGCTGCCCGCCGACGACGGCCGCGGCGCCCGGGTGCGCGTCGCTTCCACAGGCGGTCAGCAGGGGTGCCGCGGCGGCGGTCACGGCGGTGAGGACGAGCGCGGTGCGGCGGCGGTGCAAGGGGACCTCCCAGGGAGATTGTGCGGCGGTGCACAAAGTCTTGCGGTGATCGATGGTAGGCAGTGGGCAGGCTGCGGCCAACCCATTCGACCAACGATTCGCGCGCGCTTCGGGCACCGCCGCGCCGCCCCCCGAGGGGCCGCCGGGCCGGCCGGGTCAGCCGACGATGGCCACGGGCGCGTCCCAGGCGTCCCGGTCGACGGTCAGCGTGACGCCGCCGTGCGCCTCCTTGCTGTTCACCATGTACTGGTGGGCGCGGCTGTGGCCCGTGTACTGGGTCGCGCCCCACGGCCAGTCCGCGGTCGTGGTGTTCTGCTTGTCCTACAGCGCGTACCAGAGGTTGCCCGGCAGGTCCGTCTTGTCCTTGGCGGTGGCGACGGCCTTGGCGCTGGAGCTGGTGAAGCCGTAGTAACCGCCGCGGTAGGTCTTGGACCGCAGCGTCTTCATGAACGAGCGGACGTACGTGAGCACGGCGTCGTTGCACGTCTTGTTCTGGACGTCGTACGGCTCCATGTCGAGGTAGACGGGGCTGCCCGCCTTCATGCCGAGCGCCGACGCCTTGGCGACCGCGTCCTTGGCGTCGGTCACGCCGAGGGACGCCGCGGTCGCGGCGGACAGCTTCTCGGGGCTGGAGCCGGTCTGGCAGGGCGGCTGGGCGCCGACGTAGATCGGGATGAGCTTCCAGCCGAGGGAGTTGACCGACTTCACCCAGGAGGCGGTGAGGTTGGGCTGGGCGCAGCCGCGGTTCTTGCCGCCCACGTAGACGGCGGCGGCGCCGTAGAAGCCGGTGTGCCAGGCCTTCATGGCCGACAGCGAGGGGGTGGTGCAGGTGTCGAACGCCCGGCCCGTGAAGGTCTTCTGGGCCGGCCAGGTGGTGGCGGCCATGGAGGTCTGGGCGGCGATCCCGGCCCCCGTGACGACGGCCGCGCCGGCCACCGCCCAGGTGAGGTACCTGTGCTTCTTCGACTGCCGATGACCTGCCATGAACCCACCCCTGCTCGTCGCACGGCGCGTCGACGCGCGTGCGTGCCTGGCGAAAACGAAGCGAAACGTGTCGGGCGCCGGGCCCGGCGCCGGGAAACGCGAGCCCCTTGCGTGCGCAGGATTCTCTCAGAACCCGGCGAAGTCTCCGCGCGGCTACCCGCGTACCTGCCCCAGCCACTGGAGGGTCCGCCGGATCTCCGCGGCCAGCGGATGGCCGGGGCCGTGCAGCCGCTCGACGTCCAGGACGAGCCGGGCGAGGGTGTCGTGGGCGGCCGGCCGGTCGCCGAGGGCGAGCAGCAGATGGCCGATGCGGCGGCGCACTTCGTGGGCGAGCTGAGGGTCCCCGGCGACGTACTGGTTCTCGTAGTACGGCAGCAGCGCGCGGTACTCGGCGAGTGCCGCCGCCGGTTCGCCCAGCTGCTCCAGGCACTGCGCGGCCTCGTAGCGGTAGCGCAGCGACTGCGGGTCGGCCTGGCCGGCCTCGGCGGCGCGTTCGTCGGCGAGCCGGCGCAGTTCGGGCAGTGCGCGCCGGTACTGGCCGTCGTCCATGAGCGTGGCCGCGTACTGCTTGCGCAGGGTGCGTACGACCGGTGAGTGCTCGCCGTGCTGCTCGGCGGCGGCCGGCAGGATCGCGCCGAGGATGTCGACGGCCTGTGTGATGCGGCCCTCGCCGAGCAGCCGTTTGACGTCGTCCACGGCGGCGGCGACATCGGGCTTCTCGGCCACCGGCGGCGCCGGCGCGACGGGCGCTGGCTGGGGCGCGGGGGTCCGTGCGCGGTCCGGCCAGGGGGCGTGCGGGCGCAGGAAGGGGCGCGTGGGGTCCAGGGGCGCTCCGGTGGGCGTCCCACGCGCGGGCAGGAGCAGCGCCAGGGCCTCGTACACCTCCTGCGCGGACGCCGGCCGGTGCTGCGGGTCCTTGGCGAGCAGCCGCAGCACCAGCCCCTCGAGCGCCTCGGGGACCTCGGGGCGGATCCGGCGCACGGGCAGCGGCGGCTCGTACAGGTGCCGGTGCAGCACACCCAGGGCGGTGGAGCCCGCGAACGGCACCTCGCCGCTGAGCAGTTCGTGCATCAGCACGCCGAGCGCGTACAGGTCGGTGTACGGGCCGACCGCGCCGCCCATCGCCTGCTCCGGCGCCATGTAGGCGGGCGAGCCGATCGGGGAGCCGGTGTGCGTGAGGCGCGTGGTGTCGGTGTCCATCACCGAGGCCACGCCCAGGTCGAGGACGGTGACCGTGCCGTCCTGCTTCACCATCACGTTGCGCGGCTTGAGGTCGCGGTGCACGATCGGCACGGCGTGCACGGCGCTCAGCACGGCGCACAGTTGCGCGGCCACCGCGACCGTCCACTGCCACGGGTACGGGTCGTGCTCGGCGAGGTGGTCGGAGAGGTCGGCGCCGTCGATGTACTGCATGACGAGGAACAGCTCATCGCCCTCGCTGCCCGCGTCGTGCACCGTCACCAGGCCGGGGTGGTCCACCTGCGCGGTCACCCGGCACTCGCGCACGAAGCGGCGGCGCAGTTCGTCCGCCTCCTGGCCCGCCACCTTGTCCGGGCGCAGCAGCTTCACCGCCACACGCCGGTCGAGCCGTCGGTCGTACGCCGTCCAGACCTGGCCCATGCCGCCCTGCCCGATGAGCGTGGACAGTTCGTACCGGCCGGCGACCATGCGTCCTGGCGTCACGGTCACCGTCCGCCCTCGCCGAGTCCCTCGTGTCCGTCGTGCCGGCGCAGGTAGTCGCTGAGTTCGTCCAGCTCCGCGCGTACCTGGTCGATGCGGGCGGGCGCGGGGCGCTGGGGCGGCCCGGGGACCGGGGGCACGGCCCCCGTGTGCGGCGGCCCGGGTACCGGGGTGTGCGGCCGGGGCACCGGCGTGGGGTGCGCGGGCGGTACGGGGTGCTGCGGGGCCGGCACGGGCGCGGTGTACGGCGGCGCCGCGTGCCCGAAACCGTAGGGTCCGGGCACGGGCGGGGCGTGGGTGACGGCGTGCGCGAGGGGGAACCCGGCGACCCGCTGCCGCTGGTGCAGCCGGATGTCCACGACCAGGTAGTACACCGCGGACGCCACGCCGAGGAGCATGAGCAGGCCCAGGGCGACGTCGCTGCGCCAGTCCGCCTCCGGCACTTCACCGACCACCACGAACCCGGTGATGGACAGCGGCAGGCTCAGCCAGGCCCACAGCCAGTCGGACCAGCGGCCCCGCACGAAGGCCAGCCGGAACAAGGGCAGGCACGACAGCAGTCCGCAGGTGAGCGCCCCGGCCGCCGCGAACATCACGCGCAGGGATATGACCTTTCCCGCGCTGCGGGGAGGCGGCACCGCGCCGTGGCCGTACATGACTGCTCCTGGGCCGAGTGGGACCGATGGGACGGACGCCGACGGGACGGTGTCCCGGTCGGAGTCCGAGCGTATAGGCCGACACGGACAACGGGTCCCGGGTTGTGCCGAACCGTTGTCGCACTGATCACTTCACGCGTCCCGGCCGCTCCACGGGGCCCGGCCGCTCCACGGGGCCCGGCCGGAACCGTTCGGCCGGAACCGTTCGGCCGGCCCGCGTTCGGTGACCGGGCTCAGTCGGGTGCGACCGTGCCGTCCGTCAGGCCGTCGTACATCCCGCGCACCAGCTGTTCCCCGAGCCGGCTCGCCTGCCTGAGCGCCCGCTCGAACTCGTCCAGCGCGCGGAACCGGCCGCCGTAGCGCCGCTGTTCCTCCAGCGGGAGCCGGGGCAGCTGGAGCCGGCGCACGTCCAGCCGGGTCGCCGTGGAGGCGTAGCTGCTGGCCTGCCGGTTGTTGGCCGTGCCCCGCAGGAACCCGGCGAGGAACCACGGGTCGAGGGCCGACCGGTCCGGGCGCAGCAGCACGAGGTTGCGCCCCAGGACCGCGCCCCCGGTCGCCTCGTCGACCACGCGCGCCACCGATCCCCCGCCGACCACCGGTACGACGACGTCCCCCGGCTCGGTCAGTACGGCCTCCTCCTCGCTCTCCGGGAGCGTGCCCGAAGGCGCCGTTCCGGCGAGCACGTCATGGTCGGTGAGCACCGGCACGCGCGCGTGGCCGCCGTTCCCGCCGGTGCGCATCACCAGCGCGCCCCCGCGCGCGAGTTCACCGACCGTGGTCAGCGGCCAGCGGGCGGCCGGCGCCGGGTCGGCCGGGGGCGGGGTGAGGTCGGTGGTCAGGCGCAGGGTGGCGCCCAGGCGCTCACGCACCCGCGTGAGCTGCTCCGCGCCGTCGGCCACCGCGGCCGGCGGCAGATGGCGGGCGGGAGCCAGGTCCACGTCGTCGTCCAGGAGGTCGATGACCGGCACCGAACGGGCGAGCCCCGGCCGCTCCGCCGGCCGCCCCGTGCGCGTGAAGGCGCCCCAGGCGTCCGTCACGGCCTTTCGCACCGCGTCCCAGTCCGGACCGCCCCGCCCCTCACCGGCGAACCTCCCGGTGTCCACGAGCAGCACCTCCGGCGTCGCCGGCGCCCGGTCGGGCCGGCGCAGCACCCACAGGTGCAGCGGGATGTTGTACGGCGGTGCCGCCCCGACCGGCAGCGCGACCACGGCCCGCAGCGCGCCCCGGCGCAGCAGATCGGCGCGGATCCGGCGCCCGGAACGGCGGGACGCGGCGGCCGGCGGCATGAGCAGCACGGCGGTGCCGCCGTCGGTCAGCCGGGCCAGCGCGTGCTGCACCCAGGCCAGTTCGGACTCGGTGCGGGCCGGGAAGCCGTACTCCCAGCGGGGGTCGTAGGCGAGTTCGTCGTGACCCCAGTTGCGCTCGTTGAACGGCGGATGGCACAGGACGACGTCGGCGCGCAGAGCGGGGTGCGCGTCGGCGCGCAGGGTGTCACCGGCGGCGGCGCGCACGGTGGCCCGGCCGTGCAGCGCGAGCCGCAGCGCGCTGATCGCGGCCAGTTCGGGGGCGCTGTCCTGGGCGTACAGCTCCTGGCCGGGGCGGGTGGCCACGGCGCGCAGCAGGGCCCCGGTGCCACAGGCGGGGTCGAGGACGGTGCGGGCCGGGCCGGCCAGGTCGGCCATGAGACCGGCGAGTTCGGCCGGGGTGAGCGTGTACTGGCGGGGGTTGGCGTCCAGGTGCCGGCCAAGCAGGAACTCGAACGCCTGCCGTGCCCCCATCTCGGCGGCCAGTTCGGCGGCACCGCGCAGGAGGGGGGCGGAGAGGAGGAGTTGGGGGCCGGTGGGAGTGCGTAGGGCCGGGGCGGCTGAGGTGCCTGAGGTGCCTGAGGTGCCTGAGGTTGCTGTGGCCACTTGGGCGATCGGAGCGGTTGCCGGGGCGGTGTGAACGGTCCCCGCGGTGTGCGGAACCGACTGGGGGTTCACGGGCTGTGGCGTCTGTGGAGTGTTCACAGGCGGTGGCGTCGGTGAGGTGTTCACGGCCGGGGGCGTGAGAGCGGGGTTCACACGGCCGGCCTCGGCGCCGGTGTGCACACCGGCGGCATCGACGGCGGCGTTCACACCGACAGCGTCACCACCCGCGTTCACACCCCCGGCGCCGACAGCCCCGGCCGCGGCCGCGCCCCGCGCCCGGCGCCCCGCCCGTCCCGACGGTCCCCCGAGACGCGGGATCAGCACCTGGTCCAGCGCCCCGGACAGGATCGCGGCCAGCCGGGCGTCGGAGCCCGCGCTCGCGTCGAGCCAGACGGTGGGCCGCTCGTGGATCAGCAGCAGCACACAGCCGGTCTGCACCAGGGCCGGCAGCGGTCCTTCCGGGTGCCCGGCGAGTTGCTGCCAGACACGTTCGCGCAACGGCACCTCGGCGAGTTTTCCCTGCTTGCGCAGCCAGGCCTCGACCTCGGTGAGCGCGAAGGACGGGCTGGTCTCGGTGCCGCCCACCGGTTTCGGGAAGTCGGCGTGCCGGCGGCGCCAGTTGCTGACGGCGGCGCGGCCCACCCCGGCCAGCCGCGCGATACCGGCGGCGGTCACCTCTGTCGCGTTGTCCTGCACCGGCCCCGCTCCCCTCGTCCCGTGTGAGCACCGAGCATACCGACGTACACAAGGGATGGCGGTTCACGGCGTGTAATGCACTCGATCTGTGAACCGTGTTGACTCGGTTCACAGGCTCTGGTCTTATTGACCCAGCGAACGAGCGGCCACCGGAGGGGGAGGCCGCAACGTCTGGGGAGGGGTTCGCCATGGGGATGAAGGCCAAGGTCGCGCTCGGTGCCGTCGTGGGGATCGTCGTCATCGGCGCCGTGTCCGCCAACGCCGGCAGCGACAGCAGCAACGGCAAGGACGGTGGTTCCGGCGGTGGGGACAAGGGGGCCTCGGCGTCGGCCGAGCACAAGTCCGGTGCCGGGAAGGGCTCGGAGGGAGCCGGGAAGTCCGAGGCGAAGCCCGAGAAGAAGGCCGCCTTCGGGGGCGACGGCGAGTACCGGGTCGGTACCGACGTGAAGCCGGGGACGTACCGCACGACCGGTAACGACGACGGCATGTGCTACTGGGAGCGCGCCAAGGACGCCTCCGGCGAACTGGACTCCCTGCTCGCCAACGACAATGTCAGCGGGACCAGTTACGTGACCGTCAAGGCCACCGACAAGCTGTTCAAGTCCAGCGGCTGCGAGGACTGGGAGGCCGTGGACCCGAAGGCGAAGGGCACGCCCGCCTCCTCGATGGACGGGGACGGGGGCATGTTCAAGGTCGGCACGGACATCGCGCCGGGCACCTACAGGTCGACCGGCAACGCCGACGACTCCTGCTACTGGGAGCGTACGAAGGACGCCGGCCACGGGCTGGACTCGATCATCGCGAACAACAACGTCACCGGTACGGCCGTCGTCACCATCAGCCCGTCGGACGCCTACTTCAAGACGAACGACTGCGGCACCTGGAAGAAGGCCTGACCCGTCCGCGCACGCCCCACTTCTCGCGCGGCACTCTCCTACCCCCCACTTCTCACCCCCCACCTCTCAGCACCTACTTCTCAGCACCTACTTCTCTCAACAAGGAAACAGTCATGCGTCGTACCGCACTCGCCGCCCTCTGTCTCGCCGCCGCGGCCACGGCGGGACTCACCACCGGCTGCCAGCCGGGGCAGGACTCGGCGGACAGCAAGCCGAAGGGCCCGTTCGCCGGGCTGAGCGGCGGTCAGATCGCCGACCGCGCAATGAAGGCCACCACGGGCGCCTCGTCCGTGCGGCTGAAGGGCCGGGTCACCGACGACGAGAGCAAGGGCGTCATCGACATCGACATGGCGATCGACCACGACGGCCAGTGCGCCGGCACGATGCGCATGAGCGGGCAGGGCAAGGCCGACCTGATCAAGACGGGCAGCACCGTCTACATGAAGTACGACGAGGCGTTCCTGCGCGCCCAGAGCGAGGGCGAGTCCAAGGAGGACACGCAGGCGGCCGTGGACATGCTGGCCGGGAAGTGGACCAAGATGGCCGTGAAGGGCCAGGACGCCAAGGACATCGCGAGCTTCTGCGACCTGGACTCGGTCCTCGGCGACATGAGCGGCGGCGGCACGGCGGGCACCACCCGCGGGAAGACGACGCAGGTCGACGGCACGCCCGCGATCACCCTGCACGAGAAGGACGGCAAGGAGCGCTACACGGCGTACGTGGCGACCGAGGGCAAGCCGTACCTGCTGCGGGTCGACAGCGTGTCCGGCGGGAAGGAGCCGGAGCACCTGTCGTTCCTCGACTACGGCAAGCCGGTGCCCGCGAAGAAGCCCACGGGCGAGATCGTCGACCTGGACGCGCTGTAACAGCCGACGCACCGTGGCGGCCGACGCGCCGGAACGGCCGGTGCCGGGGGCGGGGCGGCCCGGCACGGGGTCACAGGGGGTGGCGCATCCATACGTTGGGCTCGGTGTAGACGGCGTACCCGTGCTCCGGTTCGCAGCGGACCGGGGCCAGTGCGCCGGGCACCTCGACGTCGCCCACCGTGTCGAAGGGCAGCCCGGTCCAGCGGCGCCACTCCTCCAGCGAGCCGGTCACGGTCATGGAGGCCGGCGCGATGGAGTCGATGGCGGCGCCGGCCCGGGCGTGCACGCGCAGCCAGGGGTCCGCGGGCAGCCCGTCGGGGCGGACCCGGTGGGCGTACTCGGCGATCGGGGTGCGCGGCTCGCGGTGCTTGGCGTTGGGGCGCACGGGGGCGACGACCTCGCGGAAGCCGCGGGCGCGGGCGTTGGCGCGCATCGCCGAGAGCATGACGGACGACAGGCCCCGGCCCTGGGCGTGCGGGGCGATGGTGACCGCGATGGCGCTGACGGTGTCCGGGCGGGTGCCGTGGCGCAGGTCGGCGAAGGCCCACACCAGGACCTGGTCCCAGCCCCGGGCCGGCAGGGTGCGCCGGCCGTCCAGGCCGAGGGCGAAGGGCACGCTGTAGGCGTGGGCCACGACCCGGCCGTCCGCGTCCTCGGCGAACAGGGTGTACTCCGGCAGTTCGGTGGGGACGCGGCCGTAGTGGGCGTTGCCCACCAGGTCGTGCGTGACGAACTCGGGCCAGGTGTCGGCCATGCCGAGCACCGCCCCGAGCCGGTCGGGCCGCTCGGCGAGGCTGCTCACCTTGATGTCCATGGCGGTCACGGTAGGCGGTGCCGCCCCGGGCGGGACGGCGAATTGCCCGGCGGCGGGACGGTGGTGCGGCCGGTGCCCGTGCGGGTCACCGGGCGCGGGTCACCGGGCCCGGAAGCGCTCGGGTGCCTTGGTGGGGGTGCCGCCGGTGGGGAGCTTCTGGCCGGGGCAGCCGGCGAGGACCTTCCTCATGGCGCTCCGCTCGGCGGCGGTGACCCACAGGCCGTACTTCTTCTTGACCGCGACCTGGGCGGCGACATAGGCGCACCGGTAGGACTTGTCCGGCGGCAGCCAGGTGGCCGCGTCGCCGTCGCCCTTGCCGCGGTTGGTGCCGGCATCGACCGCGAGGAGGTTCAGGGGATCGTTGGCCAGCGCTATGCGCTTGCTGGCGTCCCAGTACTTGGCGCCCTTCTGCCAGGCGTCGGAGAGGGCGACGAGGTGGTCGATGTCGACCTGGCTGCGACCGCGCCGGTAGGTGATGTCCTTGCCGGAGTAGGGGTCGGGGTCCAGCAGCCCGTAGAAGACCTTGCAGTGGCCGCCGGTGAACCGCGCCTGCTTCAGGTCGCGTTTGAGGATGTCGTCGCGGGTGTCGCAGGAGTTGGAGTCGGTGTCCGCCCAGGCGGTGCCGAACCGCTCCCGGGAGTAACCGGTCTTCGGCGCGCGTCCCTTGACGGTCAGCGAGTCGACGGCGGCCAGGGCCGCGCCTCCGGTTCCGCTTCCGCTCTTCGCGGGCCCGGAGGCCCCCTCGGTCTGCTCGGCCGTGCAGCCGGCCACGGCGACCAGCACCGCCACGGCGATGGCCGCTCCGCCCCTCGGACGCGTCACAGTGCGTCTCCCTCCCTCACCCTGGTCCGCCCCGCAGGCGCGGGCGGATCGTTCCGCTCACCACCGTAACTGCCCGCTGTGGCCCGCCAGATGCCAGCGCAAAGGGGCCGCCGGGGAGCAAACCGGGTGCTAGTGGGAGAAGGTGACGGGCCGTTGCCGTCCGCGCGCCCCCGGCCGGGTTTGACCTTGTCACTGGGTCAGGGTCCGGCGATCCCCGTGTGACCGAGAAGAGCAACGAGAACAGCCGACCCGCCGGCCCCCGTACCGTCGCCGTCCAGACAGGACAGGAACGCCCGTACGTCGTCCATGGTGCGGCCCGCCTCCGGCAGCCGGCGGATGCCGCGGACCCGGACGGCCGTACCGGTGGCGTACGCGCGGTAGCCGTTGGCCGCACGCACGGACGTGATCAGGCCCTGCTGCTCTTGGTGGCGCAGGGCGCGCGGTGCCGTCCCGGTGGCCTCGGCCGGCTCACCGATCCGCACGCGCGGCCCCGCCCCCGTACGTCCGCCGTCACCCCAGGACCGAGGTGAGGAACTCGCCGACCCAGGCCAGCAGTTCGCGGCCGACCAGCGGCTTGCCGCCCACCTTCGCGGTCTTCGGGCGCGGGACCAGCACCTGGTGGGCGGTGGGCTTGATGACCGTGCCCGGGTAGAGCCGCTTGAGCCGCAGCTCCTGCGACTCGCGCAGTTCCACCGGCGCGAAGCGGATGTTGGTGCCCTGGAGGACGACCTCGCCGACGCCGCACGCGCGCGCGAGCATCCGCAGCCCGGCGACCAGCAGCAGGTTCTCCACCGGCTCGGGCAGCTTGCCGTAACGGTCGGTGAGTTCCTCGCGGACGGCCTTGATGTCCTCCTCGGAGTTGGCCGAGGCGATCGAACGGTACGCCTGGAGGCGCAGCCGCTCGCCGGGCGCGTAGTCGTGCGGGACGTGCGCGTCGACCGGCAGCTCGATCTTGACCTCGAGCGGGGCCTCCTCCTCGATCCCGCCCGTCTCCAGCTGGCGCCGGTAGTCCGCGACGGCCTCGCCGACCATGCGGACGTACAGGTCGAAGCCGACGCCCGCGATGTGCCCGGACTGCTCGCCGCCGAGCAGGTTGCCGGCGCCGCGGATCTCCAGGTCCTTCATCGCGACGTACATGCCGGCGCCCATCTCGGTGTGCTGGGCGATGGTGGCCAGGCGCTCGTGCGCGGTCTCCGTCAGCGGCTTCTCCGGCGGGTACAGGAAGTAGGCGTAGCCGCGCTCGCGGCCCCGGCCGACGCGGCCGCGCAGCTGGTGCAGCTGGGACAGGCCGAAGGTGTCGCCGCGCTCCACGATCAGCGTGTTGGCGTTGGAGATGTCGATGCCGGACTCGACGATCGTGGTCGAGACGAGGACGTCGAACTTCTTCTCCCAGAAGTCGACGACCACCTGCTCCAGCGCGGACTCCGACATCTGGCCGTGGGCGGTCGCGATGCGGGCCTCGGGGACGATGTCGCGGAGTCTGGCGGCGGCGCGGTCGATGGACTCGACACGGTTGTGGATGTAGAAGACCTGGCCCTCGCGCAGCAGTTCGCGGCGGATGGCGGCGCCGATCTGCTTCTCCTCGTAGGGCCCGACGAAGGTGAGCACCGGGTGGCGCTCCTCCGGCGGCGTGGTGATCGTGGACATCTCGCGGATGCCGGTGACCGCCATCTCCAGGGTGCGCGGGATCGGGGTGGCGGACATGGTCAGCACGTCGACGTTGGCGCGGAGCTTCTTCAGCTGCTCCTTGTGCTCGACGCCGAAGCGCTGCTCCTCGTCGACGATGACCAGGCCCAGGTCCTTGAACTTGGTCTCCGAGGAGAACAGGCGGTGGGTGCCGATGACGACGTCCACGGAGCCGTCTTTCAGCCCTTCCAGGACGGCCTTGGCCTCGGTGTCGGTCTGGAAGCGGGACAGGGCCCGCACCTTCACCGGGAACTGTCCGTACCGCTCGGAGAACGTGCCGAAGTGCTGCTGCACCAGCAGGGTCGTGGGGACGAGGACGGCGACCTGCTTGCCGTCCTGCACGGCCTTGAAGGCGGCCCGGACCGCGATCTCGGTCTTGCCGTAGCCGACGTCGCCGCAGACCAGGCGGTCCATGGGGACCGACTTCTCCATGTCCTCCTTGACCTCGGCGATGGTGGTGAGCTGGTCCGGGGTCTCCGCGTACGGGAAGGCGTCCTCCAGCTCGCGCTGCCAGGGGGTGTCGGTGCCGAAGGCGTGGCCGGGGGCGGCCATGCGGGCGCTGTAGAGCTTGATCAGGTCGGCGGCGATCTCCTTGACGGCCTTCTTCGCGCGCGCCTTGGTCTTCGTCCAGTCGGCGCCGCCGAGGCGGTGCAGGGTGGGTGCCTCGCCGCCGACGTACTTGGTGATCTGCTCCAGCTGGTCGGTCGGGATGTACAGCCGGTCGCCGGGCTGGCCGCGCTTGGCGGGCGCGTACTCCACGACCAGGTACTCGCGGGTGGCGCCCTGGACGGTGCGCTGCACCATCTCGATGTAGCGGCCCACGCCGTGCTGCTCGTGGACGATGTAGTCGCCCGGCTCCAGGGTGAGCGGGTCGATGGTCTTGCGGCGGCGGGCCGGCATCCGGGCGCCGTCGCGGGTGGCGGTGCGCTGCCCGGACAGGTCGGTCTCGGTGAGCACGGCGAGTCGGAGCGCCGGGTCCACGAAGCCGTACTCGATCGACCCGCAGGAGACGTGCACCACGGAGGGGCTGAGCTCGCCGAGGTCGTTGTCGAGGCGGGCGGCGATGCCCTCGCCGCCGAGGACCTCCGCCGTGCGGGCGGCCGGGCCGTGGCCCTCGGTGACGAACACCGCGCGCCAGCCGTCGGCGAGCCAGCCCTTGGTGTCGGCGAGGGCCCGCGCGGTGTCGCCGCGGTAGGTCTCGGGGGCGTGCATGCCGAGCTTGAGGGTGTCGCCCGCCGCGTCAGCGGCGAATTCCTCGTCGGCGGCGAACGGGGACACCGACCACCACATCATGTCCAGCTCGCGCGCGCGGTCGCGGACGTCGGCGATGGACCGCAGGGAGGCCGCGCCGACGTCGATCGGGGCCTCGCCGCCGCCGGCGGTGGCCGCCCAGGACGCCTGGAGGAACTCCTGGCTGGTGGCGACGAGGTCGGCGGCGCGGGTGCGGACCCGCTCCGGGTCGCAGACGACGGCCATGGCGCCCTCGGGCAGGACGTCGAGCAGCAGCTCCATGTCGTCCACGAGGACCGGGGCCAGGGACTCCATGCCCTCGACCGCGATGCCCTCGGCGATCTTGTTCAGGAGTTCACCCAGTTCCGGGTGTTCCTCGGCGAGGGCACGCGCGCGGGCGCGGACGTCGTCGGTGAGCAGCAGCTCGCGGCAGGGGGGCGCCCACAGGCCGTGCTCGGCGACTTCGAGGGAGCGCTGGTCGGCGACCTTGAAGTAGCGGATCTCCTCGACGTCGTCGCCCCAGAACTCGATGCGCAGGGGGTGTTCCTCGGTGGGCGGGAAGACGTCCAGGATGCCGCCGCGTACGGCGAACTCGCCGCGCTTCTCGACCAGCTCCACGCGCGCGTAGGCGGCGGCCGCGAGGGCTTCGACGACGTCGTCCAGGTCGGCGCTCTGGCCGGTCCGCAGCGCCACCGGTTCCAGGTCGCCGAGGCCCTTGACCTGCGGCTGGAGGACGGAGCGCACGGGGGCGACGACGACGGAGACCGGGCCGGTCTCGGGGTCGTCGGGGCGGGGGTGGGCGAGGCGGCGCAGGACGGCGAGGCGGCGGCCGACGGTGTCGCTGCGGGGGCTGAGCCGCTCGTGCGGGAGGGTCTCCCAGGAGGGGTACTCCGCGACGCCCTGTTCGGGCAGCAGGGAGCGCAGGGCGGCGGCGAGGTCCTCGGCCTCCCGGCCGGTCGCGGTGACCGCCAGCACCGGGCGGCCGGCCTCACGGGCCAGGGCGGCGATGGCGAAGGGCCGGGCGGCCGGGGGGCCGACCAGGTCGACGTGCGGGCGGTTGCCGTCCGCCGCCGCCCTGATCGCTTCCGCGAGGGCGGGGTCCTTGACTACGGCGTCGAGCAGACCGTGCAGGCTCATGGAGGGGCTTTCCGTCCAGGGGGTCGGCAACACGAAGGGCCCGACTCGTGTGACGGGCCGGGGCTGTCCAGCGTACGACGGCGGGGGCGGAGGTGCGGGGGGCTGTGGACAACCCCGGGCCGGCGCACAGCGCGGAAACCCGGTGCCGGGGAAGTCCCGCAGGACTCCCGGCACCGGGTCCGCCCGCCGCAACCCCCGTGTGCGGTGGCCGTCGGCCCAGCCCTTCCGGCTGGGCTGCTAATCGGTCGCGATGGCGTTCAGGACGTTCATGCGGCCCGCGCGGAACGCCGGGATCAGCGCGGCGAACAGGCCCACGAAGGCCGAGCCGACGAAGACGCCGGTGATCGTCGGCCAGGGGATCTCCAGGACCTTCAGGCCCTCCAGGGCGAGGAGCTTCTGGGCGGTCGCGCCCCAGCCCATGCCGAGCCCCAGGCCGAGCAGGGCGCCGAAGACGGCGATCACCACGGACTCCAGGCGGATCATGCGGCGCAGCTGGCGGCGGGAGAGACCGATGGCCCGCATGAGGCCGATCTCCCGGGTCCGCTCGACCACCGACAGGGCCAGGGTGTTCACCACACCGAGGACCGCGACGATGATCGCGAGGGCCAGCAGGCCGTAGATCATGTTCAGCAGCTGGCCGATCTGGTCCTTCAGCGCCTGCTTGTAGTCGGTCTGGTCGCGCACGGTCAGCGCCGGGTCGTCGCGCACCACCGACTTCAGCGCCTTGTAGGCGGCGGCTTCCTGCCCGTCCTTGGCGGTGGCGAACATGAGCTGGTCGAGGGGCATGCGGCCGGCCGGGACGTACCTGGCGGCGGTGGCGATGGAGACGTACATGGCGCCCTTGTCGACGACGACCTCGTCGCTGGTGATCGCCCGGACGGTCAGTTTCGCGGTGCGGCCGTCCTCGAAGTGGACGGCGACCGTGGAGCCGAGCTTGATGCCGTGGTCCTTGGCGAAGCCCTCGAAGACGGACATCGAGTCGGGCTTGTAGGCGTCGGCGAGGTCACCGGCGACGGTCTTGGTGCGCAGGTCCTGGACGTAGGTCGCGTCGGCCGCGTTGATGGTCTCCTTCTTGGAGACCCGGCCGTCCGGTGTGGTCAGGGAGGCGTCCAGGAGCTTGTACTCGGTGACCCGCTCCAGGCCGGGCGTGTCCTTGATCTTCTGCACCATCTGGGGCTTGATCAGGTTGTACTCCTGCTCGCCCTGGATGATGAAGTCGGTGCCCACGGTCTTGTCCAGCTGGTCGGTGGCCGAGGCCACCATCGAGGAGCCGACCACCGACAGGCAGGCCACCAGGGCGAGGCCGATCATCAGGGCGGCGCCGGTGGCGCCGGTGCGGCGCGGGTTGCGCAGCGCGTTGCGCTCGGCCATGCGGCCCACGGGTCCGAAGACCCGCAGGATGACCGCGCCGAGGACGCGGACCAGTCCGGCGGCGAGCAGCGGGCCGATGACGACGAAGCCGATGAGCGTGGCCACCACGCCCAGGCCCAGCCAGCCCGAGCCGGTCTTGGCCTGGTCGGCGGTGGCGGCGGTGTACAGGCACCAGCCGCCGGCGGCGGTCAGGAGCAGGCCGGTCACGGCCCGGACGGCACCGGCCTTGGCGTCGGCCGGGGCGCCCGCGTCGCGCAGGGCGGCCATCGGGGAGACTTTGCCGGCGCGCCGGGCGGGCAGGTAGGCGGCGAGGACGGTGACGACCACGCCGAGGAGCAGGCCGATGGCGGGGGTGGTCCAGGCGACGGTGAGGTCGTCGGTGGACAGGTTCATGCCGATCTGGCCCATGAGTTCCATCAGGCCGATCGCGATGCCGACGCCCGCGCCGACGCCGAGCACCGAGCCGAGGACGCCGAGCAGCAGCGCCTCGAGCAGCACGGACCGGTTGACCTGCTTGCGGGAGGAGCCGATGGCGCGCAGCAGGCCGATCTCGCGGGTGCGCTGGGCGACCAGCATGGAGAAGGTGTTGATGATCAGGAAGATGCCGACGAGGAAGGCGATCCCGGCGAAGCCGAGCATCGCGTACTTCATGACGTTCAGGAAGCTCTGGACGTCCTTCTGGTTGGCGTCGGCGACCTCCTTGGCGGTCTGCACCTTGTAGCCGTGCCCGAGGACGGCGGTGACGTTCTCCTTCAGCCGCGCGCCCTTGGCGGCCATGACGTTGACGTCGGTGTAGACGCCGGTCCGGCCGACGAGGGTCTGCTGGGCGGTCTTCGTGTCCAGGTAGAAGATTGCCGCACCGGGGTTGGTGACCTTGAAGGCGGCGATGCCGGACACGCGCGCGTGGTGCGTGCCGACGGCCGTGATCACGCTGATCTCGTCGCCGAGCTTCAGGTGGTGCTTGCCGGCGGTGTCGGCGTCGACCATCACCTGGTCCGGTCCCTTGGGCGCGGTACCGGAGGTGATCTCCATGGTGCGGGCGTCGTTGCCGTTCCAGCTGCCGACGATGGTGGGGGCGCCGCTGGTGGGCGACAGCTTGTCCTTGCCGGCGTCGATGACGGTGACCGCGGTGGAGAACACCGTGCCCTCGGCCGACCGCACCCCCCGGGCCCCGCGGACCTTGGCGACCACGGAGGCGGGCAGCACGGGCGGCTTGCCGGTGCGGGAGGTGGTCTGCCCGGTGTCGGAGGAGCCCTTGGCGCTGACCTGGACGTCCGAGGACGTGGCCTGGAAGAGCTTGTCGAAGGTGGTGTTCATGGTGTCGGTGAACACGAGCGTGCCGCACACGAACGCCACCGACAGCAGGACCGCGATCGCCGACAGCGCCATGCGGCCCTTGTGCGCGAGGAAGTTGCGCATCGAGGTCTTCAGCACGGTCATGACGTGCGCCCCCGGGCGTCGAAGTCCTTCATGCGGTCCAGGACCTGCTCGGCCGTCGGCTGGTACATCTCGTCGACGATCCGGCCGTCGGCGAGGTAGAGCACGCGGTCGGCGTAGGAGGCGGCCACGGGGTCGTGGGTGACCATGACGATGGTCTGGCCGAGTTCGTCCACCGAGCGGCGCAGGAAGCCCAGGACTTCGGCTCCCGCGCGCGAGTCGAGGTTTCCGGTCGGCTCGTCCCCGAAGATGATCTCCGGGCGGGCGGCGAGCGCGCGGGCCACGGCGACGCGCTGCTGCTGGCCGCCGGAGAGCTGGGTGGGGCGGTGCTTGAGGCGCCCGGCGAGCCCGACGGTCTCCACCACGCGGTCCAGCCAGGCCCGGTCGGGCTTGCGGCCGGCGATGTCCATGGGCAGCGTGATGTTCTCGATCGCGTTCAGCGTCGGCAGCAGGTTGAACGCCTGGAAGATGAAGCCGATCCGGTCCCGGCGCAGCTGGGTGAGCTTCTTGTCCTTCAGGCCGGTGATCTCGGTCTCGTCCAGGTAGATCTGACCGCTCGTCACGGTGTCCAGGCCGGCGAGGCAGTGCATCAGGGTGGACTTGCCGGACCCGGAGGGGCCCATGATCGCGGTGAACTGGCCGCGGGCGATGTCCACGTCGACGTGGTCCAGGGCGACGACACGGGTCTCGCCCGACCCGTACGCCTTCACGACCTGCCGCGCCCGCGCGGCAACGGCCGTACGCCCTCCAGTGCCCCCGTGCCTGGGAATGGTCACAGCCGATGTCACGGTATGTCTCCTATGTCGGTTGACAGGTCGTGGTCGATGTCCCGGTGTTCCGGGCGTCGTCCTGGGTTACGTCGATGAGTCTCGCGGTCGGCGGGGGTGCCGCGCGCTGGTGCGGAGCCCCGTCTTTCCCGGGGGTAATCCCCACCCCCGCCGGTGCGGTCCGCCGCCCCCCAGCGGCGTACAGCCAGGTTAGGGAACGCCCCCGGCCGGTCTCGTCCTCCGCCGGGACGAACCCTCCCCGAGCCGTAGTACGGAGGAACCCCTAGGGGTGCTCCACCGCCGGGTGGAGCCGTTCTCGGGGTGCCCTCCACCCGTCGGTGCGCGAAGCCTCCACCCTTTGGCCGCGTCGGGCTCAGGCCCGGCCCGCCGTGGGAAGCTGTCGTCCCGGTGGTACGTGCAGGGGGCACGGGGTAGCGTCCGACAGGGACCACGGGAGGGGTGCGCGGTGGGGAGGACGACACCGGCGGTGCGCGGCGGAGCCGGCCGGCGGCAGGACACCCGGCGGCGGGGCGCGGTGGTCGCCGCGCTCATGCTGGCGATGGCACTGGCCGCACTCGACTCCACCGTCGTCTCCACGGCCGTACCGCAGATCGTCGGCGACCTCGGCGGGTTCTCCGTCTTCTCGTGGCTGTTCTCCGGCTACCTGCTCGCCGTCACCGTGACGCTGCCCGTGTACGGCAAGCTGTCCGACACCTTCGGCCGCAAGCCGGTGCTGGTGGTGGGCGCGGCCGTGTTCCTGCTCGGCTCGCTGCTGTGCGCGGCGGCCTGGAACATGGGGGCGCTGATCGCGTTCCGGATCGTGCAGGGCCTGGGCGGCGGGGCGCTGCAGGGCACGGTGCAGACGCTGGCCGCCGATCTGTACCCGCTGGCGGAGCGCCCGAAGATCCAGTCCAAGCTCTCCACGGTGTGGGCGGTCTCCGCGGTCGCCGGTCCCGGGCTCGGCGGGGTGCTCGCCGCCTACGCCGACTGGCGCTGGATCTTCCTGGTGAACCTGCCGATCGGCGCCGCCGCCCTGTGGCTGATCGTCCGTCACCTGCACGAGCCGGAGCGGGAGCAGGCCCGCCCCGCGCGCGTGGACTGGGCCGGCGCGCTCGCGGTGTTCGCGTGCGGCGGGGTGCTGCTGACCGCGCTGGTGCAGGGCGGGGTGGCGTGGCCGTGGCTGTCGGCGCCGTCGCTGGCCCTGTCCGGCACGGGCCTGCTGCTGGTCGCCGTGGTGGTGTGGGTGGAGCGGCGGGCCGCGGCGCCCATCATCCCGGGCTGGGTGTGGCGGCGCCGGACGATCGCGGCCGTCAACCTGGCGCTGGGCGCGCTGGGGCTGCTGATGGTGGCGCCGAGCGTGTTCCTGCCGACGTACGCGCAGTCGGTGCTGGGGCTCGCGCCGGTGGCCGCCGGGTTCGTGCTGTCGGTGTGGACGCTGAGCTGGCCGGTGTCGGCCGCGCTGAGCCAGCACGTCTACCGGCGGATCGGCTTCCGGGACACCGCGCTGCTCGGCATCGGCCTGGCGGCGCTGATCCTTTTCGCGTTCCCGTTCCTGCCGTATCCGGGGTCGTGGTGGCAGCCGACGCTGCTGATGCTGCTGCTGGGCGGGGCGCTGGGGCTGTTCCAGCTGCCGCTGATCGTCGGGGTGCAGTCGACCGTGGGCTGGTCGGAGCGGGGCACCACGACGGCGTCGGTGCTGTTCTGCCGGCAGACCGGCCAGACCCTGGGCGCCTCCCTGTTCGGCGCCGTCGCCAACGGCGTGCTGGCCGCGCGGCTCGGCGGGGCGGGCGACCTGGACTCCGTCACGCGCGCGCTGGACGACGGTACGGCTCACGAGGCGACCCGGCGGGCCATCGCCGAAGCGGTCCACGCGGTCTACCTGGGCGCGGCGGTCGCGGCGGCCCTGGCCTTCGTGGTGCTGCTGGTGGTGGCGCCCCGCCGGTTCCCGGTGCTCCAGGACTGAACCCGGGCGGGTTGACGCGGGTGACGCCCCAGGTGGCGCGCCCGTCCTCCCGGGGGTAAGCGCATACCGACCGGCCAGTTTGGTGAAAACGCCGCGCGGCCCGGGACGCGCGAGTAGCGTGCGTGGCTCAGCTCCCCCACCTCCCTGCGGTCCGCCGCCACGGACCCGAGCCGCGCAAGGAGCCCCGGGATGTCCTACGACCCGCCGCACCCGTCGTACTCACCGCACCCGCACGAGCCGTCGTACCCGGCGCGGCCGACCTACCCCTGGCAGCCGCCCGCGCCGCCCGGACCGGAGCGTCCGGTCCGCCGGGCGCCGCGCGCGCCCCTCGGCCGCCACAGCGACCTGCGCCTGCTGCGCGGCGCCTACCGCTGGCAGCGGCGCACCGCCACGCTCACCGCGCTGGGCTACTTCACGCTGTTCCTCGTCCTGTCCGCGTACGCGCCCGGCGTCATGACCCGCACGGTCGCCGACGGCATCCCCGCCGGGCTGCTGCTCGCCCTGCTGCAACTCCCCGTCACCTGGCTGGCGATCGCCCTGTACGAGCACACCGCGCGCCGGTACGTCGATCCGCTCGCCGACCGCATCCGCAGGCACGCCGAACTCGACGCGCGGCGCGGAGCGGCCCGATGACGGCCGCCGCCGGTGCGGCGTCCACCGGCTTCAGCGACTCCGCGCAGACCATGTCCCTGGTGGCCTTCTCCACCGCCGCCACCGTGACCCTGCTGCTGTGCGTGATGACCGGCCCCGACCGCGACGACCTGGACGAGTTCTACACCGGCTACGGCTCCCTGTCCCCGCTGCGCAACGGCCTCGCCATCGCCGGCGACTACGTCTCCGCCGCCACCGTCCTCGGCACCGGCGGGGTGATCGCCCTGTGCGGCTACGACGGTGTCGTCCTCGCCCTCAGCACGGCCCTGTCGCTGATGCTGCTGATGTTCCTGCTGGCCGAACCCCTGCGCAACGCGGGCCGGTTCACCATGGGCGACGCCCTCGCCCGCCGGCTGCCGGGACGCTGCGTACGGATCACGGCCTGCGCGGTGACCATCGCCGCGCTGCTGCCGCTGATGCTCGTCCAACTGGCCGGGACCGGGCAGCTGATGGCCTTCATCCTCGGCTTCACCAACGAGTCCCTGAAGACCGGGTGCGTCGTGGGACTCGGCCTGCTCATGATCGCCTACGCGGCGATCGGCGGCATGAAGGGCACCGCGCTCATCCAGATCCTGAAGATCGTGCTGCTGGTCGGCTCCGGCGCCGTGGTCGCCCTCCTGGTCCTGCGCCGCTTCGACTGGGACCCGGGCGCCCTGTTCACCGCCGCCGCACGGCAGAGCGGCGCCGGGCCGCACTTCCTGCGCTCCGGGCTGGAGTTCGGCACCACACCCACGGGCCGCGTCGACATGATCGCCTCACAGCTGACCGTCGTCCTCGGCGGCGCCTGCCTGCCGCACATCACCATGCGCATGTACACCGCCTCCAGCGCCCGCCAGGTGCGCCGCTCGATGTCCTGGGCGGTCTCCCTCGTCGCCCTGTTCGTCCTCGTCATCACGGTGGTCGGGTTCGGCGCCACGGCCCTGCTCGGGCGTACGGCGATCGCCACGGCCGACCCGCAGGGCAACACGGCGTACCTGATGGGCTCGCGCGCGGTGTTCGGCGCCGACGTGTCGACGGCGGAGAGCCTCCTGTTCACCCTGGTCACCACCGCGCTCTTCCTGACCCTGCTCGCCTCCGTGGCCGGAATGATCCTCGCCTGCGCCAACTCCCTCGCGCACGACGTGTTCGCCGCCCGGGTGTCGGAGATGCCGGCCCGCCGCGAGATGACCCTGGCCCGCGTCTCGGCGCTCGCCACGGGCGTGCCGACGATCCTGCTCGCCACCCTGGTGCAGCACCACAGCCTGCAGCCCCTGGTCACGCTCTCCTTCTGCCTGGGCGCCTCCGCCCTCGCCCCCGCCCTGGTCTACAGCCTGTTCTGGCGCCGCTACACCCGCGGCGGACTGCTGGGCACGCTGATCGGGGGCTCGCTGACCGTGCTGCTGCTCATGCCGGGCACCAACCTCGTCTCCGGATCACCCGTCTCCGCCTTCCCCGGCGCCGACTTCAACTGGTTCCCGTTCACCACCACCGGCATCGTCTCCATCCCGGCCGGCTTCCTCTTCGGCTGGCTCGGCACGGTGCTGTCGGGCCGCGCGAAGGCGGAACGGCAGCGGCACCAGTACGAGGCCGTGGAGGGCTGGATCCTGGCGGGAGCGGTACGCAAGGGAAGGTGACGAAAGCGCCGGCCCGCGGCTACTCCAGGACCACCCTGCCGGTCAGCGAGACGAGGGTCTCGCGCACGGAGTCCATGTGCGCCTGCATCTCGTCCCACAGCTCGCCGTGCTCGCGCAGCACCCGTTCCGTCTCCCCGGCGATGCGCTCCTCCTGCGCACGCGCCTCGGCGATGACCTCCGCGGCCCGCGCGCTCGCCTCCTCCGGGGAACGGCGCTCGTACTCCTCGGCCGCCGCCAGGTCACGCTCGGCCTCGGCCAGCTCGGCCTCGGCCCGGCTCGTCCGCTCGGCGTACCCGGCATCCAGCTCCGCCAGCCGATCGGCCTCCTCCCGCTCGGCCCGGGCCCAGCGCGCGGCGTGCTTCTGGGACTGCTCGGCGAGCATGCCCTCGGTGCGCCGGCGCGCCTCACGCAACTCCGCGAGCGACTCCATGCGCCCCGACTTCATCGCGCGCCGGGCGGCTACGCGGATGCCCTCGGCCTCGGTCTCCACGGCGAGGAGCCACTGGCGGGCGCGTTCGTCGGCCTCCGCGCGGACCTCGTCCGCCGCCTCCCGCGCCTCCCGCAGGACGCGCTCGGCGTCCGCCTCGGCCCGCGCGACCTCCTCCGCGGCCTCGCGCCGGGTGCGTTCCAGCAGGTCCGCCGCCTCGTCGAGCACGCACTGGTACAGCTTGCGGGCACCTTCCCCGAGCGTCTCGTACGTCTGCGGCCGGAGCTCGGCGACGGTCTCGCGCAGCAGCGCGGCCTCCGCCCCCATGTCCTTGGCCAGCACGGTCAGCCGGGCGGCGCGCTCCCAGGCGGCGTCCCGGTCCTCGGACAGCGCCTCCAGGAACGCCTCGACCTGGTCGGGTCGGTAGCCACGCCCCCGAACGGTCGCGAAGCCGTGCGGTGGCATCGATGCGCTGCTCACCCTGGGGACCCCTCTCCACCGGACCTGCATGACAGGATGATTTCGTGCATATCTTGATGGATGGGAAGTAACGGTTCATAACGCGACACTCCGCAGACACGTCACGCCA
The DNA here is from genome assembly GCF_040704085.1 of Streptomyces sp. NPDC047841. Classification (NCBI taxonomy): domain Bacteria; kingdom Bacillati; phylum Actinomycetota; class Actinomycetes; order Kitasatosporales; family Streptomycetaceae; genus Streptomyces; species Streptomyces sp. NPDC047841. The sequence goes on from NZ_JBEYRP010000005.1 coordinate 114,904, forward strand.
ACGCCCCGAACGGCCCCCTCACGGACACGCACCGGCGTCCGCACGGACACGCGCCGACGCTCGCACGCACAACGCGCCGGGCCCCGCACGCGTTGCGCGTGCGGGGCCCGAAGGATCACACCCGGCGACCGGGCTACGGCCGGGCTACAGCAACCCGTCCCACATCTGCTCCAGCAGCACCGACCACCAGCTCTCCGGCGAACCGAGCGCCGCCGGGTCGAGGGCGGCCAGCTGCGCCTGGAAGTCGACGGTCCAGCGGCCCGCCTGCTCCTGGTTCAGCCCGTACCTGAGCCGCCACATCCGCCCCAGCAGCGCCAGGCACCGGGTGAACTCCGGCAGCCCGGTGTTCACGAACTGCGGCGGCACCGGCGCACCGCCCGGCCCCGCCTCCACCGGCACGGCCACGATGTTCGCCGTCCCGTACTGCACACAGACCGCCTTGCCGAAGTCCGTGCCCATGACGAGGTACGACCCCGCGTCCGCCGCCGGCCGCACCCCGCGCTCCGCCGCCAGCTCCGCCAGCGTCGGCACCGGCCGGCCCGGCTGCGCCTGCGCCCAGAAGAACGGCCCCATGTCCAGCGGCAGCCCCGCCACGACCAGCGTGTGCGCCACGATCGGCGGCACGCCCTGCCGGGACACCGCCTGCTGCTCGAACCGGAAGACACCCGGGCCGAACGCCCCGGCCAGCTCCTGCGCGATCCCCTCCGGGGGCACCGGCGGCGCGGCCTGCACCGGCGGCAGCGGCGCCCGCACCGGCGCCGGCCGAGCGGGACCGTCCGCCACCTGGTGCAACTCGCCCTGGTGCGCCAGCAACTGCCGCATGCCCTGCTGCCGGCTCGCCTGGTCCGTGCCGTACGGCGCGATGCTCGCGATCCTCGCCTGCGGCCACTGCTCCCGGATCATCCGCGCGCAGTACGCCCCCGGCAGCTCGCACGACTCCAGCTCCGTGTGCAGCTCGAGCACCTGGTCCGGCGGCACGTTCATGGCCCGCAGCTCGTGGAAGATCTGCCACTCCGGGTGCGGCGTCCCCGGCGCCGAACGCCGGATCAACTGCTGCTCGGACCCGTCCTGCGCGCGGTACCGCAGCACGGCCTGATAACCGGGACCGACCGTCGGCCGCCCCTGCTGCGGATACCCGTACGCGGCTGCCTGCCCAGGCATGGGACCACCCGGCGGCGGCATGGCACCCGGAGGCACGGGGGGCTGCGCGACGGGAGCGGCGGGGGGCATCCCGGGGGTGCCCGGGGCGCCGGGGGGCGGGGGCGGCTGGGCGCCGGGCGGCATGGCGGAGGCACCCGGTGCCGGGGGCACGCCCGGGACGCCGGGCGGCATGGGCAGGCCCGGGGCGCCCGGCATGCCGGGAGCACCGGGTACCGGCGGCGGGGGCACGCCCGGTCCGGCCACCGGCGGAGCGGCCAGCACGGTCTCCGCGTGGTGCACGGCACCGTGAGCGGAGGGCGTTCCGGGGGTTCCGGGCGCGTTCGGCGGCTGCGGGAAGCCGGGAGCGGCGGGACGGCCCGGAGCGGCCGGAGGCTGGGGCGCGCCGGGCGCGCCGGGCGCGCCGGGGGTTCCCGGCACGTTCGGCGCGCCGCCCGGGGCGCCCGGCATGCCGGGGGCGCCCGGAGCCGCCGGGGCACCGGACGCAGTCGGGCCGCCCGGGACGCCCTGCCCACCCGGCGCACCGGGCGGCTGCGGCGCACTCGGACCGCCAGGAGCCGCAGGGCCGCCGGCCGGGTCCGGCATGCCCGAGGCACCCGGGGCACCCGGCGCGCCCGGCGACTGCGGTGCCGGTCCGTTCGGTCGGCTCGGGCCGGCCAGGACCGTGGCCGCGTGGTGCGCACCGCCCGGCGGCTGCGTCCCGCCCGCGTTCCCCGGTCCGTCCTGCGCCTCGGGGCCCTCCGTCCCGACCGCCGGCACCAGCCGCGTCGGCACGTAACCGCCCACCGGCGGGGGCGGCGCCGCCGCGCTCCCCGGGCGCGCGCCCGGCGTACCCGGGGCGCCAGGCGGCGGAGGCGGCGCGCCGGCCCCACCGCGCCCCTTCTTCGGCGGCGCCGCCTTGCTCGTCGCGGCGTCCGCGATCTCCCCCGCGTTCGGCGCGAGCCGCCGCTCGGGCCCACCCGGGGCCGCCGGAGACTGCGGCACCTGCGGCGCGCCGCCCGGCGCCGGCGGATAGCCGTACCCCGGAGCCCCGGACCCCTGCGGATAGCCGTACGCCGGGGCGCCCGCCGGACCGGCGGGCGGGGCGGGCGGGGTGCTTTGCGCCGGCGGATAGGGCGGTACGTCCGCCGGGGGCGTGCCCTGCGCCGGCGGAACGTGCGGATGACCGTACGCCGGCGTGCCCGGCGGCGGCGGGGGCACGCTGCCCTGGCCGACGCCCGGCGCACCCGGCGGGACGGCGGCCCCCGGTGCGCCGCCCTGCACACCCGGCAGATCGAGCGCCGGCGCGACGGCCGTCGGCGGCAGCTGGCTGCCGCCCGACATCAGCGCGGTCGGCGCGTCCGGCGCCACCGCCGGCGGACGCGGCGCCTCGTCCGCGTCGCCCAGCGGCGGCGCGAACACCGTCGCGGGCAGCGGCACCGAACGGTCGTCCTCACCGGGCCCGGCGTTCGTGTCGGTACCGGCCCACGGCGTGGCCCCCACGGGCACGTCCGCTCCCGTGGGCACCCCGGCCCGCGTCCCGGCCGGCCCGCTCCCGCCGGACGAAGCCGCCGCACCGGACGCCGTACCACCCGCCGTACCCCCGCCGGCAGCCGCACCGGCAACCGGAGCCGACCCACCGTCGGCGGACGCCTGCGCGGCCGGACCCGGCACATCCGCCCCCTCCGCGCGCCGCTCCCCCAGCCCCAGCTTGTCCGCCGCCTCCTGCAACCACTCCGGAGGCGTCAGCAGGAACGACGTCTGGTTCAGGTCCAACCGCGCGGCCGCGGGCGCCGGCACCGCCTCCCGCGGCCCGTCCGCACGGCCGTACTCCTCCTCGTACCGGCGGATCACCTCACCCACCGGCAGCGCGGGCCACAGCGTCGCCTCCCCGCTGTCCCGCGCGATGACCAGCCGCTGCCCGCCCGCGTCCGAACGCGGACCCTCCGCCCGGTCCTCGCCCCACACCACGAACCCCAGCTCGAACTCCCGCACCCGCACCTCACGGTGCTGGTACGCGGGCACGTCGCCGTTGATCCACTCCTCGGCGCGCTCCTGCGCCTGCGCGTACGTCACCATCGCTCGCCGCTCACTCCCCCACCGGGCCGGACGACGCCGAGCCGGAAGCCACCGGCACGACACGGGCGAAACCGCCGTCCACCATCAGACGGGCCACCGTCTCCAACTCCGGCGGACTGCCCGCCAACCGGGACAGGAACGCGTCGAAGTCGTCACCGCACGGCAGCAGCAACCGCTCCACCCGCTCCTCCGGCGACCACGACGGATCCACGTCCCGCACGTCGTCATACGCGCAGAACCACACCGAACCGACCCGCTCGCCCCTCACCTTCACCGCGAGCAGCCCGCCCTGCACGAAGGCCACACCGAGGTAGTCCTTCGTCAGATGGTCACGCAGGCACTTGTTCACGTACACCAGGTCATTGACCGCGGCCTCGTCCCGCACCGTGAAGAACGGCTGGTCCAGCAGCAGCCCCCACCCGGCGTCCAGCGCCGTGCCGACCGGCGCGCACCCGCCCGCCGCCTTCAGGAACGAGCGGTAGGCGCCCGGCAACCGGTAACCGAGGTCCTCCTCGACCCCCTGCACCTGCGCCTCCGTCACCGCCACGCCCGACTTCGGCAGCCCGAAGTGCGCCGGCCGCGACTCCTGCAACGGCCGCGTACCCCGCTTGCCGTGGTCCACCGGCGCCGTCGCCACCCCACCGTGATGCCGCAGCAACGCCTTCACCTCGACCGGCACCAGCTCCAGCCGCCGCGTACCCGCCACGTGATGCCACGTCCAGCCGTGCGGCGTCGCCACATCCGGCACCGTGTCCCACAACTCGTGCCCCGCCGCCGCCAGCGCCGCGTTCGCCGACACGCAGTCCGTCAGCCGCAACTCGTCGACCCCGAACCCCTCCGGCGGCTCGGCGATCTCCACCGCCACGCGCGCGTACGGCGAGAAATCCGGGTAACCCCGCTCATCGACCCGTACCCCTCTCGGGTGACGTGCCGCCCGCACCGGATCCGGAAAATGCACGACCTGCCCGGCGTAGGCCGCGTTCGGCGGCGCGGCTTGCCCACCGGCCTGGCCGCTGGGCGGCACACCCAGCCCGAGCCGACCTGTCGTCATGGCGGTTGCCCCCTGCGGCGTTCTCTCTGGCCTGAACGGCGGTGTCGATCGCGGATGGCGACAGCCTATGCCGTGCGCCAACCCCGGTCACCGGCCCACCGCGACCCCGCCCCGGCACCCGCCCGCCCCCTTCGTGACCAGCCGTCACCCCACCGTCACAGCCCGCCCGGACACGGGCGTGTCGCACGCCCCAGCTTCCACACCAGCCACGGCATTTGGCACCCTGTGTCCTTCGGGGGGACGCCCGGGGAGGGAAGAACGATCATGAACGCTCTGCAGACCGGAGGTACCGACGTGCGGGCCGGCGACCCTCGCATCGACTGGAGCGGCACCGACACACCCCCCGCCCCCACCCTCCGGCACCGCCGCGACGGCATCCTGCCCACCGTCGCCGCCGCCCTCTCCGTCCGCGGCGCCACCCTCACCGGCACCGCCGCCCGCAGCGACCAGCCCCCCGCCCTGCACCCCCTCGTCCAGGACTTCCTCGACACCCTCACCAGCGACCAACGCGACCGCTTCACCGGCCGCTGCGCCGAAACCATCCTCATCTCCCGGCACATCGCCGCCGCCGACGCCACCCGCAGCAAACGCGCCGCCCGCAGACCCATGACCAACGGCGAAGCCCGCAAAGCCCTCAAACACGCCAAACTCACCGCCCGCCGCATACGCGAGGACGGCGACCCCCTCCACGGCAGCTTCGCCACCCCCTGCCGCGCCTGCACCGCCCTCAGCGCCCACTTCGGCGTCCGCATCGTCGACCCCACCCCCACCGCCGACTGACCCCCGGCGACCAGCAACACCACCGGCACCACCAGCACGCACGACGATCGAAGGGCAGATGCACCCCGACCGCACCTCCACCACCCGCTTCCCCGTACCCGTCGACGCCGCCCTGCGCGCCGCCGGCTGGCAACCCGGACGCTGGGACATAAAGCAAGCCGAGTTCTGGGCCGACGCCCTGCGCGAACACACCTCACCCGCCGGACACCGGCACACCGTGTTCCCCGCCGCCGTCGAAGCCTGGGCCGAATTCGGCGGCCTGAGCATCACCCCCACCGGCCCCGGCCGCCAGATCGCCCCCGCCGGCCTCCGCGTCGACCCCCTCCACGGCCTCCACCACGCCCGCACCCTCGGCGACCTCGGCCGCGCCCTCGGCACCGAACTCAGCCCCCTCGGCCAGGAGACCGACAACGCCGCCCTCCTCGCCATCGACGCCGAAGGCCGCGTCTACACCATCGACCACACCGGCGACTGGTACCTCGGCCCCGACATCGACCACGCCCTCGCCACCCTCATCACCGGCATCCAACCGGTCCGCCTCACAGCCGGCTGACCCCCGGCACACACGCGTCACCCCGCCGGCACCAGTGCCCGGCGACCCGCCCCCGCACCGGCTACGCCGGGATCACCGCCGACACCCGGAAACCCCCCGCGTCCGTCGGACCCGACACGAACACCCCACCCAGCGCCACGACCCGCTCCCGCATCCCCACCAAGCCGTTCCCACCCGACGGCAACCCCGCCGCCGACGCCGACGCCGGCTCCGGCGGCGGCCCGTTCTCCACCTGCATCGCGATCTCCGACACCCGGTGCGCCAACCGCACCCGCGTCTTCGCACCCGCCGCGTGCTTGTGGACGTTCGTCAACGCCTCCTGCACCACCCGGTACGCCGTCTGCTCGACCTCCGCCGCATACGACCGCACCTCCCCCTCGACCGACAGCTCCACCACCATCCCCGCGGCGGCCGACTGCCCGATCAGCTCATCCAGCTCCGACAGACACGGCCCCTCCACCGCCCCCTCCACCTCGGCCACCCGGGAAGCCGCCGCCGCGGCCGCCTCCCCCACCGCCGCCAACGGCACCGACGCCGCACGCCCGCCCGCGCCCTCCCCCGCCCGCAGCACCCCCAGCATCTCCCGCAACTCCGTCAACGCCTGCCGCCCCATGTCCCCCACCAGCGCCGCGTTCCGCACCGCCTTCTCCGGGTCCTTCCGGGCCACCGCCTGCAACGCCGCCGCATGCACCACCATCAGACTCACCCGGTGCGCGACCACGTCGTGCATCTCCCGGGCGATCCGCGTCCGCTCCTCGCTGCGCGCCCACTCGGCCCGCTCCTCCGCCCGCTCCGCGAGCAACTGAAGCTCCCGCTCCAGACTGTCCGCCCGCTCCCGCAGACTCTCCATCAACCGCCGCCGCGCCCCCACGTACAACCCCAGCAGCACCGGCGGAGCCGTCAGCCCCAACGCCGTCGTCACCGCCGCGAACGGCACGAACCAGTCACCCAGCGTCAGGTCCCCACGCGACATGTCCTGCCGCACCCGCACGAACGTCACCACCGCCGTCCCCAGCAGCGACATCCCCGACAACGCCCCGATGATCCGCCGCGGCAGCTCACACGCGGCCAGCGTGTACAGACCGACCACGCCCATCAGAAAACCCATCTGGGCCGGTGTGATCGCGATCGCCACCAGCACCACCGCGATCGGCCACTTCCGCCGCACCAGCAGCACCGAACCGGCGACCAGACCGAACACGATCCCCACGGACGCCGGAATCCCCGCGTCCCGCGCGAACGGAATCCCCTCCGCCGCACACTCCAGGGCGGACACCAGCGCGAGGCCCCCGTCGAACACCGCGCTGCGCCGCCTCACCCACCACCAAGGGCCGGTCAACGCCCTCTCGTGGTCTTCCCCCGTCGTGGTCATGGCTCCAGCCTACGGGCGAGCGGTGCGGCATTTCCGGTGACTTTCGCCTACCACCACACGCCACCCTCCGTGACCGAACGACCTCGAAACCACCCGCTTTCCCTCGAACTGGTGAACCTCAGCCGTTCGACCCCGGAACCCAGCATTCCGTCCGGACGGTATGCGTATGGCACATTCACTGGGCAAATACACCGACTTCAGATCCGCGACCGGCTGCACGTCGACAACAACGACATCCTCAACCGGCTCCTGGAGGGCGAGCCGCCGCCGGAATGGACGAAGCGCCCCAACGCGAAGGACGACCTGCGGGAGAGGGCACGGGAACTACGGCTCCAGGGCTGGACCTACGACCGGATCCAGGTGGAACTGGGCTGCTCGAAGAGTTCGATCTCGCTGTGGGTGCGGGATCTCCCCAGGCCCGCACCCAGGTACACACCGGAGGAGCAACGGGCCCTGATGCAGGAGGGCCTGGCAAGGCGCCGTGCTGCCGAGCGGGAGAAGCGGGAGCTGAAGAAAGCGGCAGCCCTCCGAGAGGTCGGTGAGCTCACAGACCGCGAACTCTTCATGGTGGGAATCGCCCTGTACTGGGCGGAAGGGTCTAAGAGCAAGCCGTACGACCGCCGCGAACGCGCGATCTTCGTCAACAGCGACCCCGGAGTCATCGAGACCTACCTGGCATGGCTGGACCTGCTCGGCGTGGACCGCGAGCGCCTGACCTTCCGCGTGCTCATCCACGAGTCGGCGGACATCGCGGCTGCCCATCGCCACTGGGCGGACATCGCCGGCGTCGACCCGGGGGTCTTCGCCAAGCCGACGCTCAAGCGGCACAACCCCAAAACGGTCCGCAAGAACACCGGAGACGACTACCACGGGTGCCTGGTCATCGGCGTAGCCAGAAGTGCCCATCTCTACAACCGCATCGAAGGATGGTGGAACGGGATCGTGGCCCAGGCCGAGGCACGTCTCGGGTAAGGTCTGAAGCGCTGTCCCCCGTGGTGTAACTGGCAGCACACTGGTTTTTGGTACCAGCAGGACAAGGTTCGAATCCTTGCGGGGGAGCCACAGCACACAAGACCTAGGTTCGGGCCCTGACACCACCGTCAGGGCCCGCGCTCATGTCCCCCTCAACCCACCCCGGTATCCTGCGGCTGTCACCCCCACCCACCCACAGCCGAAGGGCAACCCCGTGAGCGCCATCCGCCCGGCCGCCGTCGTCGTTCTCGCAGCGGGTGAGGGCACCCGTATGAGGTCGGCCACACCCAAGGTCCTGCACGACATCTGCGGCCGTTCCCTGGTCGGACACGTGCTGGCCGCCGCCCGTGAGCTGGACCCGCAGCACCTCGTCGTCGTCGTGGGCCACGCCCGTGAGCAGGTCGGCGCGCACCTCGCCGAGATCGACCCGGCCACCAGGACCGCCGTGCAGGCGGAGCAGAACGGGACCGGGCACGCCGTGCGGATGGGTCTGGAGGAGCTGGGCGGGTCCGTCGACGGGACCGTCGTGGTGGTGTGCGGGGACACCCCGCTGCTCACCGCGGACACGCTCCGGCGGCTCACGGGGACGCACCACGCGGACGGCAACGCGGTGACCGTGCTGACCGCCGAGGTCCCGGACGCGACCGGTTACGGCCGGATCGTGCGGGACGGGTCGACGGGTGCCGTGACCGCGATCGTGGAGCACAAGGACGCGTCCGAGGCGCAGCGGGCGATCCGGGAGATCAACAGCGGTGTGTTCGCGTTCGACGGGCAGTTGCTGGCGGACGCGTTGAAGAAGGTGCGGACGGACAACAGCCAGGGTGAGGAGTACCTCACGGACGTGCTGGGGATTCTGCGGGAGGCCGGGCACCGGGTGGGGGCGTCGGTGGCGGCCGATCACCGTGAGATCGCCGGGATCAACAACCGGGTGCAGCTCGCGCAGGCGCGGCGGATTCTGAACGACCGTCTGCTGGAGCGGGCGATGCTGGAGGGGGTCACGATCGTCGATCCGGCGACGACGTGGGTGGATGTGACGGTGGCCTTCGAGCGGGACGCGGTGGTGCATCCGGGGACGCAGCTGACGGGGTCGACGCGGTTGGGTGAGGGTGCCGAGGTGGGGCCGAACAGCCGGCTGAAGGACACCGAGGTGGGTCCGGGGGCGCGGGTGGACAACACGGTGTCGGACGGGGCGGTCGTGGGGGCGGGGGCGTCGGTGGGGCCGTACGCGTATCTGCGGCCGGGGACCCGGCTGGGGGCGAAGGGCAAGATCGGGACGTACGTCGAGACGAAGAACGCGTCGATCGGGGAGGGCACGAAGGTGCCGCACCTGTCGTACGTGGGGGACGCGCGGATCGGTGACTACACGAACATCGGCGCGGCGAGCGTGTTCGTGAACTATGACGGTCAGGACAAGCATCACACCACGGTGGGGTCGCACTGCCGGACGGGTGCGGACAACATGTTTGTGGCTCCTGTCACGGTGGGGGACGGTGCCTACACCGCGGCGGGGTCGGTGATCACGAAGGATGTGCCGCCCGGTTCGTTGGCCGTGGCCCGTGGTCAGCAGCGGAATATCGAGGGCTGGGTGGCCCGGAAGCGTCCGGGGAGCGCGGCGGCGAAGGCGGCCGAGGCGTCGTCCGGGCAGGGTGGGGGCGAGGACTGACCGGAAACGCGTGCGCCAAACACGGCGTACCGTGATAAGTGCACATCCGCACGTGTGCATCCTGCACCCTTACCAGCTGATTCGGCCTCTCACGCCCAGCCGAGAGGTCGCCGAGCAGCCGGCTGGCTGAGACAACCTCTGAGGAGACTGTGCTGTGACCGGGATCAAGACGACCGGCGAGAAGAAGATGATGTTCTTCTCCGGCCGCGCCCACCCCGAGCTTGCCGAGGAGGTCGCCCAGCAGCTGGGTGTCGGGGTCGTCCCGACGAAGGCCTTCGACTTCGCGAATGGTGAGATCTACGTCCGTTACCAGGAGTCGGCTCGTGGTGCGGATTGTTTTCTGATCCAGAGCCACACGGCTCCGATCAACAAGTGGATCATGGAGCAGCTCATCATGATCGACGCGCTGAAGCGTGCTTCGGCGCGGTCGATCACCGTGATCGTGCCGTTTTACGGTTACGCGCGGCAGGACAAGAAGCACCGGGGTCGTGAACCGATCTCGGCGCGTCTGATCGCGGATCTGATGAAGACGGCGGGTGCGGACCGCATCCTGACCGTGGATCTGCACACGGATCAGATCCAGGGTTTCTTCGACGGTCCGGTGGATCACTTGTTCGCGCTGCCGCTGCTGGCGGACTACGTGGGTGCGAAGGTGGACCGGGACAAGCTGACGGTGGTGTCGCCGGACGCGGGCCGGGTGCGGGTGGCGGACCGGTGGTGTGACCGGCTCGGTGCGCCGCTGGCGATCGTGCACAAGCGGCGTGACAAGGACGTGGCGAACCAGGTGACCGTCCACGAGGTCGTGGGTGAGGTCGAGGGTCGTGTGTGTGTCCTGGTGGACGACATGATCGATACCGGTGGCACGATCTGCGCGGCCGCTGACGCGTTGTTCGCGCATGGTGCGGAGGATGTCATCGTGACGGCGACGCATGGTGTGCTGTCGGGTCCGGCGGCCGATCGGCTGAAGAACTCGCGGGTGAGTGAGTTCGTGTTCACGAACACGCTGCCGACGCCGGGTGAGCTGGCGGCGGATCTGGACAAGATCAAGGTGCTGTCGATCGCTCCGACGATCGCGAGTGCGGTGCGTGAGGTGTTCGAGGACGGCTCGGTGACCAGCCTCTTCGACGAGCAGTGAGGTTTCTGCGCTCACTTCCGCACGCCCGTGCGCACCCGTAGGTGATCGTTTTGGGTACGGCCTCCCCCTCCGAGTAGACTGCTGCAGTTGCTCGGCGAGGGAGGCCGTACTCGTGTACGGCGGTCCGTTATCGACGCGCTCTTCGTAGCAGGCCGTTCGTGGCCGGGTGACCACGTCCGTTCCGATTTTCTACGAGGAGTGATCCATATGTCCGAGGTGAAGCTCAGCGCCGAGACCCGCACCGAGTTCGGCAAGGGTGCGGCCCGCCGCATCCGCCGTGACAACAAGGTGCCGGTCGTTCTGTACGGCCACGGCTCCGACCCGCTGCACCTGACCCTGCCGGGCCACGACCTGCTGCTGGCGCTGCGTACGCCGAACGTCCTGATCTCCCTGGACATCGACGGCAAGTCCAACGAGCTGGCGATCCCGAAGGCCGTGCAGCGCGACCCGCTGAAGGGTTTCCTCGAGCACGTCGACCTCCAGCTGGTCAAGCGGGGCGAGAAGGTCACGGTCGAGATCTTCGTCCACACCGAGGGTGAGCTGGCGCCGGGCGGCAACCTGCTGGAGCACGTTCTGAACGCGCTGCCGGTGGAGACCGAGGCCACGCACATCCCCGAGTCGGTCACCGTCTCCGTCGAGGGCCTTGAGGCCGGTGCCTCCATCCTCGCCAAGGACATCCCCCTGCCCTCCGGCACCACGCTGGCCGTCGAGGAGGACACGGTCGTCCTGCAGGTCCTGGCCGCCCAGGCCGAGGAGACCGAGGGTGAGGGCGCCGAGGGCGAGGAGGCGGCCGAGGCCTGATCCTCGCCGTCGTCATCATCTGTTCAGCCGCCGCCTCCCTCGCCGGGGGCGGCGGCTGGCGCGTATCAAGGAGACATGGACGTGACCACCGCCGCCAGTGATCCCTGGCTGATCGTCGGGCTCGGCAATCCCGGGCCGGAGTACGCCATGAACCGGCACAACATCGGTTTCATGGTGGCCGACCTGCTCGCGGAGCGGATCGGGGGGAAGTTCAAGCGGGCGGGCAAGGCGCAGGCGCAGGTGCTGGAGGGGCGGATCGGTCCGGCGGGGCCGGGGAGCCGTCGGGTGGTGCTGGCGAAGCCGATGTCGTACATGAACCTGTCCGGTGGTCCGGTGAACGCGCTGCGGGACTTCTACAAGGTTCCGGTGGGGAACATCGTCGCGGTCCATGACGAGCTGGACATCGACTACGCGACGCTGCGGCTGAAGCTGGGCGGCGGTGACAACGGGCACAACGGTCTGAAGTCGATGACGAAGGCGATGGGGCCGGACTACCACCGGGTGCGGTGCGGGATCGGCCGGCCGCCGGGCCGGATGCAGGTGGCGGACTTCGTGCTGAAGGACTTCTCGTCGGCGGAGCGCAAGGAGCTGGACTGGTTCGTGGACCGTGCGGCGGACGCGGTGGAGTGTCTGGTGGCGGAGGGGCTGGAGCGGGCGCAGAGCGCGTACAACTCCTGACTTGTCCGGGCTTGGCCCCGCGGGGAGTTGACCGGCCGTGGGGGTATGGCCAATGATCCCGGCCATGCCTGCCTCAGCCAGTACCGCTCGTCAGGCGTCCGTGTCCGCGTTGCGGTTCGGACGGGTGGCGGCGACGGGTGCGCTCGCCGCGCTGATCGTGTTCGCCGGGGTGCGGGGGTCCTGGGGGACCGCCCAGCACGTGATGCTGGCGAAGGGGCGTGAGTCCGGCTCGGTGACGGTGACGCGGTGTGCCGGGGACACCTGTACGGGGCCGTTCGTGCCGTCGTCGGCGGGGGCGCGGCCACGCGCGCGTGTGGAGATCGGGAAGTCGGTGGCGGTGCGCACGGGGTCGACGTACTCCGTGGTGCTGAAGCCCGGTACCGGGGAGGCGGTGCGGTCGGGTCCGGCGGGCATCCTGTACGCGTGGGTGCCGTTGGGCGGGGCGCTGCTGCTGGCCTCGGTGGTGGTGGCGGGCGGGATGCGGCTGGCCCGGGTGGCGTGGGTGCTGGGGTTGTCCGGTGCGGTGCTGTTGACGGCGGCGTTCGTGGCGTTGCAGTGAGAGTGAGCGGGACGGGGGGTGCCCCCGGGGTCGTACGACCTCGGGGGCACCCCCTTTTTCCCGGCGGGTCAGCCGGTGTTGCGCAGGCCCGCCGCCACGCCGTTGACGGTGAGGAGCAGGGCGCGGGAGAGCAGCGGGTCGGGGTCGGTGCCGGCCGCGACGGCGTCGCGCTGCCGCTTGAGCAGGGTGACCTGGAGGTAGGAGATGGGGTCCAGGTAGGCGTCGCGGATGGCGAAGGTCTGCTTGAGGACCGGCTGGGCGTCCAGGAGTTCCTGCTCGCCGGTGATCCGCAGGACTTCGCTGACGGTCAGCTCGTGTTCGGTCTTGATGGTGTCGAAGACGTGCTTGAGCTCGTCGGGGACGAGGGTGTCGACGTAGTGCTGGGCGATCCGCAGGTCCGTCTTGGCGAGGGTCATCTCGACGTTGGAGATGAAGTTGCGGAAGAAGTGCCACTGTTCGTGCATCTCGCCGAGCACGGTGTCCAGGCCGGTTTCCCGCAGTGCCTTGAGGCCGGAGCCGACGCCGAACCAGCCGGGCACGATCTGCCGGGACTGGGTCCAGCCGAACACCCACGGGATGGCGCGCAGGCCGTCGAGCGAGACGCCCGAGCCGGGGCGGCGGGAGGGCCGCGAGCCCAGGTGCAGCTCGGCGAGCTGGTCGACGGGCGTGGAGGCGAGGAAGTACGTCGGCAGGTCGGGGTCCTCGACCAGGCGGCGGTAGGCGGCGTGGGCGGCGTCGGAGACGACGTCCATGGCCGCGTCCCAGCGGGCGAGGGCCTCGTCGGACTGGCGGGGTGCGGTGTGCAGGGCGGAGGCCTGGAGGGTGGCCGCGACGGTCAGTTCCAGGTTCTCCCGGGCGAGGGAGGGGATGAGGTACTTGTCGGAGATGACCTCGCCCTGCTCGGTGACCTTGATCTCGCCCTCCAGGGTGCCCCAGGGCTGGGCGAGGATGGCGTCGTGGGAGGGGCCGCCGCCGCGGCCGACGGTGCCGCCGCGGCCGTGGAAGAGGCGCAGGCGTACGCCGTAGCGGTGGGCGACGTCGCGCAGCCGGCGCTGGGCGCGGTGGATCTCCCACTGGCTGGTGGTGATGCCGCCGAACTTGGAGGAGTCGGAGTAGCCGAGCATGACCTCCTGGACGTCGCCGCGCAGCGCGACCAGGCGCCGGTAGGACGGGTCGGAGAGCATGTCCTCCAGGATGGTGTCGGCGGCCTTGAGCTCGTCGGTGGTCTCCAGGAGGGGCACGATGCCGATCTTGGCCCAGCCGGCGTGCAGGTCGAGCAGGCCGGCCTCGCGGGCGAGGACGGCGGCGGCGAAGACGTCGTCGGCGCCCTGACACATGGAGATGATGTAGGACTCGACGACCTCGGGGCCGAAGACCTCCAGGGCGCGCTTGACGGTCTGGAAGACGCCGAGGGTCTTCTGCGCGGCGGCGTCGACGGGGGCCGGGGTGGGGGCGAGCGGCCTTCTGGAGCGCAGTTCCTTGGCGAGGAGCTTGGCCCGGTACTCGCGGGGCATGTCGGCGTAGCACCAGGATTCCTCGCCGAGCCGGTCGAAGAGCTGGCCGAGGGCGTGGTGGTGGGCGTCGGCGTGTTCGCGGACGTCCATGGTGGCGAGCTGGAGGCCGAAGGCGGCGAGGGTGCGGATGGTGCGGGCGAGGCGGCCGTCGGCGAACAGGCCGCCGCGGTGTTCGCGCAGGGAGGCCTGGATGATGCGCAGGTCGTTGAGCAGTTCGCCGGTGCCGAGGTAGTCGCGGCCTTCCTCGTGCGGGGTGCCCTTGGCGAGGCGCTGCTTGGTGTTCTCCAGCTTCTGCCGGATGCAGGTGGCCTTGAGCCGGTAGGGCTCCTCGGCGTTGAGGCGCTTGTAGCGGGGGCTGATCTCGGGGAGCAGTTCCAGGTCGGTCTTGAGGGAGTCGAGGAGTTCCTCGGTGGCGCCGGTGTAGCGGATGGAGTTGGAGAGCAGTCCGCGCAGCTCGTCGATCATCTGCAGGGCGTCGTTGATGCCGTGTTCGTGCTGGAGGATGAGGACGTCCCAGGTGACCTGGGGGGTGACGTTGGGGTTGCCGTCGCGGTCGCCGCCGATCCAGGTGCCGAAGGTGAGGGGGCGGGTGTCGTCGGGGAGCTTGACGCCGACGCGTTCCAGTTCGGCGGTCAGGTCCTCCAGGACGTCTCCGACGGCGTCGGCGTGCAGTTCGTCCAGGTAGTAGATCGCGTTGCGGGCCTCGTCCGCGGGTTCGGGGCGCACGACGCGCAGCTCGTCGGTCTGCCAGACGAGGTCGATGTTCTCGGCGAGGCGGACGTCGTGGCGGCGGCGGTCGGATTCGAGGACGGGGGTGTCCAGGAGCGCGGCGATGCGCCGGAGCTTGTTGAGGACGGAGCGGCGCGCGGCCTCGGTGGGGTGCGCGGTGAAGACCGGGCGGACGTTGAGGTTCTGGACGGTCTGCCGCAGGTGCTCGGGGTCGGCGTCCTTGAGCCGGTCGGCGGTGCGGGCGAGCAGACCGCCCTCGGCGGCGCGCCGGGCGCGCAGTTCCCGGCCGCGGTGCACCTGTTCGGTGATGTTGGCGAGGTGGAAGTAGGTGGAGAAGGCGCGGACCAGCTTGGCCGCGGTCTCCAGTTCGGTGCCGCGCAGCAGCTCGGCGGCGGCGTCACCGTCTTCGCGGGTGAGGCGGCGGACCTTCTCGACCAGTTCCAGGAGTTCGGGGCCTTCCTGCCGGACGAGGGTCTCCCCCAGGAGATCACCCAGCCGGCGGATGTCGGCGCGCAGCTCGCTGCTGGTCGTGGTGGTCTGGTCGTCGGCACTGCTCACAGGTGCGGCTCCTTGCAGTGTTGAAGCTCGTCTGGGAGGGAACCCGGCCGGCTGCCACACACGGCGGGTGCCGCATACGGGCCGGAGGGTCCGGGAAGGAAACTTCAGCGGACCGCGCTGTCCGACCGAGTCCAAGGATAGGTGGCCATGTGGACGCGCAGGGTCTGGGGCTCTTGCCGCCGCGCGACACGCTGCCATACTTACGATGCCGTAGGTTACGGAACCGTAGGGAAGCACCGGAGAGTGCCCGTGCGGTCCCGGGTACCCGGCATCTGCCTCGACCATCGACCCCACAGGGGACGCGCATGACCTCAAGTTCCGATGTGATCGAAGAAGCCCGTAAGGCCACCGACACACCCCCTCCCTCCGCCACGCTGGGCGGCGAGCAGAAGCGTTCGATCGAGCAGATCACGCTGCTCCTGTTCATCACCGTGCCGTTCCTGGCGCTGGTGGCGGCCGTGCCGCTGGCCTGGGGCTGGGGGGTGAGCTGGCTCGACATGGGCCTGCTGGTCTTCTTCTACTTCCTGGGGTGCCACGGCATCACGATCGGTTTCCACCGGTACTTCACCCACGGTTCGTTCAAGGCGAAGCGGCCGCTGCGGATCGCGCTCGCGATCATGGGTTCGCTGGCGGTCGAGGGGCCGCTGGTGCGCTGGGTGGCCGATCACCGCAAGCATCACCGGTTCTCCGACGCGGAGGGCGATCCGCATTCCCCGTGGCGGTTCGGCGAGACGGTTCCGGCGCTGATGAAGGGCCTGTGGTGGGCGCACATCGGCTGGATGTTCGACGAGGAGCAGACCCCGCAGGAGAAGTACGCGCCGGATCTGATCAAGGACCCGGCGATCCGGACGGTCTCCCGTCTGTTCGTCCTGTGGACGGCCGTGTCGCTGCTGCTGCCGCCGCTGATCGGCGGTCTGGTGACGATGTCCTGGTGGGGCGCGTTCACCGCGTTCTTCTGGGGTTCACTCGTGCGGGTGGCGCTGCTGCACCACGTGACCTGGTCGATCAACTCCATCTGCCACGCGGTCGGCAAGCGGCCGTTCAGGTCGCGGGACCGTTCGGGCAACGTGTGGTGGCTGGCGGTGCTGTCCTGCGGCGAGTCCTGGCACAACCTGCACCACGCCGACCCGACGTCGGCGCGGCACGGTGTGATGCGCGGCCAGATCGACTCCTCGGCCCGGTTCATCCGGTGGTTCGAGCTGCTGGGCTGGGCGTACGACGTGCGCTGGCCGTCACGCTCGCGTATCGATTCGCGCCGTGACACCGGGGAAGGCGGCTCCCCGCGCGGGAGGGAGACGGCCGAGGCGGCATGATTGACGCCGTGGCGACCGACTCCAGCAGCACCTCAGGCAACGACAAGCAGCGGCGGACCCGCCGGACCCGTATGACCGGTGCCGAGCGCCGCCAGCAGTTGCTGGAGATCGGTCGCACCCTCTTCGCCACCAAGGGTTTCGAGGGCACGTCGGTGGAGGAGATCGCGGCGAAGGCCGGGGTGTCCAAGCCGGTGGTGTACGAGCACTTCGGCGGCAAGGAGGGGCTGTACGCGGTGGTCGTGGACCGCGAGATGCGGCGCCTGCTGGACATGGTCACCAGCTCGCTGACGGCCGGCCACCCGCGTGAGCTGTGCGAGCAGGCGGCGTTCGCGCTCCTGGACTACATCGAGGAGTACACGGACGGTTTCCGCATCCTGGTCCGCGACTCCCCGATCCCCCAGTCGACGGGCTCCTTCGCGTCCCTCATCTCGGACATCGCCACCCAGGTGGAGGACATCCTGGGCCGCGAGTTCAAGTCGCGCGGCTTCGACCCCAAGCTCGCCCCGCTGTACGCCCAGGCGCTGGTCGGCATGGTCGCGCTGACCGGCCAGTGGTGGCTGGACGTGCGCCGCCCCAAGAAGGCGGAGGTGGCGGCCCACCTGGTGAACCTGGCGTGGCACGGCCTGGACGGGCTGGAGCAGAAGCCGCGCCTGATCGGTCACCGCAAGAGCTGAGCACCCGGGGGGCCGGCTCCGGGAACTCCAGGCGGTTGCCGACGGGGTCCCCCGCGCTCAGGCCCCGTTCACCACGCCGGCTTCCTGACCACGCCGGCCTCTTCCACCGCGCTCAGGCGTCCTTCACGGCCACGGCGAACAGCCGGCGGAACGGCAGTACCGTGCCGTACGGCGCGCTCGGGTAGGCCTCCCGCAGCAGGTCCCGGTACTCGGTCAGGAACGCCTCGCGTGCCTCGGGGTCGTCGGCGAGGGCGATCAGGGCGGGCCGCAGGCCGGTGCCCTTGACCCAGTCCAGGACCGGGTCGTCGCCCCGCAGGATGTGGAAGTACGTCGTCTGCCAGACGTCGGCCGTGCAGCCGAGGCGCGCCAGGCGGTCCAGGTAGGCGCCGGGGGCGTGCACGGAGTCGGTGCGGCGCAGCAGGCCGGCGAGGCGGCCCCGCCAGCGGGGGGTGCCGGCCAGCTCGCGCATCAGGGCGTGCAGCGGGGCGTCGATGTTGTCCGGGACCTGGAAGGCGAGGGTGCCGCCGGGGCGCAGGGCGGCGATCCAGTCGGCGAAGCGGTCGGCGTGGCCCGGCACCCACTGGAGGGTGGCGTTGGAGACGATCAGGTCGTACGGCTCCGTGGGCGTCCAGGTCCGCACGTCGGCGTGGGCGAAGTCGAGCCGGCCGCCCCCGGTCGTGGGCCCCTCGTGGTCGACGTGGGCCTTGTCGAGCATCTCCGGCGAGTTGTCGTAGCCGGTGATGCGGGCGGTGGGCCAGCGGTCGGCGAGCAGGGCGGTGACGTTGCCGGGGCCGCAGCCGAGGTCGGCGATGCGGGGTGGGTCGCCGGGCAGGCTCGGGATGCGGGCGAGGAGGTCGGCGAAGGGCCGGGCCCGGTGCCCGGCGTGGCGGAGGTACTGGGCGGGGTCCCAGCTGGGCGTCGTCATGGCACCACTGTCCCCGCCCATTTCTCTCGATGTCAAGAGACTCGACGTCAAGAGACTTCACGTCGACACAACCACTACACTGATCTCCATGGAGGACGAGGTCGATCGGCTGGTCGCAGCGTGGCGCCGGGAGCGTCCGGACCTCGACGTGGAGCCGCTGGAAGTGCTCAGCCGGGTGAGCCGACTCGCCCGGCACCTCGACCGCGCCCGCCGGCTCGCCTTCGCCGAGCACCAGCTGGAGCCCTGGGAGTTCGACGTGCTGACCGCGCTGCGGCGCGCGGGCACGCCGTACCAGCTCTCGCCCGGCCAGCTGCTCACCCAGACGCTGGTCACCTCGGGCACGATGACCAACCGCATCGACCGGCTGGCGAAGAAGGGCCTGGTCGAGCGGCTGCCCGACCCCAGCGACCGGCGGGGCGTGCTGGTCCGGCTGACCGACGAGGGCCGCGACCGCGCGGACCAGGCGCTGGCGGGCCTGCTGGAGCAGGAGCGGGCGATCCTCGCCGAGCTGTCCCGCGCCCAGCGCGCCGAACTGGCCGGCCTGCTACGCCAGCTGACCGCCCCGTTCGACAACATCCCCGGTTAGGTCCACCGGTCCCACTCCGGCCCGCCGGGCCAGCGCGACGGCGGCCAGCGTGGAGTGGACGCCCAGCTTGCCGAGGACGTTCTGCATGTGGGTGCGGACGGTGTGCGGGGAGAGGAACAGCCGCTCGGCGACGGCCTTGCGGCCGAGCCCCGCGACCATGCAGCGCAGCACCTCCCGCTCGCGCGGGGTGAGGGACTCCACCAGCCGTTCGCTCTCGGTGCGGTGCTTGCGCGCCGCCGTCAGCTCCTTCAGCACACCGGTGAGCAGCGCGGGCGGCAGATGCGTCTCGTCGCGCAGCACCCCCCGGATCACCGTCAGCAGCCGGGACAGCGAGCAGTCCTTGGCGACCCAGCCGGACGCCCCGGCCTGGAGCGCGAGGGCGGCGCGGCGCGGGTCGTCCTTCTCGGCGAGGACGACGGTCCGTACGGCGGGGTGGGCGGCCCGGACCCCGGTGACGAGCGAGATCCCGTCGACCAGGCCCTCCTCGTCGCCCGCCTGCACCGGCACGGCCGGGCGGGCGCCGGGCAGCCGGCCGCCCAGGTCGGCGTCGACCAGCAGGACGTCGTAGCGCCGGCCCTCGCCGGCCGCGCGCTCCAGGCAGCGCAGCGCGGCCGGGCCGCTGCCGGCGGCGGAGACGTCGACGTCGGGCTCGGCGGCCAGGGCGGCGGCCAGCGACTCGGCGAAGATGCGGTGGTCGTCCACGACCAGGACTCGGATGCGAACCACGTAACCCCCTTCCCCAGACTCCGCGTGGAGCAGGGGATACCCAAGGTCCGGAAAGCTGTGGAATTGGTGGGTCCGGAAAGCCCGGAATGGATCCGGAAAGCGACGACCGGCGCGGGTACCGCACCCGCGGACAGGGGACGCGCGCCGCACGGCCGCCGCCGTTGCGGACACTGTTACCCCCACCGCGGGCGCCGTACCCGCCTGTCTCGCCCCCTGAGCGGCACCGGCCCCCACCGGTGCTGCTCCACAGAGTACGGATGGCAGCACGCAGCGGAAGGCGAATTGCAGAACTGGCCGTCCGGCGCGTTTATGGTGTGCCGCATGTTTCGTATTGAGGCGGAAGTCGACAAAGAGCGACGTGATCTGCTCCGTGCACGGCTGCGGGAGACCAACACGGCGGCGTCCCCGGTCCTGGCCGCGCTGCGCGGCACGCCCGGCGAACGCGAGACGCCCCTCCACCTGTGGGCCCTGGACACCGCGGGCGACCTGGCGGGCGGCCTGGTCGGCCACACCTGGACGACCTGGCTGCACGTCACCTACCTCTGGGTGGACACCGCACACCGCGGCGCGGGCCTCGGCACCCGCCTGCTGGCGGAGGCGGAACGCATCGCCGCGACCGACCGCGGCTGCACGGCGTCCCGCCTGGAGACCTGGAACTTCCAGGCCCCGGACTTCTACCGGAGACAGGGCTACGAGGTGGTGTGCGTGATCCCCGACTACCCGCCGGGGATCACGGAGTACACACTGACGAAGCGACTGGGCTGACGGGACTCACTCCACCGCTGCCGGCGGGGGCGGCGGGGGCGGAGGCGGATAGGGCGGTCGGGACGGAACCCGGGGGCCGAGCGGGCCCGACGGTGCGGGCGGAGGCGGCTGGGGCTCCAACGAGCGCCGGGGGCGAGGTGCCGGTTGCCGGGAAGTCAGCGGCGGGGGCGGGGCCGGTGGTGGGGGCGGCGGCAGTTCCTCTCCCCCGAGGATCGGGCCGCCCGCCCGCAGCCGCTCGATGGTCCGCTGGGCCCGGCGGCGAGCCCGGGGGTCGTCGTCGCGCCGGAAGAGCAGCCGCACGCTGAGCGGAGTGCGAAACCCGAGCGCGAGCCCGGCGCCGCGCGATTCCTCCGTGGCGACCAGCCGGTAGCCGAGCGCGTCCGCGATCTCCTCGGCCCGGGCCTTCACGGACACCGGGCCCCTGATCTCGACGTGGCCCCGGCCGTCGAAGCGTGAGCGGATCTCGTCGTCCTCCATCAGCGGTCCCCGTAGCGCGGCAGGTGTGCGGGAAAGTCAGCCGATCCCGTCGGAAAGCTCGTGGGCCTTGCCCACCTCTTCGAGATCCTTGTGTCCTACGACAAGGTCTCCCTGAGTACCGCCCCCGCCCTGGCCGGCCGGGTACTGGTTGAGCTGCATGCGTGTGGAATGCCGAGCGGCCGCCTGGGCCTTCAGCTGGTCCCACTCCTCCCACGCCATGTGTGGTCTCCCCCGCCTCTCCTGGTCCACCGCCGGGCACGGCGGTGACAGGCATGCACCTTACTGGGCGCCCACATCCCGTGCAGGACAGGGCAGTTGGCCTCGGGGGCATGGGGCCGGTGACGGCGCCGGCCCCGTACACGGTGATCGAGTACGGGGCCGGTCGGGAGGACGGGCGTCAGCTCAGTCGCCGGGCCCCCGGCGAGGGGACCGCTTCGAAGACTCGGGGAGTCGTGAAGTCCGCCGTGGCGAACGCCTCTTCGATCGCCTTGGTCAGGGTGTCGACGTCGGTCGCCTCCGCCAGGACGATCGCCGAGCCGCCGAAGCCGCCGCCGGTCATGCGGGCGCCCAGGGCGCCGGTGGCGAGGGCCGTGTCGACGACCAGGTCCAGCTCCGGGCAGGAGATGCGGAAGTCGTCGCGCAGGGAGGCGTGGCCCTCGGTGAGGACCGGGCCGATGGCGCGGGTGTCGCCGGCGCGCAGGAGCGCGACGGTGCGTTCCACCCGCTCGTCCTCCGTGACGACGTGGCGGACCAGGCGGACGATCTCCTCCTCGTCGCCGAGGCGGGCGAGGGCGGCGTCCAGGCCGTCGTAGGGGATGTCCCGCAGGGCGTCGACGCCGAGCAGGGCCGCGCCCTTCTCGCAGCCGGCCCGCCGCTTGCCGTACTCGCCGCCGCTGTGGGCGTGCTTGACCTGGGTGTCGACCACCAGCAGGCGCAGACCCCCGGCCACGAGGTCGAAGGGGATCTGCTGCTGGGACAGGTCACGGGTGTCCAGGAACAGCGCGTGGCCCTGCTCGCAGCAGGCCGACGCCGTCTGGTCCATGATCCCGGTCGGCGCGCCGACGTAGACGTTCTCGGCCCGCTGGCACAGGCGGGCCAGCCGCCAGCGCTGCAGGCCCAGGTCGTACAGGTCGTTCAGGGCCAGGGCGATCACGACCTCCAGCGCGGCCGACGAGGACAGGCCCGCGCCCGTCGGGACCGTGGAGGACAGGTGGACGTCGGCGCCGGTCACCTCGTGACCCGCCTCGCGCAGCGCCCACACCACGCCCGCCGGGTACGCCGTCCACGCCCGGTCGGTCCCCGGGGCGAGGGCGTCCAGCCGCAGCTCCACGACCCCGCCCTCGACGTCCTCCGAGTGCAGGCGCAGGACGCCGTCGTCGCGGCGGGAGACCGCGGCGACCGCCTGGTGCGGCAGCGCGAACGGCATGACGAAGCCGTCGTTGTAGTCGGTGTGCTCACCGATCAGGTTGACCCGGCCGGGCGCCGCCCACACGCCCTCCGGTCCGGCCCCGTACAGCTCGGCGAAGCGCTCCGCGACCTGCTCTGCACCCACTAGTGCTCCTTCGAGATGTTCTGCGCGAACTGCCACGCGTCCGCGACGATGCCCGCGAGATCCGCGCGGGTCGGGTTCCAGCCCAGTTTCTCGCGGGCGGTGTCCGCGGAGGCGACCAGGACGGCCGGGTCGCCGCCCCGGCGCGGGGCCACCACCTCGGGGACCGGGTGGCCGGTGACCTCGCGGACGGTCTCGATGACCTGGCGGACGGAGAAGCCGTTGCCGTTGCCGAGGTTGCAGATCAGGTGCTCGCCCGGGGTGGCGGCGCGGACGGCCAGCAGGTGGGCCTCGGCCAGGTCGGCGACGTGGATGTAGTCGCGGATGCAGGTGCCGTCGGGGGTCGGGTAGTCGTCGCCGAAGACCGAGATCGCGTCGCGGCGGCCCTGGGCGACCTGGAGGACCAGCGGGATCAGGTGCGACTCGGGGTCGTGCCGCTCGCCGTACGCGCCATACGCGCCCGCCACGTTGAAGTAGCGCAGGGAGACCGCCGCCAGGCCGTGCGCGTGCGCCTCGCCGGTGATCATGTGGTCGACGGCGAGCTTGGAGGCGCCGTAGGGGCTGGTGGGCCGCGTCGGCGCGGTCTCCGGGATCGGGGTCTGCTCCGGCTCGCCGTAGGTGGCGGCGGTGGAGGAGAAGACCAGCTTGCGGACGCCGGCCTCGCGCATCGCGGCGAGCAGGGCCATGCTGCCGCCGACGTTGTTGTCCCAGTACTTCTCCGGCTTCACCACCGACTCGCCGACCTGCGAGAACGCGGCGAAGTGCAGCACGCCGTCGAAGGACGGGTCGAGCCACTTGGCGGCGTCGCGGATGTCGCCCTCGATGAAGGCCGCGCCGGCCGGGACGCCCTCGCGGAAGCCGGTGGAGAGGTTGTCGAGGACGGTGACCTCGTGGCCGGCCTCCAGCAGGTGCTGGGCCACGACACTGCCGACGTATCCCGCGCCACCCGTCACCAGGTACTTCATGAACTCGCTACCTCTCGCAGTCGCTCGGCCGCGCGCTCCGGCGGCACGTCGTTGATGAACACGCTCATGCCGGACTCGGAACCCGCGAGGAACTTCAGCTTGCCGGAAGTACGGCGGATGGTGAAAAGCTCGAGGTGCAGCGCGAAGTCGTCGCGCGTGACACCGTCGAACTCCTCCAGCGCGCCGAACGGGGCCTGGTGCCAGGCCGAGATGTACGGCGTCGCAGGCTCACCCTCGCCGAAGATCCGGTCGAAGCGCCTCAAGAGTTCCAGATAGACCTGGGGGAATTCTGTGCGGGCGGCCTCGTCGAGCGCGAGCAGGTCGGGCACGCGGCGCCTGGGGTAGAGGTGGACCTCGTACGGCCAGTGCGCCGCGTACGGCACGAAGGCCGCCCAGTGTTCACCCTCGAGGACGACCCGCTCGCCGGCGAGTTCCCGTTCCAGGACCGCGTCGAACAGGTTCTCCCCGCCGGTGGCCTCCTTGTGGGCGGCGAGGGAGCGGAGCATCAGCGCGGTGCGCGGGGTGGTGAAGGGGTAGGCGTAGATCTGCCCGTGCGGGTGACCGAGGGTCACGCCGATCTCGGCGCCGCGGTTCTCGAAGCAGAACACCTGCTCGACGGAGGGCAGATGCGACAGCTCCGACGTGCGGTCCGTCCACGCGTCCAGCACCAGCCGCGCCTGCTCGACGCTCAGGTCCGCGAAGGAGGCGTCGTGGTCGGAGGTGAAGCAGACGACCTCGCAGCGGCCGGAGTCGCCGGCGAGGGAGGGGAACCGGTTCTCGAAGACGACGACGTCGTACGAGGAGTCCGGGATCTCGCTGAGCCGGTCGCCGCGGGTGGGGCACAGGGGGCACTCGTCGGCGGGCGGGTGGTAGGTGCGGCCCTGGCGGTGCGAGGCCACGGCGACCGAGTCGCCGAGCAGCGGATCGCGGCGGATCTCGGACGTGGTGACCGTACGGTCCAGCGGGCGCCGGTCGACCGCGTCGCGCACGGTGTCGTCCCGCAGGTCGTAGTAGATCAGCTCACGACCGTCGGCCAGCCGGGTCGAGGTCTTCTTCACGCCGGACTCCTTGTTCGGGCCCTACGGGTGTGTCCGCACCCAATCACTCAACACAAACAAACATAACAGACCACAACTCCACAACTCCTCGGTCGATCACAATCAAACAAAGAACACCAGCCAGAGTGTTCAAATATCGAACACGGCGGCGTAGGTTCCGCTCTGGATCAGTTCGCGCAACGAAGCGAGTTCTCATGCAAACCCCCACATACGCCCCCACCTACCTGGCGGCGGAGCTACGGCTCCCCACCAACTGGCTGGACTACACGATCCTGGCGATCTACTTCGTCGTCGTCCTGGGCATCGGCTTCGCCGCCCGCCGCTCGGTCAAGACGAGCCTCGACTTCTTCCTCTCCGGACGCTCGTTGCCCGCCTGGATCACCGGCCTCGCCTTCATCTCGGCGAACCTGGCGGCCACCGAAATCCTCGGCATGGCCGCGAACAGCGCCCAGTACGGCGCCTACACCGTCCACTGGTACTGGATCGGCGCCATCCCCGCCATGGTCTTCCTCGGCCTGGTGATGATGCCCTTCTACTACGGCAGCAAGGTCCGCTCCGTCCCCGAGTTCCTGCTGCTGCGCTTCGACCGCGGCGCCCACCTGCTCGCGTCGGTCCTGTTCGCGTTCGCCGCCATCCTGATCGCGGGCGTCAACCTCTACGCCCTCGCGATCGTCGTCCAGGCCCTGCTCGGCTGGCCGCAGTGGGTCGCCATCGTCGTCGCCGGCGCGTTCGTCCTCGCGTACATCACCCTGGGCGGCCTGTCCTCGGCGATCTACAACGAGGTCCTCCAGTTCTTCGTGATCCTGGCCGCGCTCATCCCGATCACGATCCTCGGCCTGAAGAAGGTCGGCGGCTGGGGCGGCCTGACCGACAAGCTGACCGCGGCCCACGGCGCCGACTTCACCACCGCCTGGGGCGGCACCGGCATCGGGCACGCCAACCCGCTCGGCGCGAACTGGCTGACCATCGTCCTCGGCCTCGGTTTCGTGCTCTCCTTCGGCTACTGGACCACCAACTTCGCCGAGGTGCAGCGCGCCCTGTCCGCGAAGAACCTCTCGGCGGGTCAGCGCACGCCGCTCATCGCGGCCTACCCCAAGATCTTCATCGTCTTCCTGGTGATGATCCCCGGCCTGGTCGCCGCCGCGATCGTCCCGAAGTTCGGCAGCGCCGGCTCCGGCTACCAGTACAACGACGCCATCCCCTTCCTGATGCAGGAACTGCTGCCCAACGGCGTGCTCGGCATCGCCGTCACCGGTCTGCTGGCGGCCTTCATGGCGGGCATGGCGGCCAACGTGTCGTCCTTCAACACGGTGTTCACCAACGACATCTGGGCGAAGTACGTGGTGCGGGGGCGCGAGGACGGCTACTACGTCCGCTTCGGCCGGCTGATCACCGCGATCGGCGTCTGCGCCTCCGTCGGCACGGCGTTCCTGGCGTCCTCGTTCTCGAACATCATGAGCTACCTCCAGACGCTGTTCTCCTTCTTCAACGTGCCGATGTTCGTCGTCTTCATCGTCGGCATGTTCTGGAAGCGGGCGTCCGCGAAGTCCGGGTTCTGGGGCCTGCTCGCCGGCACCGTCACCGCGATGGCCAACTACTTCGTCCTCTACAAGAAGGGCATCATCTCCCTCCCGACCGACCAGGGCGCCAACTTCGTCTCCGCCATCGCCGGCTTCGTCGCCGGCGCGGTGGTAATGGTCGCGGTGTCCCTGTTCACCAAGCCGAAGCCGGTGGAGGAGTTGCGGGGCCTGGTCTACGGCACCAGCTCCCCCGGTATGTCCGAAGCGCCCGCCGCAGGCGACGACGCGTGGTACCGCAAGCCGGCCCTGCTGGGCTGGGGCGCGGTCGTGCTGGCCGCCGTCTGCTACATCCCGTTCTCGTTCTGACGCGGGAGGATCGAGGAACCATGACCGAGCATCCTGAGCACCCCGAGCAGGCCCGTCGCCCGCAGCACTACACCGAGCACGACGTCCTGCGGGAGGTCTCCGAGCTGGAGACCAAGTCGGCGACCGCGGCGCGCATCTTCGACCTGCGGCGCATCATCGGCGGACTCTTCGTGGTCTACGGCGTCATCGTCACGATCACCGGGATAACCGACTCGCAGGCCGCGATCGACAAGGCCCAGGGCGTGAACATCAATCTCTGGACCGGGATCGCCATGCTGCTCCTGGGCGTCTTCTTCCTGGCCTGGCTGAAGCTGCGGCCCACTCCCCCGCCGCTTCCTCCGGAGGGTCTGCCGGAGGAGAAGGAGTAGGTCCGGGGCCGACAGGCCGTGTCCCGACCGCGGGCGCGCGGGGGCCGGTCGCGCGGTTCCCCGCGGAGTGACTGCCGGCCGGGGGCGGTGGCGCCGTAGAGGTGCGGGCCGTCCCCGGCCGCGGGCACGCCGCGGCCGGTCGCGCGGTTCCCCGCGCGCCTTCGGGGCGCTGCCTCGGCCGCGGGTGCCTATCCGGGGCCGCCGACGCCCCGCGCGGGGCCCGCTCGGTCCAGGAGGCCCGTCCGGGCCGCCAGGGCCGCCGCCTCCAGGCGGGAGCCCACGCCCAGTTTCATCAGCACCCGCTGGACGTGCGTACGCGCAGTGCTCGGTGCGATGCCCATGCCCGCCGCGATCCGCCGCGTGTCCTCCCCGTCGGCCACCCGCACCAGTACCTCCACCTCCCGCGGCGTCAGCATCTCCAGCAGCCGCTGGGCCTCGTCATCGGGCTGCGCGGCCGGGTTCAGCAGCTCACCGAAGGCCCCCTGGAGCAGTTGCGGCGCCACCGCCGCCTCCCCGGCGCGGGCCTTCATGATGGCCCGCTCGACCCCCTCGATCCGCTCGTCGTGCCGCACGTACCCCGACGCCCCCGCGGCGAAGGCCGCCGCGATGCCGCGCGGTGCCGTCACCGGGCCCAGCACCAGCACCGCCACCTGCGGACGCTCCCGCTTGATCTTGACCACCGGGTCGAAGATCCCCGGCTCGGCCGGTGCCGCCGTGCCCAGCAGGCACACCTCGGGCGCCCGCGCGATCACGAGGTCCGCCGCGCCCGCGGCCGGCGCCGCCGCGGCGAGCACCCGGTGGCCGCGCAGCTTCAGCGCGGACGCCAGCGCCTCCGCGAGCAGCCGATGGTCGTCCACGACCATGAGCCGCACTCCCATAGAGCAACCCCCCAGTCCCCCCGGCACCCCCGCCCGTCATGCCCCCGGAAGCTACACGCTTGTTCGACGTCGCGCTGCCCCTCTTCATGAGAAGTGCCCCGGATCGATGAAATCCGGGGCACTTCTCGGCAAGTCACTCATTCAGGTGAGGCCGGCGGATCAGCCGTCCGCGCCGAACGCCATCACGAGGTACTCCTTGCTGTACGACGACATGTCCCGCTCCTTGGCGAACACGGCGGACATGTACAGCCGGCCCTTGCCGAAGCGGAGTTCGGCGTACTCCGGCAGCAGGTTGGCCTCGGAGTCCCGCACGCTCTTGGTGGACGGGTTCTCCAGCAGCTTGGTCACCTTGAACGAGCCGCCGTCGATGCTGACGACCTGGCCGCCCCTGTTGTACGGCGGCGCGTTGTAGGCGATCAGGCTGCCGCCGTCCATGCGCAGCGGGGAGAGCGTGTAGCCGTCGCCGGCCTCGGCGCGCTGGCCGGTCGGCTTGCCGGTCCTCAGGTCGAAGGCGACGATCTCGTTGGTCCGGGTGTACTCGCCCTTGCCGTCGTGCGCCTCGGTCATCAGGTACAGCCTGCCGTTGCCCGCCACGATCTGCCGGCAGTCCTCGATGCGGGTGGTGCCGTCGCAGCGGCCCCCGTAGGTGTCGCCGGGCGCCGGGATGCGGGCGAGCAGCTTGCCGGTCCTGTCGTCGATGGAGAAGTAGTCCGAGACACCGCTGCCGTCGCCCGCGCTCTGCCCGACGTCGGCCGCGACCACCAGCGGGTCCGTGGACACGACGGAGGCGTACGCGACACCGTTCGGCATCCTGTACCCGGAGATCACCTTGCCGCTGACCGGGTCGATGGTCTGGATGTCGAGCTGCGGGTCGTCGTACGCGCCGCACTTGCGCACCGCGACCAGCCGGGTGCCGCCGCCGTACCCCTCGTCGTGGCAGGTGTCGTCCGGCTTCGGCTGCCACAGCGTCTTGCCGGACTCGATGTCGAACGCGGCGCCGCCGTCGGTGCCGCCGACCGCGACGGTGTGCTGAGCGACCGTCACATTGGCGAAGTTGACCGGGTAGTCACCGGACTTGACCGACTTCGTCCACAGCTTCTTCCCCGCGGTGAGGTCGATCGCGGCCACCTGGCTGCATCCCGCGGACGAGCCCTTCGCCGGCATCCTCGGCTGGAAGGCGACCGCTGTCCGGCCGTCCCCGTCGACGTGCTTGCTGGCCGCGCAGACCGGGCCGGGCAGCTTGACCGTCCACAGCTCGGTGCCCTTCACCGGGTCGTAGCCGGTGATCTTCGCGATGCCGCTCTTGGCGTACACCGTGTCCGTCAGCCACGAGCCCGCGGTGCTGACCGTGTCGTCCGCCTTGGGGAGCGGCACCCCGAAGAGCAGCCGGGCGGACGGGTCGGCGGGCGCCTTCTCCTTGCCGCCGCCGGTGCCCCCGGAGCCCTTGTCGTCCGGGCCGCCGGTGCCGCCGCCGGAGGACGCGGTGCCGTGCCTGCCGTCGTCCCCGGAGGACCTGGCGTACCAGATGCCGCCGCCGATGATCAGGGCGATGGCGACGGCCGCCGCGACGACGATGAACAGCACGGCGTTGTTCCGCCCGCCGCCGCCCGCCCCCGGCTGGGGCGCCATCGGCACGGTCGGCGGCTGCCCCTGGCCCGGATAGCCGTACCCCGGCTGCCCGCCCTGCGCCGGCTGCATGGGCTGCGTGGGCTGGGCGTAGGGGTTGTGCGGCTGGGCGCCGTAGCCGGGGAATTGCGGGACGGTGGGGGCCGGGGGCTGCTGCGCGTACGGGTTCTGCTGCGCGCCGGGGTAGCCGTAACCGGGCTGCGGCGGCTGCGGGGGCGGGACCGGCGGATAGCCGTACCCCGGCTGCGGGGGCTGGGGAGGCTGGGCCGGCGGCTGCGGGGGCTGGGCCGGCGGCTGGTTCCCGGGCGGCTGGTTGGGGGGCTGGTTCGGGGGCGGCTGGGGCGGCTGGGTCATGGCGCGGGTACCTCGGTGACGCTCGGAAGGCCGTACGGCGGGCGGGACTCGGGAAGGACGGGCCGCGGCCGGCGCGGGGGCCGGCCGGGGCGGCGCGCCGGGCTCAGTTGCCGAAGGCCATCATGAGCTTCTCCTTCGAGTGGTCGTCGCCGGACAGCCGGCCCGAGGAGATGAAGAACCGCCCGCCGGCCCAGTCCACGACGCCGTCGTAGAAGGTGTCCTCGGCGTCGGCGGCGCCCTGCGGGTTCTGCAGGAGCCTGGTGGTCCTGTGGGACGAGCCGGTGACCGGCACCGACACCACCTGGCCGCCCGCGTCGTACGACGGCCGCACGTACGCGATGAGCTTGCCGCCCTCAACCCTCACCGGCGCCATCGGCCGGTCCGCCGGGGACTTCACCCGCCACTTCGCCTTGCCGTCGGAGAGGCTGATGGCGACGATCTCGTTGGCGCTGACGGTGGAGTCGGTGGGCAGGTAGAGCATGCCGGCGTCGACCGCGACGCCCTGGCAGCCCTGCAGCTCGCGTTGGAGGACGGCCCAGCCGCAGCGGGGGGCGAACTTCTCGTTCACCTTCACCTCCGAGCGGAACGTGCCGTCCTCGGTGAACGTGGAGATGTTCCAGGCCTTCTTGTCCCGGTTGGTCAGGTAGACCACGAGCGGGTCGACCGAGTAGGCGCGGGTCACCTCCCAGCCCTTCTTGACCGTCTGGGTCCAGCGCACCTTGCCGGTCGCCGGGTCGAGTTCCTGGATCTCCTCGTGCTCCTTGGCGGTGCCGGCGCCGCAGGAGGCCACCTGGATCAGCCGGCCGGTGCCGCCCGCGAAGGCGGCCGGGAAGCAGGCCGCGCCGTACTTCTTCTTGTCGTACAGCTTCTTGCCGCTGTCGATGTCGTACGCGGTGCCCGACTGCGACCGGCCCACCATCAGCGTCTTGCCGCTGACCGTCAGTTCGACGCTGAGCGCGCTGTCGAACAGCCCACCGTCGGCGACCTCGGCGCTCCAGCCCTTCTCGCCGGTGCGCAGGTCGAGCTGCTGGAGCTGGTTGCACTTGGCGCGGTCGCCGGCGCCGTTCATGTACGCCACGACGATCTTGTCGTCGGCCGACTTCTGCGGGGTGACCGCGCAGATCTTCTGCGGGAGGGCGAGCGGCCCCCAGGCGGTGCCGCCGTCCCCGGTACGGAAGGCGAAGACCTGCTTGTAGGCCGCCTTCACCGCCGTGCCGCCGGTGATCCACATGCCGGGGGCGTCGGCGCCGGAGGCCGGGGCGTCGGGCGCCGGCTTGTACCAGAGCACCTTCGCCTCGCCGGGCCGGCGGCCCTCGTTGAGGTTCTCCGGGTCCGCGCCGCCGGACGTGGTCGGCGAGGCGGTGGCGGAGTTCTTGGGGTCGTCGCTCTGCCGGGCGACCGGCTTCTTCGTGCCGCCCCCGCCGCTGTCGTCGCCGGTGACCGCGAACACCGTGCATCCGATGACGAACAGCGCGGCCACCGCGGAGCCGATGATCAGCGCGGTCTTCTTCCGGGAGGCCCGCTTGCCGTCCAAGGGCCCGCCGGGCGCGGCGCCGGGCATGCCCGGGTACGGCGCCTGCTGCGGGTGGCCGTAGCCGGGCGGCGGGGCGCCGTACGGGCCGGGCTGCTGCGGGTAGCCGTAGGGGCCGGGGGCGGCGCCGTACGGGCCCGGCTGCGGATAGCCGTAGCCCGGCGGGGGCTGCGGGGGCTGCTGCGGAGGACCAGCGGGCGGCTGGGGCGCGCCGAAACCACCCTGGACCGGCGGGGCCTGGGGAGCGGGGCCGAAACCACCCTGGGCCGGCGGCGTCTGGGGAGCGGCACCGGAACCGCCCTGCGCCGGCGGCGTCGGGGCCGGGCCGAAACCACCGGCCTGCGGAGGCCGGCCTTGCGGCGGCTGGTCCTGCGGAGACTGGCCTTGCGGAGGCTGGTCCCCCGGCGGCTGGTCCTGCGGCGGGCCGAATGCGCCGTGCGGCGGCTGGCCGGGCGGCTGAGTCATCAGCGCTCTTCCCCCTCGTTCACTGATTTTTAGCCACGCCCTGAGGTTCGTGACGGACTCAAGGTCGTTCTCAGACTGTTCTCAGACGGCTCTTTCTATCACCCGGTACAGACAGCACACGGGGCCGTGTCCTCCCCTGTTCCCAAGGGACGACCGGCCCGTGATGCCGTCGTTACGCGCGTTCACGCCCCCTTCACGCGGCGCTCGCGCCCCCCGCGTGAGCGGGCGTCAGGGATCAGGCGTCCTCCGCCAGTTCCAGCCAGCGCAGCTCCAGTTCCTCGCGCTCCCCGGCGAGGTCCCGCAACTGGGCGTCGAGTCCGGCCACCTTCGCGAAGTCGGTGGCGTTGTCGGCGATCTGGGCGTGCAGCTTGGACTCCTTCTCGGAGATCCTGTCCAACTGGCGCTCGATCTTCTGGAGTTCCTTCTTCGCGGCGCGCTGGTCGGCCGCGCTCCTCTCCTGCGTGACCGGCTTGGGCGCCGCGGCGGCGGTCTGCGCGGCGACCGCCTCCTCCATCCGCTGCCGTCGCTCCAGGTACTCGTCGATGCCGCGCGGCAGCATCCGCAGCGTGCCGTCGCCGAGCAGGGCGAACACCCGGTCCGTCGTCCGCTCCAGGAAGAACCGGTCGTGGGAGATGACGATCATCGAGCCGGGCCAGCCGTCGAGGACGTCCTCCAGCTGGGTGAGGGTCTCGATGTCGAGGTCGTTGGTGGGCTCGTCCAGGAAGAGGACGTTGGGCTCGTCCATGAGGAGCCGCAGCAGTTGCAGCCGCCGCCGCTCACCGCCGGAGAGGTCCCCGACCGGCGTCCACTGCTTCTCCTTGCCGAACCCGAACGTCTCGCACAGCTGCCCGGCCGTCATCTCGCGGCCCTTGCCGAGGTCGACGCGCTCCCGGACCCGCTGCACGGCCTCCAGCACGCGCCATGCCGGGTCGAGTTCGGCGACCTCCTGGGAGAGGTAGGCGAGCCTGACGGTCTTCCCGACGGCGATCCGGCCGCCGGCGGGCTGCTCCTCGCCCTCGGTCCGCGCGGCCTCGGCCATGGCGCGCAGCAGCGAGGTCTTGCCGGCGCCGTTGACCCCGACGAGGCCGATCCGGTCGCCCGGGCCGAGCTGCCAGGTGACGTGCTTGAGCAGCACCTTCGGCCCGGCCTGCACGGTGACGTCCTCCAGGTCGAAGACGGTCCTGCCGAGCCGGGAGGAGGCGAACTTCATCAGCTCGCTGCTGTCCCGGGGCGGGGGCACGTCCGCGATCAGCTCGTTGGCGGCCTCCACGCGGAAGCGCGGCTTGGAGGTGCGGGCGGGCGCGCCCCGCCGCAGCCACGCCAGCTCCTTGCGGATCAGGTTCTGCCGCTTGACCTCCTCGGTCGCGGCGATCCGCTCGCGCTCGGCACGGGCGAAGACGTAGTCGGAGTAGCCGCCCTCGTACTCGTACACGTCACCGCGCTGCACGTCCCACATGCGCGTGCACACCTGGTCCAGGAACCACCGGTCGTGCGTCACGCACACCAGCGCCGAGCGCCGGTTCTGCAGGTGCCGGGCGAGCCAGGCGATGCCCTCGACGTCGAGGTGGTTGGTGGGCTCGTCCAGGACGAGCAGGTCCTGCTCCTCGATGAGCAGCTTGGCGAGCGCGATCCGGCGCCGCTCGCCACCGGACAGCGGGCCGATGACGGTGTCCAGCCCCTTCGGGAAGCCCGCCAGGTCGAGTCCGCCGAACAGCCCGGTCAGAACGTCCCTGACCTTGGCGTTGCCGGCCCACTCGTGGTCGGCCATGTCACCGATGACCTCGTGACGCACGGTGGCCGCGGGGTCGAGGGAGTCGTGCTGGGTGAGCACGCCGATCCGCAGTCCGCCGGAGTGCGTGACCCGCCCGGTGTCGGCCTCCTCCAGCTTGGCGAGCATCCGGATGAGGGTGGTCTTGCCGTCGCCGTTGCGTCCGACGACCCCGATCCGGTCCCCTTCCTGCACACCGAGCGAGACACCGTCCAGCAGGGCACGGGTGCCGTACACCTTGCTGACGTTCTCGACATTGACCAGGTTGACGGCCATTTCACTCCTGTGCGCGGGGCTGTGACGGTGTGCGGCTCCGCCGCGTGGGTCAGCCTTCTAGCGTAGGGCCTGCGGGGGTGGGGGCGGGGCGCGAGGGGGTTGTCACTCTTTGTGATGACGTGATCGGGAAAGGGTCGCTACGGTGGGAAGGCAGGCCGCAGGATCCCGTCCATGGGAGGAACCATGACCGCCGAGCCGATCTCCGAGGCCGCCGCGCCCGACGACGAGCCGTCCTGGCGGTGGCCGGTGCCTCCGGCGAACGGCTGGACGGTGGATGACCTGTTCACCCTGCCCGACCTCCCGCCGCATACCGAGTTGATCGACGGGAGCCTGGTCTTCGTGAGCCCGCAGCGGGATTTCCACAGCATTGTCATCGACCTGCTGGTGAGTGGCCTCCGCCGTACAGTGCCTACGAAGTTCAAGGTCCGCCGCGAAATGACCGTTGTCATCGACCGCAAAAACGGGCCCGAGCCGGACGTCTCCGTGCTCCGTTCAGAGGCGGTTGCCAGCCGCAGCCAGACTTCGTTCCGAGCCGCCGATGTCCTCCTCGCCGTGGAGGTGGTCTCGCCGGATTCGGAGTCCCGCGACCGTGACACCAAACCGCGCAAGTACGCAGCTGCGGGGATCGATCACTTCTGGCTGGTGGAGATGGTGGGAGAGGACGAGCGGCCGGTCGTCTACGTGTATGAGCGTGATCCGGTGGCCAAGAGTTACACCGTCACTGGCATCCACCACGACCGGCTGAAGCTGTCCGTCCCGTTCGACATCGACATCGACCTGACGGAGATCGACTCCCTCTGAGCCGCCCACCGCTCAGAGCACCGTCGCCCCCGCCACCGGCCCCGCCGCCACCCGCACCGCCCTGCACGTCCCCGATGCCCAGAGGGCCCCGGCCACCTTCTCCGCCGACTCCGCGTCCCGCGTCAGGAAGGCCGTCGTAGGCCCGGAACCCGAGACCAGCGCGGCGAGCGCACCCGCCCCGCGCCCCGCCGCCAGCGTGCCGGCCAGCTCGGGGAAGAGGGACAGCGCGGCCGGCTGGAGATCGTTGGAGACGGACGCGGCCAGCGCCTCGGCGTCCCCCTTCGCCAGCGCCGCCACCAGCTCCGCCGAGGCCACCGGCTCCGGGATCTCCCGCCCCTCGGCCAGCCGGTCGAACTCCCGGAACACCGCCGGCGTCGACAGCCCCCGCTCCGCCATCGCGAAGACCCAGTGGAAGGTGCCGCCGGCCTCCAGAGCCGTCAGCCGCTCACCGCGCCCCACCCCGAGCGCCGCCCCGCCGACCAGGCTGAACGGCACGTCACTGCCCAGCTCGGCGCAGATCGCGAGCAGTTCGGCGCGCGAGGCACCCGTGCCCCACAGCCGGTCGCAGGCGAGCAGCGCGCCCGCGCCGTCCGCGCTGCCGCCCGCCATGCCACCGGCGACCGGGATGTCCTTGGCGATGTGGACGTGGACGTTCGGCTCGATCCCCCGGCGCGCGGCGAGCGCGATCGCGGCGCGCGCGGCGAGGTTGGTGCGGTCCAGCGGGACCTGGGCGGCGTCCGGGCCCGCGCAGGTGATCCGGAGCTCGTCCGCGGGGGTCACCGTGACCTCGTCGTACAGGCCGACGGCGAGGAAGACGTTGGCGAGGTCGTGGAAGCCGTCGGGGCGGGCGGCGCCGACCGCGAGCTGGACGTTGACCTTGGCGGGGACCCGGACCGTGACGCTCACGCGCCCGCCTCCTTGTGCTCGGCGATCCGCGCGAACTCCTCCACCGTCAGCGACTCCCCGCGCGCCTGCGGCGAGACTCCGGCCGCGACCAGGGCCGCCTCGGCCGCCGCCGCGGACCCGGCCCAGCCGGCGAGCGCGGCCCGCAGGGTCTTGCGGCGCTGGGCGAAGGCCGCGTCGACGACGGCGAAGACCTCGGCCTTGGAGGCGGTGGTCTTGACCGGCTCGGCCCGCCGCACCAGGGACACCAGCCCGCTGTCGACGTTCGGCGCGGGCCAGAAGACGGTGCGCCCGATGGCCCCGGCCCGCTTGACGTCGGCGTACCAGTTGGCCTTCACGGACGGCACGCCGTACACCTTGTTGCCGGGCGCGGCGGCGAGCCGGTCGGCGACCTCGGACTGCACCATCACCAGCGTCCGCTCGATGCTCGGGAAGGTGTCGAGCATGTGCAGCAGCACGGGGACGGCGACGTTGTACGGCAGGTTCGCCACCAGGGCCGTCGGCGCCGGTCCGGGCAGCTCGGTGACGTGCATGGCGTCGGAGTGGACCAGCGCGAAGCGGTCGGCGCGGTCCGGCATGCGCGCGGCGACGGTGGCGGGGAGGGCGGCGGCGAGGACGTCGTCGATCTCCACGGCGGTGACGCGGTCGGCGGTCTCCAGCAGCGCGAGGGTGAGCGAGCCCAGCCCCGGGCCGACCTCGACGACCACGTCGTCGGGGCGGACCTCGGCGGTACGGACGATACGGCGGACCGTGTTGGCGTCGATCACGAAGTTCTGGCCGCGCTGCTTGGTGGGACGGACACCGAGCGCCGCCGCGAGTTCGCGGATGTCGGCGGGACCGAGGAGGGAATCGGGGGTGGGGCTTGGGGTGGGGCTGCTCACGGGACAAGGGTACGGGGCCGTACCGGGCCGGGTTGCCAGGTGCGCCGGACCCGGGGTCCCTACCCCCGCAGCCTCACCCCGCAATGCGGCCACGGGGTCGCCCCCCGCCGGATGTACAGCTTCTTCGCCCGGTACGTCTGTTCTTCCGCCGAGGCGTCCTGGGGACGGCCCGTGCCGCCGAGGCTCTGCCAGGTGCGGGTGTCGAACTGGTACAGCCCGCCGTACGTCCCGGAGGGGTCGACCGCGTCGGGCCGGCCGCCGGACTCGCAGGCGGCGAGCGCCCGCCAGTTCAGGCCGTCGGCGTCGCTCACGGCGGGCGGCCGGGGCTTGGTGCCCACCTTGATCACCTGTGCGCGCGGCTCGCGCACCACCTCGGACCTCTCGGGCCGCGGTCTCTGCCGTACGCCGTTGACGGTGCGCACGCGATAGGTGGTCCGGCGCAGTCCGGGCTGCCCGGGCCGTGCGACGACCTCGGTGCCCTGGAAGACCGTGGGGTCCGCGGTCCGCTCGACGGCGAACGGGATCTGCTCCTCGTGGATCTCCCGGGTGCTGCTCACCCGCAGCACGGTCACCGTCTGCCCGTCGCGCGGGAAGCTGTCCGGCGGGACGGAGGTGGTGTCCTGGCCGCGCAGCGTGATCCCGACTTCCTCGACCGCTTCCCGGACGGTGGCCGCGTTGGTGCGGATGGTGCGGGTCCGGCCGTCCGCCAGGACCGTGACCGCGCGTTCGGTGCGCACGTCGAGCGCGAGCCCCGCGCGTCCGATGCGCTGGGAGCGCGAGGTCGACAGATACGCGCCCTCGGCGCGCACCCCCAGCTCGTCCAGCGCGCCCTCCACCGTGCGCGCCGTCGTCCACACCTCGCGCCTGCGGCCGTCCAGGGTGAGCCGCACCGGGCGCCCGTAGCGCACGGCGACCGCGTCGCCGCTGGCGAGGGCCGTGCCGGGGGCGGGCGCGATCATGTCGTGCGCCCCCACGCGTACGCCCTCCTCGGCGAGCAGTTCGCTCACGTCGTCGGCGAACGTGTGCAGGCTGCGCTGCCTGCCGTCGACGCTCAGCTCGACCGCCTTGTCGTTGGCGACGAAGGCGGTGGTGCCGCCGGCCAGGAAGGCCACGACCAGCGCCTGCGGCAGCAGACGGCGCACGGTGGAGTCCGGGCGCTCGCCGTAGCGGGTCCGGCGCCGGCGCGGGACCCGCCCGCCGGTCTCCTCCGCCTCCTCCGCCTCCTCGGACACCTCGGCCCCGGGGGCCGGCGTCTGCCGGGGCAGCGGCGGCGCCGGCTCGGTGACGAAGTACGCCTCGGCCTCGTAGGCGGGCCGGTAGGTGTCCTCATGGATGCCGAACGGCAGCGTCTCCGCGGTGGGGACGGGGGCGTCCGGGCCGTAGGGGTCGTACGTCTCGTACGGCGACGTGCTCACGCCGACACGCTCCAGGGGCCAGGGGGTCCGGATCGGGCCCCCAGAACCTAGCGGAGCGCCGGTCACTCTCCAAAGCGACGCGACTACGGACGGTGGCGACTCGAACGGGTGGTCAGTGCCCCGGACGGGCGGCCCGTCCGGACGTCCGGCCCCCGGAACGGGCGGTCAGTAGCCGAAGGCGCGGGCCGTGTTCGCGGCGAGGGCCGTCGCCAGCGCGTCCTCGTCGACCCCGCGCACGGCGGCCATCGCGCGGACCGTGACCGGAACGAGATACGGCGCGTTGGGCCGTCCGCGGTACGGCGCCGGGGTGAGGAAGGGGGCGTCGGTCTCCACCAGGACCAGCTCCGGCGGGGCGACGGCGAGGGCGTCGCGCAGGTTCTGGGCGTTCTTGAAGGTGACGTTGCCGGCGAA
Source organism: Streptomyces sp. NPDC047841 (assembly GCF_040704085.1). Taxonomy (NCBI): domain Bacteria; kingdom Bacillati; phylum Actinomycetota; class Actinomycetes; order Kitasatosporales; family Streptomycetaceae; genus Streptomyces; species Streptomyces sp. NPDC047841. Next base: position 153,086 of record NZ_JBEYRP010000005.1, read on the forward strand.
GGACATGAAGTAGCCCTCGCGGGCGCAGATCCGGGCCATCTCGGCGTCGCCGGAGTAGCAGTGGAAGACGGTGCGCTCGGGGGCGCCCTCCTCCTTCAGGATCCTGAGGACGTCGGCGTGGGCGTCGCGGTCGTGGATGACGAGCGCCTTGCCGTGCCGCTTGGCGATCTCGATGTGGGCGCGGAAGGAGCGCTCCTGGGCGGCCTTGCCCTCGGGGCCGGTGCGGAAGTGGTCCAGGCCCGTCTCGCCGACGCCCTTCACCTGCGGCAGCCCGGCCAGCCGGTCGATCTCGGCGAGGGCCTCGTCCAGCGCCGCGTCGCCGCCGGGCTCCCGGGCGCCCTGCCGCGACCACCCGTCCGGGTCGCCGTGGACGATGCGCGGGGCCTCGTTGGGGTGGAGGGCGACGGTGGCGTGGACGTTCTCGTACGCCGCCGCCGTCTCGGCGGCCCACTGCGAGCCCTTGAGGTCGCAGCCGACCTGGACGACCGTCGTGACGCCCACCGAGGCGGCCTTCGCCAGGCCCTCCTCGACCGTGCCGGACTGCATGTCGAGGTGGGTGTGGGAGTCGGCGACGGGCACCGCCAAGGGCTGGGGCAGCGGCGGTGCCGCGTTCTTGTCGGCGTCCTTGGGGCTGTGACCGGCGTTCGAAGGCATGCTCCGATCCTACGGAAAGGGGCATGCCGTCGAACGGCCGGCGATCCGCTCAGCCCGCCTTGCGCTGGAACGGGTGCAGCAGGTCGGACAGGTGCCAGTGGTGCGGCGTGCCGACCGGGCCGGCCTGCGGCACCGGGTGGTGCTGCCGCTCGGCCGTGCCGCGCACCGCGGAGACCTGGCCCGCGCGCATGATCCGTACGACATGGCCGTCGCAGTTGTGGCAGGACGGCCGGCTCAGCGGCGACGGCACGACCTGGCCGTCGGCCACGTACAGCACGAACTCCTCCCCCTGGGCGTTCGTGTGGTGCTCTATCTCGTACGACTGCTCCCAGCCGTGCCCGCAGCGCATGCAGGCGAACGAGTACGACTCGTGAACGACGGCTGTGGCTGTGGCGCGAAGGCCGGTCCGCCCTGCTATGTCACTCATGCCAGCTCCCTGTCGGACGGGTGCGTCCCTCTGGACGGGTGCGTCCCTTCGACCAGTGGACGCCTCCACCGGCGCGGGCGCAGCAGGGCTGTCGAGTGTTGGAGGCGATTTGGACATCGCTTGCCAAACGGTCGCGAATGAGACGGCTGTGCTTTGCCATCGACGCCAGCCTTTTGCCCCCTCATGGGGCGCGCGGCGGCGCTCCGCGGGGGCGCGGGGGGCCGGTACGACGGCCCGGCTCACCCGGCGGCGCGCTTGGCCGCCACCACCGCGTCGAACACGACCCTCTTCGGCAGTCCCGCCTCCGCCGCAACCGCCGCGATGGCCTCCTTGCGGCGCTCGCCGGCCTCCTCCCGGACCCGTACCCGGCGCACCAGCTCCTCGGCGTCCAGTTCCTCGGGCCCGGTCTCGGGCGCGCCCTCGACCACCACGGTGATCTCGCCGCGCACGCCCTCCGCGGCCCACCGCGCCAGCTCGGCCAGCGGACCGCGCCGCACCTCCTCGTACGTCTTGGTCAGCTCGCGGCAGACGGCGGCCCGCCGGTCGGCGCCGAAGACCTCGGCCATGGCGGCGAGGGTGTCGTCGAGCCGGTGCGGGGCCTCGAAGTAGACGAGGGTGCGCCGCTCGCCGGCGACCTCGCGCAGCCGGGACAGCCGTTCGCCGGCCTTGCGGGGCAGGAAGCCCTCGAAGCAGAAGCGGTCGACGGGCAGCCCGGACAGGGCGAGCGCGGTGAGCACGGCGGACGGCCCCGGCACGGCGGTGACCCGGATGTCCTGCTCGACGGCGGCGGCGACCAGGCGGTAGCCGGGGTCGGAGACGGAGGGCATCCCGGCGTCGGTCACCAGCAGCACGCGCGCGCCGCCGAGCAGCTCCTGGACCAGTTCGGGGGTGCGGGCCGACTCGTTGCCCTCGAAGTACGACACCACGCGGCCCTTCGGCGTGACGCCCAGCGCCTGGGTGAGCCGGCGCAGCCGCCGGGTGTCCTCGGCGGCGACCACGTCGGCGCCGGCCAGTTCCTCGGCGAGCCGGGGCGGCGCGTCCGCGATGTCGCCGATGGGGGTACCTGCCAGGACAAGGGTTCCAGTCACACCCCCATCCTCCCAGGGAATCCCGGGCCGCCCGCCCGGGATCCCGGGGCCGTCGCCGGGCGGCCGGGAGCGGGACGGAGCCGACCGTGTCCCGACCGGTACCGCACATGCACGGGACTCGCACAGGACGTTTCCCTACGATGGCGCGGTGACCACTACCGCGTCCTCCATGGACCTCCGGCAGGACCAGGCACCGCACGACCGCCGGCCGTCGTGGCAGCGTCGGCTGCGCCGATTCGGGTACGCGCCGGCCACGGACGCGCCCTCGGGCGACGTGCGCGACCGGCTGGTGCCGCCGTACGCCGAGCCGAGCCCCCGGCTGTGGCGGGCGCTCGGCGTGCCGCCGCTCCTGGCCGAGCGGCTCACCCGGTGGTCGGGCTGGGGCGGGCCGCTGCTGGTGACGCTGATGGCGGGCGTCATGCGGTTCTGGAACCTGGGCAGCCCGCGGGCGGTGATATTCGACGAGACGTACTACGCGAAGGACGCGTGGGCGCTCGTCCACCGCGGCTTCGAGGTCAGCTGGGACCGGTACGGCAAGAGCGCCAACGACATGGTGCTCCAGCAGCACGGGCACCTGGCGATCCCGACGGACCCGGCGTACGTGGTGCACCCGCCGGTCGGCAAGTACGTCATCGGGCTGGGCGAGCTGCTCTTCGGGTTCGACCCGTTCGGCTGGCGGTTCATGACGGCGCTGCTGGGCACGCTCTCCGTCCTGCTGCTGTGCCGGATCGGCCGCCGGATGTTCCGCTCGACGTTCCTGGGCTGCCTGGCGGGCGCGCTGATGGCCGTGGACGGCCTGCACTTCGTGATGAGCCGGACCGCGCTGCTCGACGGCGTGCTGATGTTCTTCGTGGTGGCCGCGTTCGGCTGCCTGGTCGTCGACCGGGACCGGGCCAGGGAGCGGCTGGCCGCCGCGCTGCCGGCCGGGCCGGACGGGCGGGTACGGCCCGAGGAGCGGGTCGCCGACACCTTCCGCTTCGGGTGGCGCCCGTGGCGCTGGACGGCCGGGGTGATGCTGGGCCTGGCCGTGGGCACCAAGTGGAACGGGCTGTACGTCCTGGCCGCGTTCTGCGTGATGACGGTCCTGTGGGACGCCGGCACCCGCAAGGTGGCGGGCGCGCGCCGCCCGTACCTCGCCGTCCTCAAGTACGACACCGGTGCCGCCTTCCTGGCGACGGTCCCGGTGGCGCTGGTGGTCTACCTGGCCTCCTGGACGGGCTGGATCCTCTCCCCGGCCGACGGCACGGGCGGCTACTACCGCAACTGGGCGGCCACCGACGGCAGGGGCGGCACCTGGTCCTTCCTGCCGGACTGGCTGCGCAGCCTGTGGCACTACGAGCACGAGGTGTACAACTTCCACGTCCACCTGGACCAGCCGCACACGTACCAGTCCAACCCGTGGAGCTGGATCGTGCTGGGCCGCCCGGTGTCGTACTTCTACGAGTCCCCCTCCCCCGGCGCCGACGGCTGCCCGGTGGACGCGGGCCAGAAGTGCGCGCGGGAGGTGCTGGCGATCGGCACGCCGCTGCTGTGGTGGGCGGCCTGCTTCGCGATCCTGTACGTGCTGTGGCGCTGGGCGTTCCGCCGGGACTGGCGGGCCGGCGCCATCGCCTGCGGCATCGCGGCGGGGTACCTGCCCTGGTTCCACTACCAGGAGCGGACGATCTTCCTCTTCTACGCGGTCGTCTTCCTGCCCTTCCTGTGCCTGGCGGTGACGATGATGATCGGCGCGATCCTCGGCCCCCGGGGTTCGACCGACACCCGCCGCGTGATCGGCGCCTCGGCGGCGGGCGTCCTGGTCCTCCTGATCGCCTGGAACTTCATCTACTTCTGGCCGCTGTACACCGGCACGGCGATCCCGATCGACTCCTGGCGGGCGCGGATGTGGCTGGACACCTGGGTCTAGCTGGGCAGACCCACTGGGAGGGCGCGGCCGACGGCCGCGCCCTCCCGGCCGTTGTTGGTCGTTAGTGGTTGATGCTGGCCGCCCTCGGACGGCCCGGAGACGGCCCGGCCAAGGCAGCACGGCAGATTCACAGCCCGCGCGACTCGTCGGAGGCGACCTGCGCCTACGAGGGGTCTAAGGCATGTGGCCCCCACAACGGCCCCACAGAGACGATGCAGGCGTTCTTCCCGGTGCCGCCCCGATACGAGCGACCGTCTGACGGCCCAGTGATCACTCAGCGACCGCGACAGATCTCGGCATTGGGCCGAAGATGTTTGCCCGCGCCGCGGAACAAAGCTGCCTTAACTCAAGCTCGACTTGGGCCCAGTGCAGCCAGGTTTAGGCGCCACCATTGAAGCCGCGGATTGTACCCTAACCAGGCCTTTTGATCTGGTGTACAGTTTTGTTGTTGGGGCCATCACCCACTCGGGAAGGCACCTGACACGAAGAAGGGCCCGGCTCCTGCCAGAGCCAGGCCCTCCATGCAGTAGACACGAGCCCGGTCGCCTACCAGTAGGCCGGGCTCGCTGCTTTACCAGCGGCCCGCCGCGGCCGGGCGTACTCGCGCGTGGCGCCTTCTGTAATCAGGAGACGTACTGCACCACGATGGCGGCAAGCGCCAGGATCAGCCCGATCACACCGATGACCACCTGAGCCTTCTCGGGCCCGGTCCACGGCCGACGGGGCTTCCTCCCATCGAAACCTGCCACTTCGCGCCTCCTTCTCCTCCAGCCCTGGCCTTCAGGGCGCCACACTGAACAGCTCTTGCTGCCCAGCAAGTTGAGGGGAGGATCTTGCAGCGCGAAAGTCAGACTACTCTAGCCGTACGTTTACAAGGAAACGTACGCACGCATACCAGGAGACGTACCGTACGCACCAGAACAGCGCTGACACATCATCAGTACATCGCATCCGCGCTGTCTTTGCAAACAACTCCGCTGTCACCGCATACTAGTTGTACCCACTAGACGTGAACCACTCTGACTGACCTGGGGGTTGACATGCCGACACTGCACGCGGCGATCCGCGCCAAGATGGGATCGACCCCGTACTACGTGACCACCATGAAGGTGAGCGACCTCGTTCAGATCGCCCGACCGGCGAGCGAGCAGGAAGAGTGGGCCACCACTGGCCTGACCGAACGGTTGCAGCGTGAGCTCAACGACACTCGGGTGCGCACCGAGATCGCCCCGTACCTGGCCAACTCCCCCGACCGGTTCTTCGGCGCCATCATCCTCCTGCTGGACTCCGATGAGGAGCCGGAGTTCGAGCCGCTCAGCGAGGTGGCCAAGAGCCTGCCGAAGGCGTACCGGTCCACGATGGGCAAGGACTCCTTCGGCTTCCTGACCATTGACAGCGGCGAGCGCATCATCCTCGACGGCCAGCACCGCTTCGCCGCCCTGCGCGAAGTGTTCATCACGCGCAACGTGGAGGGTGAGTACGTCAAGGACGTCGGGGACGACGAGGTGACCGTCATCATCGTCCCGCGCATCAGCACACAGCACACCAGGAAGATCTTCAACAAGGTCAATCGCTACGCCAAGAACACGAGTCGCGGCGACAACATCCTCACCAGTGAGGACGACGGGTTCGCCATCTTGACCCGGCGCCTGGCGGATGACGGCGGTCCGCTGGCCGGCAAGAACCACAAGGGTGAATCGCTGGTCAACTACAAGAACAACACGATCGCCGAACGCAGCACCCAGCTCACCACCCTGAGCGCCATCTACGAGACCGTCCGCATCATCGCTGAGCACTACGACATGGCGGACGAGCTGAACGAGAAGAAGACTCACGTCCGCCCCTCTGAGGACACCCTGGACCAGGGCTACGAGCACGTCGAGGGCTGGTGGGCGACTGTCCTGGACGGCATGCCGAAGCTGAAGTACGGCCGGGACAACACCAAGCTCCTCCCCGAGCTGCGCGCCAAGGAGGCCGACTACGGACTGCTGTTTAAGCCGGCAACCCACATCGTGCTGTTCCAGGCGCTCTCTCAGATCCTCAAGGCAGACCCCAACCTGACCCTCGAGGAAGCCGTGGACCGCACCTACCAGCTCGACTGGAAAATCACGGACCCTCTGTGGCGCGACGTCCTGATCAACTCCGCGCACAACATCCTGACGAAGAAGGAGAACTACAACCTCGCGGCCGACTTGATCACCTACCTGGTTGTCGGCAACAAGCTGCCCACCAACCACATCAAGGAGCTGCGCGAGCGCGTCGCAAAGGCACGCGGCGAGGACGAGTCGACGTTCCAGCTTCCGGACCCGCTCGCCGACTGATCGACGCCATCTCACCCAACCTGCGGCTACAACGCCCCGCGCCGGCCGGGTCCGCAGCGCTTACGCTCGACCCGGCCCGGCACCTTCAGCCCACTTTTTCACCGCAGAGTCTTCCACCAGCAGCTCTACAGCGGTCCGGTTTTGAGTGCACTGAACAGGCATATTGCTTCATACAGCTGGTGTGGGGCAGCCCAGGGAACTTCAACAGGTAGGAGGGAACCCGCGGCTCCAGGTTTCTGTTGCGCAGAGCTAGGTAGAAAGGAGGTCAAGCTTTCCCATCCACCGTAGAAGAAGTTCGCTTTGGGTGGCGCTGAGGTCAAGGTCGGGCTGCTCGTCCAGCAGGTGCCTTACCTCAGTCACCGAGGCTCCTTCGTCAAGCATCTGGCGGACTTCCTGGGCTCCCAGGATGCGCTCCATGAAAAGCCGACGCAGCAACTGCGCGTCGCGGTTCTCAACGAACTTGCGACCATGGGCGGTGAGAAGGATCTTCTCTCCTTGCACGACGGACAATCCGAGGGAGACCAAGTTCATGAGTCTTTTGCGCGCCTCGGGTTCGAGAGTGACGCTCGTAAAGAACTCCATGAACTTCTCAAGACACGTCTTCAGTTGAGGGTTCTCCTCAACCAGCTGAGCCATGAGCCACAGCGTCTCGACGTAGTCATTGCTGCGGCCACCGGGAACCTTGGCTAGGCGGTAGCGCGAACGGGTTGCGGCATGTCGCAGTTCGTCGGCGTCGGCTTCGACTGTCTCCAGGTGCCGCAAGGCGTCGACCGAGTTCCGGTCGACTTGCTTTTCCAACTGGAAGACCCTACTGACCTGCTGCATCAGAGTGCTGGGCTCTACCATGAAGAGTCGCAGACCAGTGAGATCACGCAGCTCATTCACCAACTCGATGCGCGGAAGCCGAACGGCTTTAGCAGAAGCCTTCCGCCACCAGTCCTCCTTCAGATCCCGAGTAACGAAGAGCACATCCTTCCTGTGACTCTGGGCCGCGTCCATGAGCTGACGCCAGACCAGATAGTCGCCGGCCGCCTCCTCGTCCTCCTTCTTCCCACCCTCAAAGTCCTTATAGCCAGGTGGTATTTGTTGGTCAGCCCTCTCCTTGGCCCGCTGCACCTCCTCCACGTGCCGCTGCGGCGAGTAGGGAGCTCCGACACGTTGGTCGAGAAGGTGTTCCAAGGCATTAATCACGGGGTCGGTGTGTGTGTTGCGGATCCCCGGGACCCTATCCTTGGCGGCCTGACGCTCCAGCCTCTCTTCAATTTCCTGGTAGAGCTTCTCGGCGCGATCGAGCTTTCTCGTACATCGGTGAAACGATGTCGGTGTTGTCACCTATGTGGACATTCCTAGCTCACTCCTCCAGAGCACTGCGTGACCGACTGATAGAAAACGGCCCGGATCATGATCGGTCCGGGCCGTTTTGGCCGGTGCCCCGACGGCTATAGCTCACCGTAAAGATACAAGTGCGAGGCTGCGAGATACTCACCGGGAGTAACAGATACTGTCCATTCTTCTTCGTCGTCCGACGTGGGAATTGGGTCATCTAGCTCAATCTCTTCCTCGTCAAACGTAATGAATCCCTCGTCGTGGGCGACGTTCAGCATCATCTGGATGGCTATGAGCAAGGAAGTGGCACCTTTTCGGGCCATGCATGTCATGCTCGTGCCGCCTGCCGTCCATCCGTCACGGCTGGCTTCTGGTGGAGGTAGATGAAAAATTCCATGGGCCAGCAGATGGCGGAGTTGTACCCCGATCTGAAGTGGCAACAGAAGTTTGCCATGGGATACATTGAAGCTCTCTTCCAGCTTCTTGTGACGATTTAGCCGCGGTTCGTTACGGCAGTGGTCGTAGAGATGGTCCACGACGCATAGGTAGTGTGACGGCTCGCTGCCGGAATATCGTTTGAGTATCGGGCCAGCATGCTTTCCCAGCTTGGCTTGCCGTCGTCCCCATATGCGGGGTCCATGGCCCGGGTCAGGCTCTCTACTGCACAGTATGCGTATAGAAGCCGAGTCAATTCCAGGTGCACTTTCGATGCGGTCGCATTCTGGGCGTCTTCGTATGGCCAAGCTGCCGAGCACATATAGTTAGCGCGCTCGCTGACGGTGAGATCGATCTTCAATTCGTGCACGCCGGATGCTAGCGTCAGCCAGGTAAAGACGCTTGCCCAGTGCTCCTCATCGTAGGCGGCGTCTGTCCTTGTAAGCCAATTGCTAAGTCGGCGAGCATGCTTTTCTGGAAGAATAATTTCCGGTCCGCCTGGGCACTTGCTCGCCCCCCACGGCTTTCTTGCCCACAGTTCGCGCATCTCTCGATTATGCACGCCAGGGGAGAGCGTGTCCGGTCCTTTTCTCTAGTACTGGCTCGCCAAAAGATCTTTTTTGCTTCGTGTGCCAAGTCGTTGCGGATGCTGACACTCACCTCCACCCGTACCTACCTAGCTCCCATCCCGTCCGCCGTAGACCCACACACCGTGGAGCGGGCGTGGTTCATGGCGTTCAGGTGGAGCGCGCCACTGTACGAACGACCTGGACGCCAGGGGCCGCGTCTGCTCGGCTCTGCCTGGGTCGATGGTGGTCGGGATGGGAGCACTCCGCGCACGCCACTACGGACCCGAGGCCAGGAACGGCGCCCCCCCTCCATCCCGGTGCCGGCCGATCCCCCGCCGGAGGCATCGTCTTGACCGTGGGCGACGCTCTGCGGTGATCGACTCATGGCCACGGGCACTACCCACATGTGGGCGCGCGTCGGCGCAGCGCGGGCGGAGCGGGCCGAAGGCAGGAGCGGCGCCCGCAGCGGAGCCGGGAGCGCGCCCGGCGGAGCGGAGCTCAGCCGGGGCTTGAACCTGTGAAGAAGGTTGTAGCTCAGCCGCTGGCTCGCCGCCGGCACCCGCCCGTGAGGCGCACGGGCGGTCGGTGCAGTCCTGCCGCCCGCGCTGGCCTCACACATCAGGACGGGCGGCAACGTCGGCTGGCAGGAGTCGACTGGTGAAGCCATCGACACACAGCCGCTCGTAGGCGGCAACGACGGAATCCGGCACTTCCTGTTCGATGGCCAGACCCAAGCCGGGGAAGACGAGCACGCGTTGCAGGGCGCCCACGATCATGTCGATCACCATGCGAGCGTCTCCGATGGAGTCGGCGTAGTCCTCCAAGCCCATCGGCGTGGACGCGCACACTACTTCGATCTCGGGCCAGAGCTTTCGCATCATGGCGTACGAGCGTCGCTCTTCGTACGGCTTACTCACGAGCAGGACGGACGAGACCTTGACGCCGGCCTCTGCCAGCACCGCTTTTGTGAACTCGATGTTCTCACCGGTGTTCGTTGCGTGCGGCTCGAGGAGTACGGCCGAGTCGGGCACGCCGAGCTGCAACGCTCGCTCGCGGTAGTGGACAGCCTCACCGCGCGGCATACGCGCCCGGGTCGTGGGGCTGGTGGACCCCGTGAACACGAGGACCGGCGCCAGGCCCTGGTGATATAGCTCCGCCGTCACGTCAGCCACCCCTAGATCGTGACTGCCCAGACCGACCGCCACCGAACAGGGCCGTGGGTCGTGGTGCATGCGGTGGTAGTCCCACAGAAGCCGGGCATCTGCCCACGCCTGTGCCGAGATCATTCCTGCCCCTTCTTGTCGTGTGCTGAGTCCGGAACCTTGAAGTCGTACTCCCACGCGAATCGAGAAGCCGAGTGGATGCCCACCGCGAACTCGACCACCGTGCCGTCTGCCGTGTACGTGGTCCTGTGCAGCTCGACTACGGGTTCACCGGCGGGGAGCTGCAGGAGCTGCACTTCGTCAGCCGTAGGGTTGCGTGCGAACAGGGCCTCTCTCATGTGGTCGATCTCGTACCCAGCGTCGTAGAGGACCCGGTACCCGCCCCCGCGGCCGGCAGGGCCCGGGGTGGGGTCGACGATGCGTGTGCCTTCGACGTGCTCCGGCCTGTAGTAGCTGGTCAGGGTGTGAGTCGGCTGCGTCCCCTCCTTCACGAGACGTGCTCGCGCGTACACCTCTGAGCCAACTGGGACGCCAAGCCCCGCCGCTACGAGACTGTCCGCCTGAACGCGGCTCACAGTCTGCGTCTGCTCGTCGCGCTTGTATGCGCGACCCGAGGCGACGCGGTCAGCGATGAACGCGACCTCGTCGCCGTCGCGCCACTTGGCCTTGTCGTACCGGGCGATGCCGAGCCGTTTGAGCGGAGTACGCGGACGCACCACGGTGCCGTGTCCGCGCGTGGAGGTCACGAGACCTTCAGCCTCCAAAGCCTTGTATGCCTTGTGGACGGTCTCCTTGGAGCCTTCCCCTGCCTCGACTAGGTCTCTGATCTGGGGCAACTGGGCGCCCGGCGGATACTCACCGCTCTTGATCTGCTCCGCGAACCTGTCCGCCAGGTCGCGCCACTTCGGTGCCACGCAGAACTCCTCTCGTCGCGAACCAGTGAAGCACAGTCCTAGGACTGTTGACAGTCCTAGGACTGCGTGCCATCGTCTCCTCAGGCCGCTCGCAGCCCTAGGACAGCGGGCCGGAAGGGGCCTTCTTTGCGCTGCCTTCATGCCGTGCGGTTCGGGATAGCTCGTGCAGTTGGGGCCCTGAGCTGGTTGTTCCTTGAGAACTGCATAGGTGGGCCCCGTCTCCCCGAGTCGAAAAGACGGACCCGCGCGCACCGTCGCGCATCGACCTCTCCGCCGCTCGTCTGCTGCGGCCGGTTGCCTCCGCTGCTCGTCTCGTACGAGCAGCGCTGAGGGGAGCCGGATGTTCCGACTTCAACGGCGAGCGGCTCCCGAGGTGCCTCCCGGGAGCCGCGTTCGGGCCGTTCACCTGTGGAAGGACACACGACCCAATGGACCACATCGTCACTGTTCAGGACGCTGTTACCGCGTTCGCCGACTGGATGGAACCGACGGACGCGGAGCTGGACGCGATCGAGCAGGAGATGCCCGCCATCCTGGCGGAGGTCGACCTGATCGACGCGCAGATCATCACGTTGGACCGCACGCCGACCGAGCTGGACGCCCGCCGCATCCGCCGGGCCCGTCGCCGGGTGCTCGCCGAGCGCCGCGCCCTGGCCAACCGCACGGCCGGCCTGATGCTGCCCGGGGGTGCCGCGTGAGCGCCACCGACCGGAACCTGAGCGCCGCGCACGCCGAGGTGAAGGCGGAGATCACGCGGACCGACAACAAGACCGCGCTGCTGCTGGCGTTCGTCGGCGCGGTGCTGGCCGGCGCCTGGTCGGTCGCCCACGACCTGACCTTGCCCCTGCCCGCCGCCGTCGTCGGCGGTGCGGGCATGGCGGTGTTGGTGGCCGCCGCCGGGCTGCTGCTGCGCTCGGTGCGCCCGAACCTGCGCGGCCGGCACGGCTTCCCGCTGTGGGCCACCCTCACCCCCGACGAGATCAGCGACGCCGTCTCGCGCGATCTGGCTGCGGACATCGCGGGCCTGTCCCGCTTGGCGGTCGCCAAGTTCACCTGCCTGCGCCGCGCGGTCGACCTGACCTATGCCGGGGGTGCCCTGCTCATCCTCGCCGCCCTGCTCACGATCGGGGGTGTGGCATGAAGGCCAAGACCGTGCTGCCCGCCGTGGCGATGACGGCGGTGTCCATGGTCCTCACGCTGGCCGTGGTCGTGATGTGGCTCGGTACGGCGGTGCCGTGGCTTATTGCCCTGGTCGTCGGTCTTGGCATCGACGGCGGATGGCTCGCCACCCTCGCCTACGAACGCCGTCTCGCCGCGCAGGGAGACCACAGTCGCGTGGTGACCGGTGTGGGGTGGTGCTTCGGTCTGGTCGCGGCTGGCGTGCTGGTGGCGCACGCGCTCACCGCCGACGGCTCCGCTCGCGCCGCGTGGCTGGCCGTGGCGTGGCTGCCGATCGCGGCCAAGGCGCTGTGGCTGGTGCACGGGCTGTGGGAGCGCACCGCGCTCACCCCGGCCGCGCTCGGCGCGATCCGCGGTATCCAGCAGGAGGCTCGCGACGAGGCGGCCGTGGCCCGTGCCCGGCTGCGGGCCGAGGCCGCCACGGAGGAGACCCGGTTGACGGCAGTGACGCAGGCCGGTGCCCGCGTCGCACGCGTCCAGGCGAAGACCGCTCAGACGCTCTCGCGGGCGTGGTCGACGCTGGAGACGGCACGGGACGGGGAGGACACCGGCAGGGCGCTGACCAGCGTGACGAACCGCGTCACGCCCGGTGTCACGCCCCGCTGGGAGCTTCCCGTGTGGGGTCCCACGGAGCCCGTTCCCGCGCTGGACGCGAGCCCCGCGCTCACCGATGAAGCGCTTGACGCGCTGGTCGACGAGATCCGTCACAGCGAAGTCCCCGCCCTCTCCTACCGGGAGATGGCGAGCCGTTTCCGTGCGGCCGGCCACTCCGCCTCCGAGGTCCGCCTGAGGGCCGCATGGAAGCGGGTGGCCGTATGACCGCCCGGAACAAGCGGCGTCAGCCGGTCGGGGACATGTTCCCCGGCATGGCGGACCGCATCATCGGCCGGCCGCCAAAGGCGGACGTCGAGCCCGAGGCCATGACGCTGGATGAGGCAATCGGCCGCTCGTTCGCGATCCTCGATCGCGTGCTGGCCGCCTTCCCGGTGGTCGCCACGATCGGGCTGTTCTCCGGCGGCAATGACTCCGTGGTCGTCAACCACCTCTTCCGCCGCCGCGTGGACGCAATCGCGCACGTCAACACCGGGACCGGCATCCCGGAGACCACCCAGCACGTGCGGGATGTGGTGGCCGCCTGGGGTCTGCCCCTGCACGAGCTCCACCCCAAGCACTCCTACCGGGATCTCGTGCTGGCACGGGTGCTGTCCACCCGCGGCAAGAACATCGGCCGACAAGTCTGGAAGGGCTTCCCCGGCCCGGCCGGCCACTCGGTGATGTACCGGAGGCTGAAGGACGAACCCCTTCAGCGGCTGCGGGGACAGATCATCGGCCGCCATGGGCGCACCCGCAATGTCGTCTACCTAGGCGGCATGCGGTGGGCCGAGACCGACCGGCGCTTTCGCAACGCCGAAGAGGTCGACCGCGAAGGCTCCCTGATCTGGGTGTCCCCGATCGTCCACTGGACCGACGCCCACATGCGCGAATACCGCGCCCGCTACCGCTGCCCCATCCGCCACCAGCACGCCGACCACATGCTGTGCACCCCCGATGCTTTGCCGCTGAACGAGGTCACCGTTCACCTGCACATGTCCGGAGAGTGCCTGTGCGGGGCATTCGCCAAGCCCGACGAACTCGACGAAATCGAGTTCTTCTACCCCCACGCCGCCAAGCCCCTGCGGGAGCTGGAACGCGAAGCGGAAGCCGCCGGGCTGACCGCCTGCAAGTGGGGACAACGCCCGCCCGGCTCACGTCGTCGCGGGCCGGCCGGGCGGCTGTGCGCCAAGTGCGACGCCATCGAGGGACAAGCCGATCTGCTCGCCGAATGGCGCGAGTCCGGCCTGATCACCTCCAGCCAATACGACACCCTCACCCGCTCAGCAGCCTGACGGAAGGACCGACATGGGCAAGCCCGACACCCGCCGCCTGGACCGGGAGATCCGGCAGACCAACCGCAAGCTGGAAGCGGTCCGCGAACGCGAGATGTGGCCGCTGAACGGCGCCGAACGGCGTGCCATCGTCGCCGCGCTGGCCGGCGGCACCTACCGGATCGCACGGGGCCGCAGCACCGACCGCGCCGACCGCCGCTTGGAGAACGCGTGGACGGCCGCCGAAACCCGGCTCATCGCCGAGATCACCGCCCTGCACACCGAGCGGCAGCGCGTGGTGAACGAGCACGCCGCCGCCAAGGCCGCCAAGAATTCGTCCGGCTGGTGGTGACCGTGGACCGTCGTTGCCCCGCCGCTCACCCGGACGACCCGACGCCCTGTGACGGCTCGCCCGTCGTGACCGTACTGGACAGGGGGAACGCCGGGGCGGACGGGTGCGAGCACCACGCCGCCCGCCTGCTGGCCTCCCTGGAGGGCGGACGCGTCTACGTCCTGCCGGACACCCCTGAGGGTGCCGCGATCCGTGTGTTCAAGGCCGCCGGCGGCATCCGCCCGTTCTGCTGGTACGACGGCCCGCGCGTCGACCCGGCCCAGCTCAGCCGCGCGGAGAACCGCGCCCGGCACGGCCACTGACCTGCACCGCCGCCCTGGGGTGGCCGCACCCTGCCACGGACCACGGCCACCCCGGCATCCCCAACTTCCCGCCCCTGCCGGGGCAGTCAGGAGACCTTTCCATCATGAGCGACAACGTCGTTCACCTGCACAAGGACACCGACCCGCCTGCCGAACCGGCCACCGTGACCACGCTGACCGTGGTCCCCGACCCGGCGCCGACCGCACCCGTGCCGCTGTGGGTGCGCTCCGGACGCGCCATACGGACGGCCGTAACGCACGAGACGACCAAGACCGCCGCGCGCGCGGTGGCCCGCCACACCCTCTACACCTGGGGTGGCGCGCGGATCGTGGCCCGCCGTACCTGGGACGGCCGCACCGCCGCCCGCTACGAGCGCATGCTCCGCGCTGCCGAGGCCGCGGGGAACTACGAGGTGGCCGCGGAGTGGGAGGAGCGCGGGCAGCGCTTCCGCGAAGCCCGCCACCGCCGCCGCATGGACCTGCTCCACTCCCCGGTCGACGCCGCCAAGGGCGCCCTGGTCGGCACCGGTATGGGCATCGGCGCCCTGGTCGCGCTCGGGGTGGTCCTCGCCATCGCCAACAAGGACATCACCGACGTGGTCACCCCACTCATGGCGGTGGTCGAGTTCATCCGACTGATGATCACGATCGTTCAGGTGGTGTGGGGACCGCTGATCACGATCGGCCCGTTCCTCGCCCTGCTCGCGCTGTGGTCGGTCGGCGCCCACCAGCAGGCCGCCCCGAACTGGGCCCTCCCGGCCAACGTCCGGTCCGGCGAGGGTGAGCCCATCACGCCGTCCATCGTGGTCAAGGCCCTGCGGGATCTCGGGGTGCCCGCGCTGCGCAACGCCATCAAGGAGATGGGCGACGCCGGCGCCTCCATGCTGTCCCCGATCACCATCGCCGGATGCGGCGTCGAAGTCGACGTGACGCTTCCGTCCGGGGTGTCGACGGTGGAGGTGCAGCAGCGGCGCCGCAAGCTCGCCGAGAACCTCACCCGGCACGAACACGAAGTGTTCATCACCATCCCGACCGCCGCCCGCACGGTGCGGCTATGGATCGCCGACTCGGGGGCGCTGGATGAGCCGATCGGCCCGTCTCCGCTGGTCACCGACGAGTCCCTGACCGCGAACTACAAGAGCGGCAAGGCACCGTGGGGTCAGGACCTGCGCGGCGATGCCGCAGCGCTGAGCCTGTACCAGCGGCACCTGCTCATCACGGGTCTGTCCAACCAGGGCAAGACCGCCTCGCTGCGGGCGCTCGCTCTGTGGGCGGCGCTGGATCGCACGGTGGAGTTCCGCATCGCCGACCTCAAGGGCGTGGGCGACTGGGCCATGTTCGACGGGCTCGCCACGGTCCTGATCCAGGGGCCGGCGGATGAGAACGTGATCGAGGCGACCGAGATGGTCGAGGGCCTGGTCGAGGAGATGAACCGGCGGATCGACGCCCGCCGCGCCGACCCGAAAGCCGTGTTCCCGCCGCTGATCGGCATCGTGGACGAAGCGCAGGTCGCGTTCATGTGCCCGGTCAAAGACGAAGACGGCCGCCCCTACGGCGGCGCCAAGGCCACCTCCCGCTACTTCATGGCCGTGCGCAAGGTCCACAACCAAGGCTGCGCCGTGGACGTGATCCTGTGGGAAGGCACCCAGGACCCGACCGACCAGAACCTTCCCAAGCTGGTGCGTGAGGGTGCGCACACACGTGCCTCGCTCGCGCTGGGCACCGAATCGCAGGCCCGTATGGCGCTCGGCGACAAGGCCGTGGACGGCGGGGCCGCCCCGCACCTGCTGCGCCAGGGTCTGGACAAGGGAACGCTGGTCGTCGCCTCGGACGGGATCGAGATCCCGGCCGGCCAGTCGTCCATCACGGTGCGCACGCACTACATCGACGACGACCAGGCCAAGGCCATCACCGACCGCGCCAAGGCCCTGCGCGGCAACGCCGTCGCCACCCTGCACGCCATCGAGCGCGGCGAGAAGCGCGACCCGCTCGCCGACATCGCCACCGTGCTCGGCATCGATGCCCGCGTGCGCACCCAGGAAGTCATCACCCGCCTCGCCGCGCTGAACGCGGACGCCTACAGCGGCTGGTCGTTCATCGACCTCAAGCGCGTTCTCGACGACGCCGGCGCCGAGCCGTACAAGT
Organism: Streptomyces sp. NPDC047841; assembly: GCF_040704085.1. NCBI lineage: Bacteria > Bacillati > Actinomycetota > Actinomycetes > Kitasatosporales > Streptomycetaceae > Streptomyces > Streptomyces sp. NPDC047841. The sequence goes on from NZ_JBEYRP010000005.1 coordinate 169,732, forward strand.
CCGACGGCCGCATGGTCGTCGGCCGCGACCGCGTCGCCCAAGCGCTCGCCAACCGCGACGGCGAGGGTTCCGCTTCTGCTTCCGAGTAGAGGGAGTCGAACCCCCCGCGGGTCAGGGAGGCAGGGAGATCTCCCTGAATGCCTCCCTGGCCCGCCTCCCTGGCTCTGACCTGCACGAATGATCGTTCAGGGAGGCAGGGAGGCCCGCAGGTCAGCACCCCTGAAACCCCCTCCACAGCCACCCCCACAGAGGGTGTGTCTGCCTCCCTGCCCCACCCCCGGAATGGATTCCGCATGTACCCCGAGACCACCGGCCACGCGCCCGTTCAGCGGGCCGTGGAAGTCCACCCGCCCACCCCGATACAGCCCGCGGTTCCGGTCACGGCGCCGCTCGTTCCCGTCCAGCCGGGCGCCCTGCCGACCGTGGCGAGCGTCGTCCTGCCCGACGGGCGAGTGGTCACCGGCTACGCCGTCGAGCCCGCCAAGCCCGAACCGGTCGTGGCGAAGCCGGCCGTGTCCCGCGCGGCGGTGAACATCGCCCTCGGCGGCATCGGGTTCGGCGCCGTGTGCGGCGGGCTGGTCCTGCTGACCACGTTCATCGCCGCGCTCGCCGCGCTCATCCACCAGCTCGTCATCCTCGCCGCCGTCATCTTCGGCGGCTGGATCGCCGTGCAGGTCTTCGGCGCCACCGGCCACCACGGCGGGACCACGGTCAACATCCGCAAAGCCGTCTTCAAGCGCAACCACTTCCATGGCTGACCAGGAAAGGAACCCGCATGTTCGACGCGGACGAGCAGTACTGCGACGAGTGCCCCGACTACGGATGCCCCGGCCACGCCATGTGTGACGAGTGCTCGGGCGACATCTGCACCGAGTGCGGCGGCTGCGACTGCCCCGAGAGCTACTGCCCCGACGCCCACGGCGTTCAGTAGCACCGCCCGGGGCGACTGCACCTCTCGCCAAAGATCCGCAGTCGCCCCGGCCAACCAGTCCACAACAGACCTGTTGGAGGTCTCCAGCATGACCCATCCCATCGGCATGAACGAGCACCTGCGCACCGCCCTGGAACTGGCCGCCTGGCAGATTCCGGTGCTGCCGCTGCGGGCGGGGAAGGTCCCGTTCGGCAACTGCCGTCACTGCGCGGACAACGCGTGCGGCGGCCGGCCGAACATGAAGAGCCCCGGACCGTGCGCTTGCCCCGGACCGTGCCACGCATGGGCCGCCGCGACCACCGACCCGCACGTCATCACCTCCGGACCCTGGCGCCGCGCGTGGCTGCAAGCTGAGGCGGTCGCCTACCACCCGGGCGGGGCCGGTCTGACGGTCGTTGACCTGGACAACAGCGACGCGATCGCGTGGGCCCGCGAGAATCTGCCCACCACGCAAGTCGTGCCCACCACCCGGGGTGAGCACTGGCTCTACCTCGGTGCGATGCAGTCCGCCAACGCCGTCCGCCCCGGTGTGGACATCAAGTCCACGATGGCCTACGCCCGCTGGCTCGGGTTCGGCACCGGCACCATGGCCTACCTGCCGGATGCCGTGCGCGCGCTGGTCGTGAGCAGGGCCGCCACGGTCCGGACCGCATCGCCGGCCGTCACCGTGCCCGCACCGGCCGCGGGCGGGGAGTGTCGCCATCGCACGCCCGTGTATCTGGAGCGTGGCATCGCCATGGCGGAGCAGCGCATCACCGAGGCCACCAGCGCGATCCACGCCACGGTCTACCGCACCTTCCTGGCTGTGCTGTCCACGCACGGCCGGTGCGGTTGCCTCACCGACGCTCATGTCACGCGGTTGTTCGCCGCCGCGCAGGCCAAGGGTGAATCGCCGCGGCACTGCACCGACGCGTGGACCAACGCCCGCATCAGGTTGGGGCTGTGAGCATGGCTGACGACGAGAAGAACCCCGCCCGCGAGGTCATCACCGACTACGCGCAGGCGCACTTCCGCTATTTCCGCACCGCCGACGGAACCGTGTACGCGCAGAAGAACGGCCACCCCGTGGCCCGCCCGATCCGCTCCCAGGGCACCACGGGCAGCCACCGCCAGGAACTCATGGTCGGCCTGTTCAAGGACGGGCTCGGCGTCTTCAACGGCACCGCGCTCAAGGAGGCGTTGGACTTGATCGAAGCGCTCGCGCTGACCGAGGACGTGCAGCCCGTCCACATCCGCGTCGCCCCCGGATTCGATGGGGCGACGTGGCTGGACCTGGGACGTAGCGACGGGCAGTCGGTGCGCATCCACCCCACCGGGTGGGACGTCGCCATTCCCGACCCGCGTGAGGTGTGCTGGAGGCGCACCCAGCTCACTGGGGAACTGCCCCTGCCGGCCAAAGACACCAACGGCAAGGGCATCGACCTCCTGCTCAGGCTCTGCAACTTCGCCAACGCCGAGACCGAATGCCTGGCCATCGCCTGGCTCATCGGATGCCTGGAGCCGTCCGTGCCCGTCCCCGCCCCGTTCCTCACCGGGCCGCAGGGCGCGGGCAAGTCCACCGGCGGTCGGATGCTCGTACGGATCATCGAGGGCATGAGCGGTGACCTGCGCCGCGCGCCGAAAGACGAGGAGAACCTGATCGCAGCGGTGGCGGCCGGATGGGTCACCGCCCTGGACAACCTCTCCCACATGACCCCGGACCTGTCCGACGCCATGTGCTGCATCGTCACCGGCGCCGAGAACGTCAAACGCGCCCTGTTCACCGACGGGGACGTGTTCCGCGCTCGCTACCGCCGCCCCCTGCTCCTGACCGGCATCGACGTCGGCGTCATCCGGCCCGACCTCGCCGAACGGCTCCTGCCGCTGCGTCTGGAGCGGCCCCGCGTGAGGCGCACCGAGGCGGAACTATGGGCGGAGTACGCCGAGGTCCTGCCGATCGTTCTCGGCTCGCTCCTGGACCTCACGGTCAAGGTCCGCGCCGCCGAGGCGGAGACCCCCACCGACCTGCGCATGGCCGACTTCGCCCACCTGTGCGCGCAGCTCGACGCGGCAACCGGCCTGGGAGCGCTCGCCGCCTACCGGCGGAGCCTGGATGACCTCAACGACGACGTGATCGAAGGTGACCTCCTCGCGCAGACCGTCCTCAGGCACGCCGACACCATCGAACCGGGCGCGGCGCAGCGGATGACCTCCACCGAGTGGCTCAACTGCCTCAGCCGCCTCTACAGCGGCGAGGACCTGCGTCCCCTGCCCAAGGGATGGCCGACCACGGGAAAGGTCCTCTCCGACCGTCTCAAGCGCCTCCAACCGACCTTGGCCGCTCGTGGTGTCCTCATCGACTCGGGCCGCACCAGCGAGGGCCGCTACCTCGAAATGACCCGCCAACCGGCCCCGCCCCCACCCGAGCACAAACCGATGTTCTGACCCGCGCCCTCGCGGTCCCGCGGCGAACAAGCAAGAAGAGCACCACCGGCCAGGCGTGCTCCTCTTGCTGTTCGGCGCCTGCGCCGCCCAAGGACGCGCCGCGCAGCGGCTCCTTCTTCACGCTGTGAGCCGCACCGCACCCCAACAGACACCCCCTCTTTTGTCCTAAGAGGGAAGACGCTGCGTCATCTGCGTCATGCAAGCCAAAAAACGGCACCTGACCTGCGGCGACAGCCATGACGCAGACGGCGGGCTCTGCGTCATCCTGCGTCATCTGCGTCACCCCATGACGCAGCACATGACGCGCCGATGACGCACCCCCGCACCACTGCGTCTCACAAAACCCCAGGTCAGAAGCCCGAATGACGCTGATGACGCAATGACGCAGAAATCCGAACCTCGGACAGACGCGGCCCTGCCCTCCCGCTTGGAGTCCCTATGGCAAAGCCGACAGATCCCGATCCCCGCGCCACTCTCCGAGGCGGCCTCCCGGACCGGTACCTCACCCCCGACGACATCGCCGAGATGTTCGAGGTGCCGAAAGAGACTGTCTACCAGTGGCGCAAGAAGCGCATCGGCCCGCCCGGCTTCCGCATCGGCAAGCACCTTCGCTACGACCCCGCCGACGTACGCGCCTACGTCACCAGCCGCAAGGACGTCGCCACCGACGCTGCCTGACGCGGCCAGACACCGCAGCAACCATCTCCCGGGGAGGGTCACGCCGTGGCCCTCCCCGTCCCATGTCCAGAAGGGACCACGCCCTACATGGCAGGCCACATCCAAGACCGATGGTTGAAGACCCTCACCGGCCCCGACGGCAAGCCCGTGAAGGTCAAGACCGACCGCCACGGAACGGGTCTCCGATACCGCGCCCGGTACGTCGGGCCGGACGGGACCGAGAAGAGCAAGTCGTTCCGCGACAAGGAATTGCGGCTCGCCAAGCAGTGGCTCACCGAGATCGAAGCGGACATGTCGCGCGGTCAGTACGTCGACCCGCGCGCCGCGCGTACGACATTCCGGCAGTACGCGGAACGCTGGGTCAAGACGCACACTGGCGAGATCAACAGTCGCGAGGCTGCGGAGCGTCGGCTCCGACTTCACGCCTACCCCCACATCGGCTCTCGCCCGCTCGGCTCGTTCAAGCCCGAGCACATCCGCGCCTGGATCGCCGATCTGGAAGCCACCGTGCCGGCGGAGTCCCACCGACGCATCATCGTCGGCACCGTCTCCGCAGCGCTGAGCGCGGCAGTCGATGACGGGCTGCTGAGCAAGAATCCCTGTCGCGCACGTACGGTGCAGCTCCCGAAACCGGGCAAGCCGCGTGTCGTCCCGTGGACGGCAGCGCAGGTCTTCGGCGTACGCGCCGCCCTCCCCCGGCGCTACCAGGCCGCCGTGGACGCCGGGGCAGGATGCGGGCTGCGACAGGGTGAGATCTTCGGCCTGGCCGTCGACGAGCTCGACTACGAGGGCGGTTGGCTGACTGTGGGCCAACAGCTCAAGCGCATCCGCGGCAAGTACGTCTTCGCGCTGCCGAAGGGTGGCAAGGTCCGGGATGTGCCGCTACCCAAGGCTGTGGCCACCGTGCTGCGGGAGCACTCGAAGGAGTTCGAGCCGATCGACGTGACGCTGCCGTGGCGCACGCCAGACGGCCCCCACGTGACGAAGCGGCTGATCTTCAGCGGAGTCGAGGGGCGCCACGTACGCGTGAGCAACTTCAACGATCATCATTGGAAGCCCGCGCTCGCCGCCGCCGGCATCATCCCCGACGCGGAAGCGGGCGAGCGGTACGCGTCGGCCCGCGAGCACGGCATGCACGCACTCAGGCACTTCTACGCCTCCGTGCTGCTGGACGCCGGCGAGAACATCCGGGCCCTGAGTCAGTACCTCGGGCACAGCGATCCGGGGTTCACGCTCCGGACATACACTCACCTGATGCCGAGCAGCGAGGGACGCACGCGGAAGGCCGTCGACAGCCTCTATCTGGCGTCCGATCATCAAGATCACGGCCCAGAGACGGCCCAAGCCGCCTGATTCGGCCCCGGCCAGAGGCAAACGCCCTGGTCGGGGCCCTACGGGGCCTGATCGCGCAGACTTCATCTACTTCTGGCCCCTGTACACGGGCCAGGCCATCCCGATCGACTCGTGGCGGTCGCGGATGTGGCTGGACACCTGGGTCTGAGTCACGGTTTCGACAACTCCCGTCACTCGGGGAGCGCAACCGCTTACAGTGCCCCCACGACCTGTTTTGAACGTGTTCAACAGGCTGAACGGGAGGGGAAGCGCACCATGCGCAACGGGGTCAAGGCGGCCGTCATCGGCGGCGTGTGCGTCACGGTGCTCGGCGGCGCCGGGTACGGGCTGTACAACGTCGCGTCCGCGCTGAACGGTGACGACGGCCCGGAGGGCCCGGCGGCCGTGCGGACCGGTCCGCCCAGCGGCTCCGAGGTGAAGGAGACGACCGGCGCGTTCTTCAGCGCCTGGCAGAAGGGCGACGCGGCGGCCGCCGCGTCGTACACCAACTTCCCGGAGGCGGCCCGGGAGCTGCTGTCGGCCTACGGCCACGACGCGCACATCGGCGCGGTGCGGATCACGCCCGGCCGGGCCACCGGCGACACGGTGCCGTTCACGGTGCGGGCCACGGTGTCGTACGCCGGCGCCTCCCGGCCGCTCTCCTACCGCAGCGCGCTGACCGTCGTACGCGGCCAGACCTCGCACCGCGCGCTGGTCGACTGGCAGCCCTCCGTCGTCCACCCGCGGCTGCGCAAGGGCGACACGCTCACCACCGGCGAGTCGGCCGCCCCCGAGATCGAGGCCGTGGACCGCAGCGGCAAGGTGCTCACCCGGGTGACGTACCCGTCGCTCGGTCCGATCCTGGACGAGTTGCGCCGGCGCTACGGCGACAAGACCGGCGGCCGGCCCGGGGTGGAACTGGTGATCCGGCATCAGGCGGCGGCGGACGGCAGCCAGGTCGCGGACACCCCGCTGCTCACCCTGGCCAAGGGCAGGCCCGGCAAGCTCCCCACGACGCTCAGCGCGAGCGCCCAGGCGGCGGCCGAGAACGCCGTGCTGAAGTACCCCGACTCCTCGGTCGTGGCCGTCAAGCCCAGCACCGGCGAGATACTCGCCGTCGCCAACAACCGCGACGACGGCTTCGACGCGGCCCTCCTCGGCGAACGCGCCCCCGGCTCCACCATGAAGATCATCAGCGCGGCGACCCTCATCGACAACGGCCTGACCACCGCGAACGGACCGGCGCCCTGCCCGCCGTCGGCCGTCTGGCAGAGCCAGACCTTCCAGAACCTCAAGGGCATGACGCCGGACGGGCACGCCACCCTCGCCGACAGCTTCGCCCGCTCCTGCAACACGGCGTTCGTGAAGTTCGCGGACGAGGTGAAGCCCGACTCCCTCACCCGCGAGGCCGAGGACCGCTTCGGGCTCGGCCGCGACAACTGGCAGATCGGCGTGCCCACGTTCGACGGCCGGGTGCCGGCGCCCGGTGGCCCGGACACCGCGGCGGGCCTGATCGGCCAGGGCCAGGTCCAGATGAGCCCGCTGAACATGGCGTCCGTGACGGCCACCGCGAAGACCGGAACCTTCCGCCAGCCGCTGATCGTGCCGCTGCGGCTGGACGACCGGAAACCGGCCCGCGCGCGCGGCCTGTCGCCGGCCACGGCCCAGCAGCTGCGCGCCATGATGAACCGCACCGCGCGCAGCGGCACCGCGGCCGGCGTGATGGCCGGGATGGGCGGGGACGTCGGCGCGAAGACCGGCTCGGCGGAGGTCGACGGGGAGGCGCGGTCGGACAGCTGGTTCACCGGTTACCGCGACGACGTCGCCGCGGCGGCCATGGTCCAGGACGGCGGGCACGGCATCGACGCCGCCGGGCCGATTGTCGCAAGCGTGCTACGGAACGCGGGCTGACGTCACCCGGGAAGACGGGGACTTTAAGGTGATTGCCGTCGTTGGGGAATGTGCGGGCTGCGGGGACCCTGGGAAAGGTGCGGAGGAACTGAGGCTGTGGGCAAGAGAAGGCGCGTCGCCGAGCGACGGAAGACCCGGCCCGCCGTGCTCGGCGGGATGATCGCCGTGGTGGTCGGCGGTGCCGGGCTCGGCGTCTACGCGCTGTACGACGGCGGTGCCGCCGCCGACGAGCAGTCCGCCACCACGGCCGGCCACCGGACCGTCAGGACCGGCCCGCTCACCGCCACCGAGGTCCGCACGGCCTCCACCCGCTTCCTGACCGCCTGGCAGCAGGGCAAGGCCGAACGGGCGGCGGACGCCACGGACGACCCCGCCGCCGCCGGGAAGGCGCTCACCGGCTTCGCCAAGGAGGCCCACCTGAAGGACGTCACGCTCAAGCCGGGGACGGCCAAGGGCGCCGAGGTGCCGTTCTCCGTGCGGGCCACGGTGGCCTACCGGGGCCTCAGCAAGCCGTTCGCCTACCGCAGTTCGTTCACCGTCGTGCGCCGGGCGAGCGACGGCAAGCCGCTGGTCGACTGGCACTCGGCCGTGGTCCACCCGGAACTGCGGGACGGCGACACGCTGGTGACCGGCGCGTCCGGCACCCCGCCGGTCAAGGCGCTGGACCGCGACGGCGGCGAGATCACCACCGCCAGGTACCCGTCCCTCGGCACGGTGCTGGACGGGCTGCGGGAGAAGTACGGCAAGACGGCGGGCGGCACGGCGGGCGTCGAGCTGCGCGTGGTGCGCGGCAAGGCCGCCAAGGAGGCCAAGCTCTCCGACAAGACGCTGGTCGAGCTGAGCAAGGGCACCCCGGGCACGGTGCGGACGACGCTCAGCCCCACCCTCCAGGCCGCCGCCGAGCAGCAGGTCGAGGGGCGCGCGCGTGCCTCGGTGGTCGCGCTGCGGCCCTCGACCGGCGAGATCCTGGCGGTCGCCAACGGCGGCCACGGCTTCAACACCGCCTTCCAGGGCTCCCTCGCGCCCGGCTCCACGATGAAGGTCATCACGTCGTCGCTGCTGATCGACAAGGGCCTGGCCTCCGCGGACAAGAAGCACCCCTGCCCGAAGACGGTCACCTACGGCGGCTGGAAGTTCCACAACGACGACGACTTCGAGATCAAGGGCGGCACGTTCAAGGCGAGCTTCGCCCGGTCCTGCAACACCGCCTTCATCAGCCAGGCGAAGAAGCTGAAGAACGACGACCTGACCAAGCAGGCCCAGCAGGTCTTCGGGCTGTCCATGAACAACTGGGCGATCGGTGTGCCCACCTTCGACGGCTCGGTGCCGGTGCAGTCGGCGGCGCAGATGGCGGCCTCGCTGATCGGCCAGGGCGGGGTGCGCATGAACCCGCTGAACATGGCCTCCGTGGCGGCCACCGTGAAGTCGGGCAGCTTCCACCAGCCGTACCTGGTCCCGCCGTCCGTGGACCACCGCACGCTGGCCACCGCCTCGCGCACCCTGTCGCCGAAGACGCTGTCCCAGCTGCGCGAGCTGATGCGGTACACGGCCGCGTACGGCACGGCCGCCCAGGCGATGGCGGGGCTCGGCCCGGACTACGGCGCGAAGACCGGCTCCGCCGAGGTGGACGGGCAGAAGAAGCCGAACGGCTGGTTCACCGCCTACCGGGGCGACCTCGCCGCCGCCGGTGTGGTCCAGGCGGGCGGGCACGGCGGGGACACGGCCGGCCCGATCGTGGCGAAGCTGCTGAAGCTCGGGAGCTGACCGGCTCCGCCCGGCCGCGATCAGCTCCGCACGGGCTCGACGGTGTAGGTGCGGCGCAGGAACCGCACCAGCGTCTTCGACTCGAACTGCACGACCTCGACCCCGTCGTCGGTGTGGAACTCGACCACCGCCTGGACGCGCCCGCACGGCCACACCCGGACGTCGCCGCTCTCAGCCGGCGCCCGCAGTCCCCGTTCGAGGAGCGCGCGGGAGAAGGTCCACTCGTGCGGTCCGGGCAGCCCGACCCGGACGGAGCGGGGATCGGCGTCGGGGTCGTACCGCAGTACGACGGGTACGGCCCCGGGATCCTCCTCGTCCGTGACGATGTGAGCGCGCGCGTACTGTTCGACTACAGACATCGGACCGCCCTCTCACGCACCGTGACGTATGCGAAAGCCGTGCATCCGCTTTCCCTCAAGAGTCGCACATTTCCCGGTCCACGCCTCCGCTGGAGATGGAGAGCCGGTCTCTCTTGCAAGACATTCGCAACAAGGGCCTAAAATCGTACGGTGCATGTACCTGACGGATTCATCGACGCCCCGACCTCCGCGGTCACCGGAGTGGTCGCCGCCGGCGCCCTCGCCGTGAGCCTGCGCGGCGCCCGCCGCGAACTCGACGAGCGGACGGCCCCGCTGGCCGGCCTGGTGGCGGCGTTCATCTTCGCCGTGCAGATGCTCAACTTCCCGGTCGCCGCCGGGACCAGCGGCCACCTCCTGGGCGGCGCCCTGGCCGCGATACTCGTCGGGCCCTACACGGCCGTCCTGTGCGTGTCGGTGGTGCTGCTGATGCAGGGCGTGCTGTTCGCCGACGGCGGGCTGACCGCGCTCGGCGTGAACATCACCGACATGGCGATCGTCACGACCGTCGTCTCCTACGCCGTCTTCCGCGGCCTGCTCGCCGTGCTGCCCCGCAAGCGGCGCTCGGTGACGGTGGCCTCCTTCGTCGCCGCGCTGGTGTCCGTGCCGGCCGCGGCGGTCGCCTTCACGCTGATCTACGCGGTCGGCGGCACCACCGACGTCTCCATTGGCAAGGTCGCCACCGCGATGATCGGCGTCCACGTCCTGATCGGCATCGGCGAGGCGGTCATCACCGCGCTGACGGTCGGCGCGGTCGTCGCCGTACGCCCGGACCTGGTGTACGGCGCGCGGGGCCTGCGGCAGCGGCTCCGGTTGCGGGTGAACGGCGAACTGGTGGACGCGCCCGCCCCGACGGCGCCCGTGGCGGCGCGCACCTCCCGGCGCACGCTGTGGATCACCGGGCTCGTCACCTCCCTGGTCCTCGCCGGCTTCGTCAGCTTCTACGCCTCCGCGAACCCCGACGGCCTGGAGAAGGTCGCGCACGACAAGGGGATCGACAAGAAGGCGAAGCAGCACACCACGGCCGACTCGCCGCTCGCCGACTACGGCGTGAAGGACATCTCCGACGCCCGGCTGTCCGGCGGCCTCGCGGGCGTGATCGGCGTCGGCGTCACGGTCGTCGCGGGCAGCGCGGTGTTCTGGGCGCTGCGCAGGCGGCGCGCCGACGACGTGTCCCCCGCGAGCACCGGCGTCTGACGTGGGAGCGGGACACGCACACCGGCTCTACCGGCACGGGCACTCGCCCGTGCACGGCCTGCCGCCGCACACCAAGCTGGCCGCCGCGTTCCTGTTCGTGGTGGTCGTCGTGTCGACCCCGCGCGAGGCGATGTGGGCGTTCGCGGTGTACGCCGTGCTGCTCGCGGTCGTCGCGCACCGGGCGCGCGTGCCCGCCCGTTTCCTGCTCGGGCGGCTGCTGATCGAGGTGCCGTTCGTCGCGTTCGCCGTGCTCATGCCGTTCGTGGCGGCGGGCGAGCGGGTGCACGTGCTCGGGCTCTCGCTCAGCGTGAACGGGCTGTGGGGCGCCTGGAACGTACTGGCCAAGGGCACCCTCGGCGTCGCCGCGTCCGTGCTGCTGGCGGCCACCACCGAACTGCGCGAACTGCTGCTCGGGCTGCAACGGCTGAAACTGCCGCCGCTGCTCGTGCAGATCGCCTCCTTCATGATCCGCTACGGCGACGTCATCACCGACGAGATGCGCCGGATGCGGATCGCCCGTGAGTCGCGCGGCTTCGAGGCGAAGGGCGTACGGCACTGGGGTGTGCTCGCCAAGTCCGCCGGCGCGCTGTTCATCCGCTCCTACGAGCGCGGGGAGCGCGTGCATCTCGCCATGGTGAGCCGGGGGTACGCCGGTTCCATGCCGGTCATCGACGAGGTGACCGCGTCCGGCGCGCAGTGGCGGCACGCGCTCAGCCTCCCCTGTGCCGCCCTCGTCGTCTGCCTGCTGGGATGGATGCTGTGATGGTTCCTGTGACTGCTTCCCTGGAGGTCTCCGGCCTCGCCTTCGCCTACCCCGACGGACACCAGGCCCTGTTCGGCGTGGACTTCTCGATCGCGCGCGGCGAGCGGGTCGCGCTCCTCGGCCCGAACGGCGCCGGCAAGACCACCCTGGTGCTGCACCTCAACGGCATCCTGGGCGGCGGCACCGGCACGGTGACCGTGGCCGGGCTCCCGGTGTCCAAGCAGCACATGGCCGCGATCCGGCAGAAGGTCGGCATCGTCTTCCAGGACCCGGACGACCAGCTGTTCATGCCGACCGTGCGCGAGGACGTGGCGTTCGGTCCGGCCGCCGCCGGGATCAAGGGGGCGGCGCTGGAGGAGCGGGTGCACACCGCGCTGGAGCGGGTCGGGATGCGGGAGTTCGCCGACCGGCCGCCGCACCACCTGTCCTTCGGCCAGCGCCGCCGGGTCGCGGTGGCCACCGTGCTCGCCATGGAGCCGGAGATCCTGGTCCTGGACGAGCCGTCCTCCAACCTGGACCCGGCCTCGCGCCGCGAACTCGCCGACATCCTGCGCTCCCTGGACGTCACGGTCCTCATGGTGACGCACGACCTGCCGTACGCGCTGGAGCTGTGCCCGCGCTCCCTCGTCCTCAGCGAGGGCGTGATCGCGGCGGACGGCCCGACCGGCGCGCTGCTCTCCGACGAGGAGCTGATGCGGGCGCACCGGCTGGAGCTGCCGTTCGGCTTCGACCCGAAGTCCGTGGCCATGGGCGCGTGACGGGCCGTGACGGACGCGGACCCGGCCGGCGGCGCATACGACGCGCGGCGCCATCGACGTAACGATTCTGCCGGGCCGGTCCCACCGAGGAATCGCAGGCTCGTCCCCCGTGTTGCACCCACTGTCGCAGGAGATGGCTGGGCGGAAGGGGCGGCGGGCGTGGACGTGGACGTGAACGGCACTGTGGCCGAGGGCTTCGAGCCGGTCAGGGAGGCGTTCGCCGCGAACTTCGCGCTGCTCGGCGAGCGCGGAGCGGCCGTCGCCGTCTACCGGGACGGACACCGGGTCGTGGACCTGTGGGCCGGCACCCGGGACGTGGACGGCACGGCCCCCTGGCAGCGCGGGACCGCGCAGATCGTGCGCTCCGCCACCAAGGGCGTCGCCGCCGCCGCGCTGCTGCTCCTGCACCAGCGCGGCGAACTGGACCTGGACGCCCCGGTCGGCACCTACTGGCCGGAGTACAAGGCGGCCGGCAAGGAGCACACGCGCGTACGGGACCTGCTCGCGCACCGCGCGGGCGTGCCCGTGCTGGACCGCCCGCTGACCCCGGCCGAGGCCGCCGACCCCGACCTGAGCGCCGCCGCCGTGGCCGCGCAGGCGCCGGTCTGGGAGCCGGGCACCGCCCACGGCTACCACGCCCAGACCTTCAGCTGGCTCACCGGCGAACTGCTCCGCCGGATCACCGGCCGCCCGGTCGGCGACTGGATCGCCGAGGAGATCGCCGGGCCGGCGGGCGCGGACCTGTGGCTCGGCCTGCCGGAACCGGAGCGGGCGCGCGTGGGCCGCGTCGGCCCTGTGGACGCGCCCGAGACCGCCGGCGGGCTGAAGACCCGCCCCAAGCGGGCGGTGGCCGAGGTCTACGCCGACCCGGACTCCCTGACCCGCCGCGCGTTCGCCGCGATCACCCCGTTCCCCGACGAGAACGACCCCGGCTACCGCGCCGCCGCCCTGCCCGCCTCCAACGGCATCGCCACGGCCGACGGGCTGGCCCGCTTCTACGCCTCGCTCATCGGCGGGGTCGACGGCGGGACCCGGCTGTTCACCCCGCGGACCATGGAGCTGGCCCGCGCGGAGGAGTCCGCCGGACCGGACCGGGTGCTGGTGGTGGGCACCCGCTTCGGCCTCGGCCACATGCTGCACGGTGCCGCGTCCCCGCTGCTCACCCCCGGCTCCTTCGGCCATCCCGGGCGCGGCGGCGCGCTCGGCTTCGCCGACCCGGACACCGGCGTCGCCTTCGGCTACGTCACCAACGGCTTCCGGCAGAGCGTGACGGCGGACCCGAGGGCGCAGGCGCTGGTACGAGCGGTCCGCACGGCGCTCGCCTGAGCCATACGCGCCCTCGGCGCACGCCGGGCGCGTGTCACACGTGGATCGGGTGCGAGGTCCGTCCGGACGCCTGGTCGATCTCCTCGTGTGCCTTGGTCAGCAGGTGCATGGCCAGTTCGTTGAGGGCGCGGGCACCGGCGATCTCCTCGCCGACCCGGGGCTGGTTGGCGTCGACGCCGTGCCGGCTGGCCCGGCCGTGGGCCCGTACCTCGGAGCCGTCGGGCAGGCGCACCAGGGCCGCCGCGCGCGTGTGCTGATCGTCCTCCATGAACTCCATCTCGATGTGCCATCCCACAGCGGTGTGCATCATGACGACCACCTCCGAAAACCGCTGCTTCCAGGGTGCGTCACCGCACCCGGCCCGTCATGTCGGCACCGTGCGCCGCGCTAGCCGGCCCGCAGCATCAGCCCGATGCCCACGACCACCAGGCCCGCCGCCGCGATCCTGGGCGCCCCGAAGCGCTCCTTGAAGAACAGCGCGCCGATGGCGGCGCCGACGATGACGGACGACTCGCGCAGGGCGGCGACGGGGGCGAGCGCGGCCCGGGTCTGGGCCCACAGCACGAGGCCGTACGCGGCGACGGACAGGGCGGCGCCGAGGAGGCCGAGGGCGGCGTACGGCCGCAGGAGCCGGATGGTGCCGGCACGCGCGCGTGCGTACAGGAACGCGGGCAGCACCGCCCCCTGCACGGCCATGAGCCAGGCGATGTAGCCGGGAGGCGTGCCCGAGGCCCGTACGCCCATGCCGTCGATGACGGTGTACGCGGCGATGGTCAGGCCGGTCGCGAGGGCCGCGCCGATCGCCGCCCAGTCGGGCCGCCGCCCGCGCAGTCCCCACAGCCCGACCCCGCCGAGCCCCAGGCAGGACACGGCGATGCCGGCGGCCGCCCAGGCGCCGGGCACCTCGTGCGCGAAGACGGCGGCGAGCACGGTGACCACGAGCGGGGCGCTGCCGCGCGCGATGGGGTATGCCTGCGTGAAGTCGCCCAGCCGGAACGAGGTCATCAGCAGCGCGTAGTAGGCGATGTGCACGGCGGCCGAGGCGAACAGGTACGGCCAGGCGGGGCCCGCCGGGAACGCCGTGAACGGTGCCGCCGCGAGCCCGATCAGCAGTCCACCGCCGGAGATCAGGGCGAAGCCGACGAGCTTGTCGGTGATGCGGTGCGCGATGGCGTTCCAGCTGGCGTGGGTGACGGCGGCGAGCAGCACGGCCGTCGCGACCAGCGGTGTCACGCGTGCCGCTCGCGCACGTCCACCAGGGTGGCGCCCGCGTGGGCGACGAGCTCCTCCGGCCCGATCGGGAAGACGGTGTACGGCGTGCCGGCCGCCGCCCAGACCACCTCGTGGGCGAGCAGCGAACGGTCGGCGAGGACCCGTGTGCGGGTGCGGTGCCCGAAGGGCGGCACCCCGCCGATGGCGTACCCGGTGGTCTCGCGCACGAGCCCGGCGTCGGCCCGGGTGACCTTCGCGGCCCCGAGCTCCTGCCGCAGCCGCTCGACGTCCACCCGCGAGGCCCCGTCCACGAGCACCAGCACGGGCACCCCGTCGGCGGCGAAGACCAGTGACTTGCAGATCCGGCTCAGCTCGCACCCGATGGCGGCGGCGGCCTCGGCGGCGGTCCGGGTCGCCTCCGGGAAGCTGCGGACCCGGGGCAGCAGCTCCCCCAGTCCCGACTCCTGCACGGCGGCGGCGAAACGAGGATGAGCGGTCGTCGTCATGGGCGCACGCTAGCGGGAAAGCCGGTGAGGGTGCAGCCCCGTCCCCACGGGCACCCTCACCGGCGGCTCTGTGTCAGGAGCGGTACGTCAGGCCCGTACCAGCTCCTTCTCGTCCTCGCGGTCGGCGTGGGCGCGCAGGCCCTCGCCCTCCACGTCCACGTTGGGCAGGGCGCGGTCCAGCCACTTCGGCAGCCACCAGGCCCGCTTGCCGAGCAGGGCGAGGACCGCCGGGACGATGGCCATGCGGACGAGGAACGCGTCGAAGAAGACGGCGATGGCGAGGCCGAAGCCGATCATCTTGATCATCGACTCGCTGGAGCCGATGAAGCCGGAGAAGACGGCGATCATGATGACGGCGGCGGCGGTCACGACCCGGGCGCCGTGCCTGAAGCCCGTCACCACCGCCTGGCTGGGCTTCTCGCCGTGGACGTACGCCTCCCGCATGCGGGTCACGAGGAACACCTCGTAGTCCATCGCGAGGCCGAAGACGACGCCCACCATGAAGATCGGCATCATCGACATGACCGGGCCGGTCTCCTCGACGTTCAGCAGGCCCGACAGCCAGCCCCACTGGAAGACCGCGACCACGGCGCCGAGGGCCGCCATCACGCTGAGCAGGAAGCCGAGCGCCGCCTTCAGCGGGACCAGGATCGAGCGGAAGACCACGATCAGCAGGAGGAAGGCCAGGCCGACGACCAGGGCCAGGTACGGCAGGAGCGCGTCGTTCAGCTTCTGCGAGACGTCGATGTTCATCGCCGTCGAGCCGGTGACCAGGACTTTGGAGTCGGTCGTGCGGGCGATGTCCGCGCCCTTGTCGCGGATGGCGTGCACCAGGTCCTCGGTGGTGGTCGAGGACGGCTTGGAGCCGGGGACGACGGTGATCGTCGCGGTGTCGCCGGCCTTGTTGGGCGTGGCCGGGGTGACGGTGACGACGTCCTTCAGGCCCTTGATCTCGTCGCCGACCTCGCGGAACGCGGCCTTGGGGTCGGCGCTGTCCTTGGCGTCGACGACGATCATCAGCGGGCCGTTGAAGCCGGGCCCGAAGCCCTCGGAGAGCAGGTCGTAGGCGCGGCGCTGGGTGGTGGAGGCCGGCTGGGAGCCGTCGTCGGGCAGGCCCAGTTCCAGGGAGGCGGCCGGGATCGCCGCCGCGCCGAGCCCGAGCACACCGAGCAGCAGCACGGCGACCGGGCGGCGGACGACGAAGCTGGCCCAGCGGGTGCCCATGTTGGGGCGGCCCGGCTTCTTCGGCGTGCGGCCGCCGCCCAGCAGCCTGCTCTTCTGGCCGGCCGGCCTGATCCTGCGGCCGGCGTAGCCGAGCAGTGCCGGGATCATGGTCAGCGCGATGAGGACGGCGATGGCGACCGTGCCCGCCGCGGCGACGCCCATCTTCGTCAGCATCGGGATGTTGACGACGGACAGGCCGACCAGCGCGATGACGACGGTGAGGCCGGCGAAGACGACCGCCGAGCCCGCCGTGCCGACGGCGCGTCCGGCCGCGTCCTCGCGCTCGCGGCCCTCGGCGAGTTCGGCGCGGTAGCGGGAGACGATGAAGAGGGCGTAGTCGATGCCGACGGCGAGGCCGATCATCGAGGCGAGGGTGGAGGTGGTGGTGCCCAGGTCCAGGGCGCTGGCGAGCGCGGTGATCGCGGAGACGCCGATGCCGACCCCGATGATGGCGGTGAGCAGCGGGAATCCGGCCGCGAGCAGCGAGCCGAAGGTGATGACCAGGACGACCGCGGCGATCGCGATGCCGATGATCTCGCTGGAGCCGGTCTCGGGGGCCGCGCTCAGCGCGTCACCGCCGATCTCGACGGTGAGGCCCGCGTCCCGCGCGTCCTGGGCCGCGTGCTTCAGCGCGTCCTTGGAGGAGTCCTCCAGCTCCATGCCGGAGGCCCCGTACTTCACCGAGGCGTAGGCGATGGTGCCGTTCTTGCTGACGGCGTGGCCGGTGTAGGGGTCGGCGACGGAGGCGACCTCGGAGCCGCTGCGCAGCTCCTTGACGGTCTTCTCGACGGTCGCCTTGTTGACGGCGTCCGTCATCTTCTCGCCCTGGGGGGCCTTGAAGACGACCCGGGCGGTGGCGCCGTCGGCGCTCATCCCGGGGAAGCGCTGTTCCAGCAGGTCGAAGGCCTTCTGGGCCTCGGTGCCGGGGATGGAGAAGGACGTGTTGCCGGCGGCCGGCGCGGAGGCGGCGCCCACCCCGGCGAGGGTGAGCAGCGCGACCCATATGAGGGCGACGAAGTGCCGTCGCCGGAAGGCGAGGCGTCCGAGTTTGTAGAGGAACGTGGCCACGGAGGCGTACTCCCGGTCAGGTCGTTGGGTTCAGCTGGGCAGGGGTGATCAGCCCGACGACGTGAGCGGTGACGTCAGGTGGTGGGCTTGCTGGGGAAGAGCGTCAGCTCGCGGTGACGCCGAAGGCGGGGAGGACCACGGCGTCGATGTACGAGAGGAGGAAGTCCTGCGTCGGAGGCTGCTCGTCGATCAGTGTGCGGGCGGCGAACGCGCCGATCATCATGTGCATCATGAATCCGAGCGCGGGGTTGTCCGCGCGGACCTCGCCCCGGTCGATCGCCCGTTGCAGCACGCGGCGGAACTCCGCCATCTCCGGCTCGACGAGGTGCTCCCGGAACGCTGTGAGCAGGTCCGGGTTGCCGTGCACCGCCATGGCCAGGCCCCGCATCAGCGCGGAGCTCTGTTCCATCTCGCAGTCGTCCGCACGCAGGGTGAGCGCGTGCAGATCGCCTCTGAGGGAGCCGGTGTCGACGTCGCCGGCCCGGCCCGGCTTGCTGTGCCGCACGGCCTTGGCCACCAGCTCGGCCTTGCCGCCCCACTGGCGGTAGAGCGTGGCCTTGCTGGACCGGGTGCGGGCGGCCACGGCGTCCATGGTGAGGGCGTCGTAGCCGACCTCGCGGAGCAGGTCGAGCACGGCCTCGTACAGCTCGGCCTCGCGCTCGGGCGTGATGCGGCTGCGACGTGTCGCCGCGACGGCTTCGGTCATGCCCGTCACCTTCCCGCTCCGGAGCTTCTTCCTCGTACATCCATGAAGATACCCCGTGCACCAGCGAAACGAAACCGTTTCGTACGTGCGGTGGGTCACGAAGGTGAAGGGCCTGTAAGGAACCGGGCGGCGCGGACCCCACGAGTTGCCCGCGCCGTATGCCCGGAAAAGCATGGGAACGTGAGCTATCTGCGCCTTCCCCACCTCAGCGGTGACCTGCTGTGCTTCGTCGCGGAGGACGACCTCTGGCTGGCCCCCCTCGACGCCCCGGGCCGCGCCTGGCGGCTCACCGCGGACCGCACCAAGACCGGCCACCCGCGCTTCTCCCCCGACGGCCGCCGGATCGCCTACACGACCTGGCGCAGCCTCGCCCCCGAGATCCACCTCGTCGACGCCGGCGGCGGCCCCGGACGCCAGCTGACGTACTGGGGCAGCACCGACACCCAGGTCTGCGGCTGGACCCCGGACGGCGACATCCTGGCCGTGGCCTCCCACGGCCAGCCCTTCTCCCACTTCACCTGGGCCTACAAGGTCCCCGCCGACGGCGACCCGGGCGGGCGGCTGCCCTGGGGCCCGGTCGCCGACATCCAGTGCGCCGACCTCGCCGGCGAGCACAGGACCCTGCTGCTCACCGGCACCCCGCCGCACGAACCGGCCTCCTGGAAGCGGTACCGCGGCGGCGCCATGGGCCGGCTGTGGCTGCACGGGCAGCGCCTGCTGCCGGACCTGGAAGGCCATCTGGCCTGCCCCATGTTCGTCGCCGGCCGGATCGCCTTCCTCTCCGACCACGAGGGCGTCGGCAACCTCTACTCCTGCGCCTACGACGGCACCGACCTGCGCCGGCACACCGACCACGACGCCTTCTACGCCCGGCACGCCGCCGGCGACGGCGACCGGGTGGTCTACCAGTGCGCGGGCGACCTGTGGCTGGTGGACGACTTCTCGCCGGGCGGCATGCCGCGCAAGCTCGACGTCCGGCTCGCCGGACCGCGCACCGGCCGCCGCCGCTACCAGGTGCCGGCCGCGCAGAACGTCGACGGCATCTCCGTGGACGAGACCGGCCGGGCCAGCGCGGTCGTCGTCCGCGGCAGCCTGTACTGGCTCACCCACCGCGACGGCCCGGCCCGTACGATCACCGACACGCCCGGCGTCCGGGTACGGCTGCCGGAGATGCTGGGCTCCACCGGGCAGATCGCCTACGTCACCGACGCCGAGGGCGAGGACGCCGTCGAGATCGCCCGCCTGCCCCGCGCCACCGGCGACCGCCCGCCCCGGCGGCTGGCCTCCGGCGCGCTGGGCCGGGTCCTGGAGATGGCCTGCGACCCCGAGGGCGAACGCCTGGCCGTGGCCTCGCACGACGGGCGGCTGCTGCTGATCGACGTGCCGGAGGACGGTGCGGCGGAACCCGGGGAAGCCGCGCCGGAGCCGGAGCAGGGCGAGGGGGAGAGCGGGGCGGCGGCCGGCATCACCGAGCTGATCCGGTCCCTCAACGGCCCGGTCCGCGACCTCGCCTTCTCCCCCGACGGCTCCTGGCTCACCTGGTCGCACCCCGGCATCGGCCGCTCCCTGCGCCAGATCAAGCTGGCCCGCATCAAGGACCGGCTGGTCGTGGACGTGACGAACGGCCGCTTCGAGGACGAGAACCCGGTCTTCACCCGCGACGGCCGCTACCTCGCCTTCCTCTCCTGGCGCGGCTTCGACCCGGTCTACGACGTGCACACCGGCGACCTGTCCTTCCCGCTCGGCTGCCGCCCGTACCTGGTCCCGCTCTCCTCGGCCACCCCCTCCCCGTTCGCCCTGAACCCCGAGGGCCGCCCGGCCGCCGGCGGGCTCGATCCGCTGGAGGACGAGGAGACCGGTGAGGCCGGCACGGTGACGGTCGAGGCCGAGGGGCTGGCGGACCGCGTCACCCCGTTCCCGGTCATCGCCTCCAAGTACTCCGGGCTCTGCCCGGTCGCGGGCGGCGGCCTGGTCTGGCTGCGCTGGCCGATCTCCGGCGCGCTCGGCGAGACCTTCGTCAACCCGGCCGACATCAGCGGACGCCCCACCCTGGAGTACTTCAACATCGCCAAGGCGAAGAAGTCCGAACTGGTCGACCACCTGGACTGGTTCACCGTGAGCGGCGACGGCACCCGGCTGGTCGTCGTGGACGAGGGCGAGCTGCGGGCGGTGCCGTCGACCGAGATCGGCGACGCGGACTCGACCGTCTGGATCGACGTGCGCCGCATCCTGCACCAGGCCGACCCGCCCGCCGAGTGGCGCCAGGCCTACGACGAGGCGGGCCGTCTGATCCGCGCCTACTTCTGGGAGCCGGGCATGTGCGGCATCGACTGGCCCGCGGTGCTCGAACAGTACCGCCCGCTGGTCGAACGGGTCGCGTCCCCCGACGAGTTCGCCGACCTGCTCCGCGAGGTCCTCGGCGAGCTGGGCACCTCGCACGCCTACGTCACCGCCGCCCGCCGCAACGAGGGCCCGCCGCACTACCAGCGCTGGCAGGGCCTCCTCGGCGCCAACTTCGTCCGCCGGGACGGACGCTGGGTGGTCAAGCGCATCCTCGCCGGCGACTCCTCCGACTCCAGGGCCCGCTCGCCGCTGGCCGGCACGGGCATCCGCGAGGGCGCCGTCCTGACCCACGTCGAGGGCCGCGCGGTCGACCCGGTGGCGGGCCCGTACCCGCTGCTGGCCGGCTCGGGCGGAACGACCGTGGAGCTGACGTTCACCCCGTCCGAGGACGATACCGGGCACGCCCGCCGCGTCGCGGTCGTCCCGCTCGTCGACGAACGGCCGCTGCGCTACCAGGACTGGGTCGCCAAACGCCGGCAGGTCGTCCGCGAGTTGAGCGGCGGCAGGTGCGGCTACCTGCACATCCCCGACATGGGCGGCTCCGGCTGGGCCCAGTTCAACCGCGACCTGCGCATGGAGGTGTCCCGGCCGGCGCTCATCGTGGACGTGCGCGGCAACGCGGGCGGCCACATCAGCGAACTCGTCGTCGAGAAACTGACCCGGACCATCCTGGGCTGGGACCTGACCCGGGACGCGCAACCGGTGTCGTACGCCTCGAACGCCCCGCGCGGGCCCATCGTCGCCCTCGCCGACGAGGCGACCTCCTCCGACGGCGACATGATCACCGCCGCCTTCAAGCTGCTGAAGCTCGGCCCGGTCGTCGGCCAGCGCACCTGGGGCGGAGTGGTCGGCATGACCGGCCGGCACCGGCTCGGCGACGGCACGGTCATCACCGTACCGATGAACGCGGCCTGGTTCGACGCCTACGGCTGGTCCGTGGAGAACCACGGCGTCGCCCCCGACCTGGAGATCCTGCGCACCCCGCTGGACTGGGCGGAGGGCCGCCACGCCCAGCTCGCCGACGCGGTGGAACTCGCCCTGGAACTGCTGGAGTCCGACCCGGCGGCGATCCCCCCGACCTACGACGGCGTCCCGGACCGATCCCGCCCGAAGCTGCCCCCGCGGGCGACTTCCTGACCTGCCGGACCCGACGCGGGGTGCCCTCCCGGAAGAAGGGCACCCCTCGTCAACCGGCCGGAGCCGAGCGCAGCGGTCAGGCGTCGTAGTCCCGGTCGTACCGGTCCTCCATCTGCTGCTCCGTGTCCTCGATGTCACGGTGGTTCTGGCCGCCCCGCTCCGACGGCTGCTGGCCCTGGCGGCCCTGCTGCTGGCCCTGGCGGCCCTGCTGCGGACCGCGCTGGCCGGCCTTCTCGCGGCCCTGGTCCATCTTGTCCTTGGCCTGGCGGGACTTCTCCTGGAACTGGTCCTTCATACCCATGTGGGTTCACTCCCGTGATGAGTGGGGGTCCGGCCCCGTCGGTGGGGCCTCGACCAGATTCACACGGGCGAACACGGTGCGCATGTCGATCAGTTACGGTGCGTAGCGCGAGCCGCCTCGTCGGCCTCCCCACCTGCGCCGACGAGCCCGGAACGCATGCCCTTCAGGCGGGGCGCGAACCGCTTCATCTCGCGCTGCCCGACCGTCCCGATGAGCCCCGGCAGATATCCGCGCACGCCCTGCATGCCGCGCAGCCACCACTGCCCGTACACGTGCGCCGAGCGCCGCTCGATGCCCTCCACGAGCCGGTCCACGGCGGGACCCAGCGGATAGGTCTTGTTGGACGGCCACGGCAGCCGCTGCCGCAGCTCCCGCATGACGTCGTCCTGGTCGGCCCCGCGCACCATGTCGGTGTCCGTCCACGACAGGTACCCGACGCCGACGCGGACGCCCTGGTAGCCCACCTCGGCGCGCAGACTGTGCGCGTACGCCTCCACGCCCGACTTGGACGCGCAGTACGCCGTCATCATCGGCGCGGGCGTGATCGCGGCGAGCGAGGCGATCTGGAGCAGGTAGCCGCGGCTCTCCACGAGCACCGGCAGGAACGCCCGCGCGGTGACCGCCGAACCGATGAGGTTCACCTCGATGACCCGCCGCCACGCCTGCGGATCGGAGTCGGCGAACGGACCGCCCGTCGCCACACCGGCGTTGGCGACCACGATGTCGACCTTCCCGAACCGCGCCTTCACCTCCTCGGCGACCCGGCTCATCGTCTCGTGGTCGGTGACGTCGGCGTACCAGTGGGCGCTGTCGCTGTGCAGCCGCCCGGAGACCTCCTTCAGCGCCTCCTCCTCCAGCCCGACCAGCGCCACCTTCGCGCCGCGCGCGGACAGTTTGCGCGCCAGCAGCTCACCGACGCCGCGCGCCGCTCCCGTGACGACCGCGACCTGTCCTTCGAGGCTGACCCTGCTCATGCGCCCTCCTTGATCTGCGCGGGGGTGGAACCGTGCCCGGGGACGGCCCCCGTGACATACGTGCCGACGAGTTCCCGGATGCGGGCGGTCACCGGCTGCGGGGCCTCGACCGGGGTCATGTGGCCGACGCCGGGCAGCTCGGTGAGGCCGACGCAGTGCGGCAGCGCGGCGACCAGCGCACGGGCGTGCACCGCGGGCGTGAGCCGGTCGGACGCGCCGTGCAGCACGGCGGTGGGCACGCCCAACCGCCGTACGGCGTGGTCGAGATCGAGCCCGGCGAGGACCGCCGACCACGCGTGGCGCGCGGCACGCGGGCAGGCGTGCACGATCCGCGCGCACGCCTCCACCATGTGCGGGGCCGAACCCGCGCCCATCGTGGCGTACTTGAGGACGCTCCGCGCGACCGGTGTGACCGGCCCGAGGGGCGCGCGGGAACCGAGGACGCGCCCGGTGATCCAGGTGCGCACGCGCCCGGCGGGCAGCGGCACCACCCGCGACCGGGCGACCAGCCCCGAACTCCCCGTGCTGCACAGCAGGACGGCGGCGGCGTGTTCCCGGAAGCGGGGGCGCCCGGCCGCCGCCATGACCGTCATGCCGCCCATGGAGTGACCGGCGACGAGCGCCTTCTCCCCGCGCGCCAGCGTCTGACCGAGCACCGCTTCCAGATCGTCCGCCAGCGCCTCGGTGGTACACGCGGGGCTCGCGGGACTGCGCCCGTGCCCCCTCTGGTCGTAGGCGATCACCCGGTGGTCGGCGGCCAAGTCCCGTATCTGGGCGGCCCAGAACGCCGTCGAGCAGGTCCAGCCGTGGGCGAGGACGACCGGTGGCGCGTCCTCGTGGCCGTGCACCTCCACGTGCAGCCGCGCGCCGTCGGCGGAGACGGCGGTGAGGGTACGGGCCGGGACGGGCGGGGCGTAGGGGCCGGAGGTGACGTGGGCGCTCCGGCTCATGCGGCGGCCCCGCTCTTGCGGCCGGCCGGCCCGGCGCCGGGGCCGGACACCGGCGCGGGTTTCCGCAGCACCTCGTACTCCGCGAGGTCCACCCGCCGCGTGGCACGCCGGAACTCGGTCGTCGTACCGGGCCAGATGGTGGTGTTGCGGCCGCTCGCGTCCAGGTACCAGCTGGTGCAGCCGCCGGTGCTCCACACGGTCCGCTTCATGCGCTCCTGCACCCTGTCGTTCCAGGCGTCGACGGCGGCGGGCCGCGCGTCGAGGGCGGTACGGCCGCCCAGGACGTCGAGCTGGCGCAGATAGTCGGCCATGTAGCTGAGCTGGGACTCGATCATGAGGATCATGGAGGAGTTCCCGAGGCCGGTGTTGGGCCCGATGATCGTCATCCAGTTCGGGAACCCGGCCGCCGAGGCGCCGCGCAGCGCCCGCATGCCGTTCTTCCAGGACTCCGCGAGCGTGATGCCCTCCGCGCCGACCACGCGCTCGGCGATGGGCATGTCCGTGACGTGGAAACCGGTGCTGAAGATGATCACGTCGACCTCGGCCTCGGTGCCGTCGGCCGCCACCGCCGTGGACCCGCGGATCTCGCTCAGCCCGCCGACGACGTCCACATTCGGCCTGGCCAGCGCCGGGTAGTACGCGCTGGACAGCAGGATGCGCTTGCAGCCGATGCGGTAGTCCGGGGTGAGCCTGGCGCGCAGCTCCGGATCCTTGATCGCGCGGGCCATGTTCCGCTTGGCGAGCTGTTCGACCAGGCCGAGTTCGTCCGGGCGCTTGGTGAACGCCTGCACCTGGAGCTCCCGGATGCCCCACAGCAGTCCGCGCCGGACCTGGGCGGTGACGGGCAGCCGGCGGTGCAGCCAGCGCTCGGCGCCGCTGATGGCGCGGTCGACGCGGGGCAGCACCCAGGGCGGGGTGCGCTGGAAGAGGGTGAGCCGGCCGGCCTGCGGCTGGATGGCGGGGACGATCTGGATGGCGGAGGCTCCGGTGCCGATCACGGCGACCCGCTTGCCGCGCAGGTCGTAGTCGTGGTCCCAGCGGGCGGAGTGGAACACCTTGCCCGGGAAGGAGTCGAGACCGGGGACGTCGGGGACCTTCGGGTCGGACAGCGGCCCGGTGGCGGAGACGACCACATCGGCGGTCAGCGTGCCGCGCGTGGTCTCGATGGTCCACCGCAGGTTCTCGTTGTCCCAGGTCATCAGCTTGACCTCGGAGTCGAGGCGGAGGTGCGGGCGCAGCCCGAAGACGTCGGTGACGTGCTCCAGATAGGCGCGGATGTGCCGCTGTCCGGAGAAGGTGCGCGGCCAGTCCGGGTGGGGCGCGAAGGAGAAGGAGTACAGGTGCGAGGGCACGTCACAGGCGCACCCGGGGTAGCTGTTGTCCCGCCAGGTGCCGCCGACGCTGCCGGCCCGCTCCAGGACGACGAAGTCGGTGATTCCCTCGCGGCGCAGCCGCACGGCGGCCCCCAGCCCGCCGAACCCGGACCCGATCACCGCCACCCGTACATGCTCGTGCTCGGCCATCCCGAAGCCTCCACGCATCGCCTAGGACTCTGCCAGTGAACACTGGCGCAATGGGACTGTAGAACAGCCGCCTACCGAGCGGTAGGGGCCGGCCGAAGGAAAGTTACCGGCAGTACGCCATAGGCTGCGGTCGTGGCAGAGGACGCGGAACACCCCACGGTCAGGCGCGAGTACCGCATGGAGGAGCTGGCCCGGCGCGCCGGCATCACCGTGCGCACCCTGCGCTTCTACCGCGAACGCAAGCTGATCGGGCCGCCCCGCCGCGAGGGCCGCATCGCCTGGTACGACGACCACCACCTGGCCCGGCTGCGCACCATCGCGGCACTCCTGGAACGCGGCCACACCCTGAACGGCATCGCGGAACTCGCCGACGCCCTCGACCAGGGCCGCGACGTCGCCGACCTGCTCGGCGTCGGCACCCCCACCGAGGAGGAGCCCGTCCGCCTCACCCCCGAGGAACTCGCCGCCCGCTTCGAGGGCGAGGTCACCCCCGAGAACCTGGCCGCCGCCCTGGAACTGGGCTACCTCGGCACCGACGGCGACGAGATCGTCCACATCAGCCGGCGCCTGCTGGACGTCTCCTCCGCGCTGGTCCGCGAGGGCATCCCGCTCGCCGAGGTGCTGGCGGCCGGCGCCCGCGTCCGCGAGCACGCCGACGCCCTGGCCGAACTCTTCGCCGACCTGATCCTGCGCCACGGCCCCGAGGAGGACCTGCGCCGACTGCGCCCGCTGGCCCGCAGCGTGGTGGAGGCGGAACTCTCCCTGGCACTGGACCGCCGGCTGAACAAGCGGGACTGACCGGGAAGGCCGGACGAGCGGGCCTAGGGTCTCTCGTTTGGATCATGCCGGGCTCGCGTGCCCTGGCACCGCGCCTCGCCGCGTTGTCGTCGGTTGCCATGGCTCCGCCATGGCGCCCTCCTCCGCCTTGCGATGCACGGCACCAGACCCCGCTCCCTGATCCGGCCTGATCCAGACGAAAGACCCTAGAGGTCGTAGACGACCGTCACCGGCGCGTGGTCCGACCAGCGGTCGGCGTGCGTGGCCGCGCGCTCGACGAAGCCCTTGACCGCCTTGCCGGCGAGACCGGGCGTGGCCACGTGGTGGTCGATGCGCCAGCCCGAATCGTTGTCGAAGGCCCGCCCCCGGTACGACCACCAGGTGTACGGGCCCTCCGCGTCCGGGTGCAGGGCGCGGACGACGTCGACGTAGCCGCCGTCCTCAGGGGCGAAGACGCGGTCGAGCCAGTCCCGTTCCTCGGGCAGGAAGCCGGAGCTCCTGGTGTTGCCGCGCCAGTTCTTCAGGTCGGCCTGGCGGTGGGCGATGTTCCAGTCGCCGCAGACGAGGACCTCGCGCCCGTCGGCGGCGGCCCGTTCGCGCAGCTCCTTCAGATGGGCCAGGAACTCGCCCATGAAGCGGACCTTCTCGTCCTGCCGCTCGGTGCCGACCTCGCCGGAGGGCAGATAGAGGGAGGCGACGGTGACGCCGGGCAGGTCGGCCTCGACGTAGCGCCCGCTGCCGTCGAACTCGGCGGAGCCGAAGCCGACCCGGACCCGGTCGGGTTCGCGCCGGGTGTAGAGGGAGACGCCCGCACGGCCCTTGGCGGCGGCCGGGGCGTGCACGACGTGCCAGCCGTCGGGCCGGCCGGCCTCCTCGGGCAGCTGGTGCGGCTCGGCCCGCACCTCCTGGAGGCAGACGACGTCCGCGTCCGTCCCGGCGAGCCATTCCACGAAGCCCTTCTTCGCGGCGGCCCGCAGCCCGTTCACGTTCACCGAGGTCACAGTCAGCACCCGGGCACGATACCGGCACACTGGTCGGGGTCCGCAAAATCCGGGACCGCCCGCCGACTGCATAGAAGTACGATGCCCAGCATGATTATCCGCCGTGTTCGTTTCGATCACCCCGACGCCCTGAAGCTCAACGACGAGGTCCAGGCCGAGTACCACCAGCGCTACGGCGACGGGGGCGACGCCACCGCCCTGGACGCCGCCGACTTCGACCCGCCCCGGGGCGTGTACCTGATCGCGTACGACGAGCGCGACCGCCCCGTGGCCACCGGCGGCTGGCGCAGCCAGGACCGCAACGAGGAGGGCAACGAGGACGGCGACGCGGAACTGAAGCGGATGTACGTCGTCGCGGAGATGCGCGGCCGGGGGCTGGCCCGCCGCATGCTCGCGGCCCTGGAGGAGGACGCCCGCATGGCCGGCCGGGTCCGCATGGTCCTGGAGACGGGCACCAAGCAGCCGGAGGCCATCGCCCTGTACACCTCCAGCGGCTACGAGCCGTGCGCCAAGTTCGGCTACTACCGGCACCACGAGGAGAGCCTCTGCTACGCCAAGCGGCTCTGACCGGGGGCGGTGAAGCCGCCGCCCGTGCGGCGGCGATGCCGCCGTCGCACGGCGGAAACGAAGAAGATCCCGACCGGTCGTGATGACCGACGGGATCTTCTTCGTGCAGTGGACCTGAGGGGATTTGAACCCCTGGCCCCCTCGATGCGAACGAGGTGCGCTACCGGACTGCGCCACAGGCCCTTGCAACGAGTGAAACTTTAGCATCCCGATCGGGGTGCTTGGAAATCCGCTCCCTGACTGGTCAGGGCGGGGGTTTCCGAGGTGACCGGGGTCACTCGTTGGCCGCGCGCGGACGGTCGTCGTCCTCGTAGGGGTCGTACTGGTCGAAGAGCGGCGTGCGTTCGCGTTCCCGTGCCCGGCGGGCGGCGGCCGCGGCGGAGGCCGCGCCGCGCGAGCGGGTCCGGGCGTGGGGGCGGCCGTCCGCCGCCTTGTCCCCCTTCTTCTGCCCGGGTACCGCCTCCGGGTCGCGTGCCTCGCTGTCGGTGGCGTGGCCCGCCTCCTGCTCCGGCACGACCGCGCTGGAGCGTGCCGAGCTCCAGGTGTCGGGCGCGCCGAGGTCCACGTCGGAGGTCGCGCGCGGGGCGACGGGCGCGGTCACGTACGTGGGCAGCGGCACCGGCACCGGGTCCCAGCTCTCCCCGTGGCCGGGCCTGCGCTGCCGCTCGCGCTGCTGGTCGACCCACTCGGCGTGGTCGGTCTGCTCGACGAGGGCGCGCCGGTCGGCGGCGAGCGCGGACAGTCCGGTGCCGGTCTCGGTGGGCTGGACCTCCTCCGGTTCCTCGGCGGCCGGTCCCGTCTCCAGGGGCGCGCGCCGGCGGGGCTGGCGCTCGCGCAGGCGCTGGGCGGCGGCCTCGGCGTGGCGCCGGTCCATCTGGTAGGCGAACCGGCGGCGCTCCTGAGTGCGCAGATAGGCGATGTACGCGCTGAGGAGCACGGCGGGCGCGGCGGGCACCCAGAGGAAGGCGAGGCCGCCGACGGCGGCGACGATCGCGCCGAGGGTGAAGGCGAGGAAGAGCACCACGGTGGTGCGCCGTCGGCGCGCGAGCACCTTGGTGCGCCGGGCGCGTGCCGCGGCCGCCTGCGCCGAGGGCGCGCTGCGTGCTGCCGGTTCACGCTGCTGGGCCGGCGGGGTCGCGGGGGCGGGCCGGGACGCCGGGACGGAGACCTGGTCGCTCGGCGCCTCGGTGCCGCCGGGCGCCTCGGCCTCGGCCTCGACGGCCGCCTGACGGCGGGTCGGAGGCACGGCGAAGGCACGGACGTCCACCGAGTCGGTGACGGCGTCCGGATCGACGGCGCCCGGCTCCTCCTCCTGGGTGGAGCGCGCCCGCAGGTCCCTGGCGTACCGGCGCTCCATACCCGCCCGTCCGGACAGCAGCCGGATGGCGGTGCTGAAGCGTTCCGTCGGACGGGCCTCGTTCAGCTCGTCCTGCCTACGGAGCCACATCGGCACCAAGTAGGCGGCCCAGGCCCCGACAATGACTGCGTAGATGAGGCCGCTGCTGCTCACGCTCACACCGTAGAGGGGTTTGTGTGAGGCCATCCGCCAATTGGGCCGGTGTGTCGCACGATCTGGCTCATATTTCCAGCATTTTTTGCGACGCTTGCGATCAGCGGACCACCGCAGCCGGGAATTCGGCGCCCCGAGTCGGTCAGCAGTCGGTCATTTTCGAACACATATTCAATTCACGGACTCTCGGTGCGCTGGCTCCCGCGCGAGCGCGCCCGCTTCCACCGCGTGAGCAACCCGTCGGGCACCTCTTCCGCGGTGAGCGCGAAGACGAGATGGTCGCGCCAGGCACCGTCGATGTGCAGATAACGCGGCCGGAGCCCCTCCTCGCGGAATCCGAGTTTCTCCACGACCCGCCGGCTCGGCCTGTTCTCCGGGCGAATGCAGACCTCGACGCGGTGCAGGCCGACGGTGCGGAAACAGTGGTCCACCACGAGCGCGACGGCCGTCGGCATCACCCCGCGCCCGGCCACCGCCTCGTCCACCCAGTAGCCGACGTGCCCCGAGCACATCGAGCCCCAGGTGATCCCGGCGACCGTCAATTGCCCGACCAGCTGCCCCTGGTACTCGATGACGAACGGGAGCATCCGGCCCGCGTTCGCCTCGGAGCGCAGATGCCGGACCATCTGGCGGTAGGTCGGCCGGTGCGCGATCGGCCCGCTCGGCGTGGGCGGCGGGATGGTCGCCTCCCACGGGCGCAGCCAGTCGCGGTTGCGCCGGTTCACCTCGCGCCAGACCCGCTGGTCGCGCAGCTTTATCGGCCGGAGGACGACATCGCCGTCCGCCAGTACGACGGGCCAGGACGGGCCGTTCAGCTCGCACCCCCCGTACCGCCGGGTCTCGGGTGGTCACCGCCGCGGATCTGGTCGACGGCGTGGAGCAGCAGGGGCTCCAGCACGGCGAGCCCGTCGCGCACCCCGCCGGTCGACCCGGGCAGGTTGACGATCAGCGTACGCCCGGCCACTCCGGCCAGGCCCCGGGAGAGCGCTGCGGTCGGCACCTTGTCCCGCCCGTACGCGCGGATGGCCTCCGCGATGCCCGGCACCTCGTACGCGATCACCGCGCGGGTCGCCTCGGGGGTGCGGTCGGTGGGCGACAGGCCGGTGCCGCCGGTGGTGACGACGACGTCGTACCCGGCGGCGACGCCCGCGCGCAGGGCCGCCTCCACGGGGTCGCCGTCGGGTACGACCCGCGGGCCGTCGACGTCGAACCCGAGGCCGCTGAGGCCGTCGGCGACCAGCGGGCCGCCCTTGTCCGCGTAGACGCGCGCGGCGGCCCGGTTGGAAGCGGTGATCACCAGAGCACGGTAGGTCATGCCCGGCTCCAGTCACCCGACTTGCCGCCCGTCTTCTCCTCCACCCGTACGTCCGTGATGACCGCCCCCTTGTCGACCGCCTTGACCATGTCGATCACGGTGAGCGCGGCGACCGTCACCGCGGTGAGGGCCTCCATCTCGACGCCCGTGCGGTCCGTGGTCTTCACGGTGGCCCGGATCTCCACGGCGTCGTCCGCGACCGACAGGTCCAGTGTCACACCGGACACCGACAACGGGTGGCACAGGGGGATCAGATCCGGGGTGCGCTTGGCGCCCATGATCCCGGCGATCCGCGCGGTGGCCAGGGCGTCCCCCTTGGGCACGCCCTCGCCGCGCAGCAGCTCGACCACGCGCGGTGCGACGAGGACCCGGCCGCTGGCGCGGGCGGTGCGCGCGGTCACGTCCTTCCCGGACACGTCGACCATGCGGGCCGCGCCCGCCTCGTCGATGTGCGTCAGTCGGTCCTGCACAGGGGCTCCGGGGGTCTCCCCCCGGGAAGGCTGGGTCATGGCTGTGGCGCTCCCGGTCCGGGCCCGGCGCGGTGCGGCGCGCGGGCCTGCTGTGCGCGACACGGTACCGCCAACCAGCCGGGCTCAGCCGAGCAGGACCACCTCGACCTCGCTGCCGGGCTCCACGGACTCCATGTCCTCGGGCACGACGATCAGCGCGTCCGCCTGCGCCAGCGCGGCGATCAGATGGGAACCGGCACCGCCCACCGGGGTCACCTCGCCGCCGGCGTAGGTGCCGCGCAGGAACTGGCGGCGGCCCTTGGGCGAGCGCAGCGCCCCGTCGGCCTTGAGCACGGCCCGCACGCGGGGCCGGTGGAGGTCCGTGAGGCCCATCAGCGCGCGGATGGCGGGCCGGACGAACAGCTCGAAGGAGACGTACGACGACACGGGGTTGCCGGGCAGTGCCAGCAGCGGGGTGTGGTCGGGGCCGATGGAACCGAAGCCCTGGGGCTTGCCGGGCTGCATGGCGAGCTTGCGGAACTCCACGCCGCCGCCCGCCTCGTCCGCGTCCGCGGCGTACGCCAGCGCCTCCTTGACGACGTCGTACGCCCCGACGCTCACCCCGCCCGTGGTCACCAGCAGGTCGGCGCGGATGAGCTGGTCCTCGATGGTGGAGCGCAGGGTCTCGGCGTCGTCGGCGACGGCGCCCACCCGGTAGGCGATGGCGCCCGCGTCCCGGGCGGCGGCGGTGAGGGCGAAGCTGTTGGAGTCGTAGATCTGCCCGCCGGCCAGTTGCTCGCCGGGCTGGACCAGTTCGCTGCCGGTGGACACCACGACCACGCGCGGGCGGGGGCGCACGCGCACCGTGCCGCGGCCGATCGCGGCGAGCAGCGCGATGTGCGGCGGGCCGAGGACCGTCCCGGCCTCCAGGGCGAGGTCCCCGGCCTTCACGTCGCTGCCCTTGTCCCGCACGTGCGCGCGTGCCTCGGCGGGGCGGTACACGTGCACGTGGCCCTCGGCGCCCTCGGGGGCCGAGCTGCGCGCCCGCATGCCGCTGACCGGGCCCTCGCCGAGCCCGCCGTCGGTCCACTCGACGGGGACGACGGCCTCGGCGCCGGGCGGCAGCGGCGCGCCGGTCATGATGCGCGCGGCCTGTCCGGGGCCGACCCGCACCGGGTCGGCCGCGCCGGCCGCGACGTCCCCGACGACCTCCAGGACGGCCGGGAACTCCTCCCCGGCGCCCGCCACGTCCGCGACCCGCACCGCGTACCCGTCCATGGAGCTGTTGTCGAACGGCGGCAGGGACACCGGCACCGTGACGTCGTCGACCAGGACGCAGCCCTGGGCGTCGAGCAGTTGCAGCTCGATGGGTTCGAGGGGGCGGACGGTCGAGAGGATGTCCTCAAGGTGCTCGTCCACCGACCACAGGTCGTCCGGGCCGGCGGGGCGGGTCGCGGCGCTGCTCAAGATTGCTGCATCTCCTCGGCTACGTAACTGCGGAGCCAGGTCCGGAAGTCCGGGCCCAGGTCCTCACGTTCGCACGCGAGTCTGACAATGGCACGCAGGTAGTCGCCACGGTCGCCGGTGTCATAGCGGCGGCCCTGGAAGACGACGCCGTGCACCGGGCCGCCGACCTTCTCGTCCTGCGCGAGCTGCTGGAGGGCGTCGGTGAGCTGGATCTCGCCGCCCCGGCCCGGCTCGGTCTTGCGCAGTATGCCGAACACGTGCGGGTCGAGGACGTAGCGTCCGATGATCGCGTAGTTCGACGGGGCGTCCGCCGGGTCCGGCTTCTCGACCAGTCCGGTCACCTTGACCACGTCGCCGTCGGCGGTGGCCTCCACGGCCGCGCAGCCGTAGAGGTGGATCTGCTCCGGCGCGACCTCCATCAGGGCGACGACGCTGCCGCCGTGCCGCTCCTGGATCTCGATCATGCGCGCGAGCAGCGGGTCCCGCGGGTCGATCAGGTCGTCACCGAGGAGGACGGCGAAGGGCTCGTGGCCGACGTGCGGGGCGGCGCACAGCACGGCGTGCCCGAGGCCCCTGGGGTCGCCCTGGCGCACGTAGTGCATGGTGGCCAGGTCGCTGGACTCCTGCACCTTGGCGAGCCGTTCGGCGTCGCCCTTCTTCTGCAGCGCCGATTCCAGCTCGTAGTTGCGGTCGAAGTGGTCCTCGAGCGGACGCTTGTTGCGCCCGGTGATCATCAGGACGTCGTCGAGCCCCGCCGACACGGCCTCCTCGACCACGTACTGGATCGCCGGCTTGTCTACGACCGGCAGCATCTCCTTGGGAGTGGCTTTGGTAGCCGGCAGGAACCGGGTGCCGAGGCCGGCCGCCGGAATGACAGCCTTGCTGATCCTGGGGTGGGACTGAGTCATGCCCGCAACCATATCCGGTGCCTTTGTGGGGAATCTGTGGCTCAGGTTGCTTGACCCTTATATGACCTGCATTAAGAAGGGCGCGAGGACGACCAGTGGAACACGACGGACGTAAGGGCGAGCCTGACAAGCGCGCGTTTCGGCGAGAGTTCCTCGGGGTGAGGAAAAGGTTGACGGCGGATGACGTCCGCGTGGCGGGCCGCGCGCTGGCGGAGCGCGCCCTGGAGCTGCCCGAGCTGGCGCGTGGCCGCACGGTGGCGGCGTACGTCTCGGTGGGCGGCGAACCCGGCACGCTCGACCTGATGGACGCCCTGCGCGCGCGGGGCGTGCGCGTCCTGCTGCCCGTGCTGCTGCCCGACAACGACCTGGACTGGGGCGAGTACGCCGGCCCGGACTCCCTCACCCGCGTCCATCACGGCGGCAGAATGGCTCTTTTCGAACCCTCCGGTCCGCGTCTGGGCCCGGACGCCGTGACGGACGCGGACGTGGTCCTGCTGCCCGGCCTCGCGGTGGACGGGCGCGGGATGCGCCTGGGACGCGGCGGAGGGTCGTACGACCGGGTGCTGGCCCGGCTGGAGCGCGCGGGCGCGCGCCCCCGGCTCGTGGTGCTGCTCTACGACACGGAGGTCGTCGCGCGCGTCCCGGCGGAGGCGCACGACAAGCCGGTGCACGCGGTGGTGACGCCGTCGGGAGTGCGCCGCTTCCCTCAGCGCTGACCCTCCCCCGGACGGCAACGGCCCTCCACGCGCGCGTGGAGGGCCGTTGCGTGCTCTGTGCCGGTGGTCAGGGCTTGAGGATCAGGGTGTCGCTCGTGCTCTTGCCCACCGCCTCGCCGGAGAACGACCAGGGCAGCAGCTCGCCCTTGGCCCACTTGCTCGTCTGGTCCGTGTAGTGCGCGCTGAAGGCGTGCCCGGAGGCGCCGGTCAGGTTGATCCACTTGGACTTGTCGAGGTCGGCGAGGTTGACGACCATCCGCATGGACGGCACCCAGACCACGTTGTAGCCGCCGGCGGCGTTCCAGCCGGTCGCGTTCACCGTCGCCTCGCCGCCGCTGAGCTTCCAGGGGCCGCGGTTGAGGAGGTACTGCAGGGCCTTGGGGCCCTCGGTGCCGAGCGTCTGGTTCTTCAGGAACAGCCGGTGCAGACGGCCCCAGCTCCAGGTGTCGATGTCCTTGCCGAGCTTGGCGGTCAGCTCCCAGCGGGCGTCGATCATGGCGCGGGCGAAGAGCTGGTCGCGGTTCTCGGCGGCGGGGCGGGTGCCCGACCTGGGCGTCTTCCACCAGTCGCTGTCCGGCTTGTCCATCAGGGTGCGCACGACCTCGAACCAGCGGTCGCCGCCGTCCGGCTGCGCCTGGTCGGCGTCGCGCTGGCCGCACTCGCGCACCTTGGTGTCGTCGTCCA
The DNA here is from genome assembly GCF_040704085.1 of Streptomyces sp. NPDC047841. Taxonomy (NCBI): domain Bacteria; kingdom Bacillati; phylum Actinomycetota; class Actinomycetes; order Kitasatosporales; family Streptomycetaceae; genus Streptomyces; species Streptomyces sp. NPDC047841. The sequence continues at coordinate 204,510 of NZ_JBEYRP010000005.1, forward strand.
CCGGGCCGGTGCTGTCGATCTTGTCGACCCACAGGCACTGTCCCTTGACGCGCAGCTCCTTGGGGAGCTTGTTGCCGAAGGCGAGCTTGAGGATGTTGCGCCAGACGGCGTTGAAGTACGCGGCCGCCGCGGAGTCGGCGTCCTGGGTGTAGTCCCAGCCCTCCAGCAGCTTCTGCGCCTGGCGGACGTCCGCGTCCTTCAGGTTGATCTTCAGCAGCTTGGGCACCAGGAGCTTGGCGATCTCGCTGCTGTTGTCCAGCTGCATCTGCCGCATGTCGTCGGTGGAGATCTTGCCGCCGTCCTTGATCTTGGACTCGATCAGGTCGGTGATGCGCTGGCTGCGGATGCCGTAGCCCCAGTCGGTGGTGAGGGTGTACGGGTACGTGCCCTGGTCGACCACGGCCTGGTTGGCGGTGACGATGTAGCCGCGCTTCGGGTCGTACTCGTACGGCAGTTCGTCCTGCTTGATGAAGCCCTTCCAGCGGTACTTCGAGTCCCAGCCGGGCACCGGGACGGCACCGGAGTCCTGGGCGGTGCGGGCGGGGATCCTGCCGGGCAGCGTGTAGCCGATGTGGTTGTCCGTGCTGGCGTAGACCAGGTTCTGCGAGGGCACGTCGAACAAGGCCGCCGCCGCGCGGAAGTCGCTCCAGTCCCCGGCCCTGTCCAGGGCGAAGACGGCGTCCATGGTCGTGCCCGGGTCGAGCGCGGTCCACCGCAGGGCGATGCCGTAGCCGTCACCGCGGTCGGGCGCGGCGGTGTTCACGGTGGCCCTCTTGCCGACCTGGACGAGTTCGTCGTCACGGTCGGACAGCAGCGGCATCCCGTCCTGGGTCTGCCGGACGACGATCGTCTTGGCCGAGCCCCCGGCGACCTTGATGGTCTCCTGGCGGGTCTTGAACGGCCGGACCTTGCCGTCGTACAGGTAGCCGTTGGCGCTGACCTTCTCCAGGTAGAGGTCGGTGACGTCGACCCCGGAGTTGGTCAGGCCCCAGGCGATCTTGCCGTTGTGGCCGATGATCACACCGGGCATGCCCGCGAACGTGTAGCCGGTGACGTCGTACTGGCACTTGCTGGAGACGGTGCGGCAGTGCAGGCCCATCTGGTACCAGACGGACGGCAGGGACGCCGACAGGTGCGGGTCGTTGGCGAGCAGCGGCTTGCCGGTGATGGTGTACTTCCCGGCGACCACCCACGAGTTGGAGCCGATGCCCTGGCCGTTCACGCCGACGGCCGTGGGCAGGTCGTCCAGGACGCTGTAGAGGCCGCCCAGCTGGCTCGTGAGGGACGAACCCGTCCCGGCCGAGGCGGAGGACCCGGTCCCACCCGTCGAGCCCGTCGTGCCCGTGGTGCCAGTCGTGCCCGTGGTCCCGGTCGTCCCCGTCGTGCCGGTCGTCCCCGTGGTCCCGGTCGTCCCGGTGGTCCCGTTGGTGGTCCCGGTCGTCCCCGTCGTGCCGGTCGTCCCGGTCGTGCCCGTGCCCCCGGCGGAGTTCGTGGCGCCGCTCTGCTGGAAGGCCTGGGTCACCGCGTCGTACTGGCCCTCCTGGACGATCGGCTTGTTGCGGCCGTACGGGTACGCCGGGTACAGGTCCTGGATCTGCTGCGGGCCGAGACGGCTGGTCATCAGGGCGCGGTCGATCTCGTCCTGCATGTTCCCGCGCAGGTCCCAGGCCATCGCCTTCAGCCAGGAGACGGAGTCGACCGGGGTCCACTTCGCCGGCTTGTAGTCGTTGGCGAAGCCCAGGGCCGCGTACTCCAGGGAGATGTCCTTGCCGTCCTTGCCCTGGAGGTAGGCGTTGACCCCCTTGGCGTAGGCCTGGAGGTACTTCTTGCCGGACGCCGACAGCTTGGTGTCGTACTCCTGCCGCGCGATCCGGTCCCAGCCGAGGGTGCGCAGGAACTCGTCGTTCTTGACCTGGCTCTTGCCGAACATCTCCGACAGGCGCCCGGAGGTCATGTGCCGGCGCACGTCCATCTCGTAGAACCGGTCCTGCGCCTGGACGTAGCCCTGCGCCATGAACAGGTCCTCGTCCGAGGACGCGTAGATCTGCGGAATGCCGTAGCCGTCCCGCTTGACGTCGACCGGCCCGGACAGGCCGTCGAGCTTGACCGAACCGGTGGTCTGCGGGAAGGAGGCGCGGACGGTGCTGATCGACCAGTACGCCCCGTAGGCGATGCCTCCGATGATGGCCAGGACCAGCACCAGCACGAGGAGTCGGGCTTTGCGCCCCTTCTTCCTGCCGGACTTGACGGACGTGGCACCCGCTGCGGCGGTGTCACCCGTGGTGGCGGTGGTGTTGGGGGGCATCGCTGTCCTTGCTGTCCTAACGCGAGCGGCAGGTCGGGCTGTGACTTTGAATGAGCGCTGGAGCAACCATAGGCGCAGGGCCCCGTCCCGCTTGACGCGGAGTCGGGAACGAGCGCGTACGAGCGTTCGATCTTGCCTCGCGAACGTCAAGAAATCGTCAAGAGTTAGGTAAGGTAACGAAGTAACCGAAGATCCGTGGGCCCGATCCCGGAGGAGGAACGCCCCCTGACTGTTCACCACCTCAACCAGCTCCTGCTCGTCTGCTCCGTCGTCCTGCTCGTCGCCGTCGCGGCCGTCCGGGTCTCCTCCCGCAGCGGCCTGCCCAGCCTGCTCGTGTACCTGGGCATCGGCGTCCTCATGGGCCAGGACGGCATCGCGCACATCCAGTTCAACAGCGCCGCGACGACCCAGGTCATGGGATACGCGGCCCTGGTCGTGATCCTCGCCGAGGGCGGTCTGGGCACGAAGTGGAAGGAGGTCCGGCCGGTCCTGCCGTCCGCCTCCGTCCTGGCGACCGTCGGCGTCGCGATCAGCGTGGGCGTCACCGCGGCGGGCGCGCACTACCTGGTCGGGCTGGAGTGGCGGCAGGCGTTCATCATCGGGGCGGTGGTGTCGTCGACGGACGCGGCGGCGGTCTTCTCGGTCCTGCGGAAAATCCCCCTCCCCGCGCGCGTGACGGGCACGCTGGAGGCCGAGTCCGGGTTCAACGACGCCCCGGTGGTCATCCTGGTCGTCGCCTTCTGCACGGCCGGCCCGGTCGAGCACTGGTACCTGCTGCTCGGCGAGATAGTCCTGGAGCTGGTCATCGGCGCGGCGCTGGGCCTCGCGGTGGGCTGGTTCGGCTCCTGGGGGCTCAGGCACGTCGCGCTGCCCGCCTCCGGTCTCTACCCGATCGCCGTGATGGCCATCGCCGTCACGGCGTACGCGGCCGGCGCGCTGGCGCACGGCAGCGGCTTCCTCGCCGTCTACCTGGCCTCCATGATCCTCGGCAACGCCAGGCTCCCCCACTGGCCCGCCACCCGCGGCTTCGCCGAGGGGCTCGGCTGGATCGCCCAGATCGGCATGTTCGTCGTGCTCGGCCTGCTGGTGACCCCGCACGATCTGGGCGACGACATCGTGCCCGCGCTGGTCATCGGGCTGGTGCTGACCATGGTGGCCCGCCCGCTGAGCGTGGTGCTCAGCCTGGCGCCGTTCCGGGTGCCGCGGCCGGAGCGGATCCTGATGTCGTGGGCCGGGCTGCGCGGCGCCGTGCCCATCATCCTGGCGACCATCCCCATGGTGAACGGCGTCGCCGGCAGCCGCCGGATCTTCAACATCGTCTTCGTCCTGGTCGTCGTCTACACCCTGATCCAGGGGCCGACCCTGCCCTGGCTGGCCCGCACGCTCCGGCTCGGGGAGAAGGGCGAGGCCGCCGACCTCGGCATCGAGTCGGCGCCCCTGGAACGGCTCCGGGGGCACCTGCTGTCCGTCACCGTCCCCGAGGGCTCCCGGATGCACGGCGTGGAGGTCAGCGAGCTGCGGCTGCCGCCCGGCGCGGCCGTCACCCTCGTCGTGCGCGAGGGGAAGTCGTTCGTGCCGCTGCCCTCGACCGTGCTGCGGCACGGCGACGAACTGCTGGTCGTCGCCACCGACCCGGTCCGCGACGCGGCGGAACGGCGGCTGCGCGCGGTCGCCCACGGCGGCAAGCTGGCGGGCTGGCTGGGCGCGGACGGCGACCGCGGGTGAGCCCCGCGGCAATCACAGGCGGGCCCCGCGGGCGTGCTCGCTTTCACAGGGCCACAGCCCATGATCCCTGTAGTATGAAGGCACCCTGATCGAACCAACTCTGCCTGATGCAGAGCTGGCGCGACCGTATGGCGGCCGGAACACCCTCCGCGGAGGCACCGGTATCTACCGCAGTTCCGCGCAAGAGGACAGCTCTCGGCGCCCCCGCACGGGCGCGCTACCAGGCGGAAGAAAGGCACGGGCCGTGGAGTCCACGGTCACCACCGGGCCGGCCGAGAACCCGCCGGCGTCGCCCCGCCCCGGATACGGACAGCTGCTGCGCACCCGCGGCGCCTGGACGTTCCTGCTCCCCGGTTTCGCCGCGCGCCAGCCGTTCGCGATGCTCACCCTCTCGATCGTGCTGCTCGTCCAGCACACCACCGGCTCGTACGGCGCCGCGGGCGCCGCCGCCGCGGCCACCGGCGTCTCCATGGCGGTGTTCGCGCCGTACAGCGGCCGCCTCGCCGACCGCTACGGCCAGCGGGCCGTGCTGATCCCCGGCGTCCTGGTGCACACGCTGTCCGGTCTGTCCCTGACCGCGCTCGCGCTGGCGCACGCGCCCCTGTGGGCGCTGTTCCTGGCCGCCGTCCCGACGGGCGCCTCCGTCCCGCAGGTCGGCCCGATGGTGCGGGCGCGCTGGGGCGCGCGGCTCCAGGGCTCGCCCCTGATGACCACGGCGGCGGCGTTCGAGTCGGTCACGGACGAGCTGACCTTCGTCGTCGGCCCCCTGCTGGCGACCGCGCTGTGCACGACCGTGACACCGGCCGCGGGCCTGGTCGCGGAGGCCGGGCTGACCCTCGTCGGCGGCCTGCTGTTCGCCGCGCGGAAGAGCACGCAGCCGCCGGTGTCCCGGGAGAGCGGGCACGCGCGCGTGCGGCACGCCTCCGCCCTGCGGGTCCCGGGCGTGCGCGTGCTGGTCGTCACCTTCCTCGGCATCGGCTCGGTCTTCGGCGGCATGCAGGTGTCGCTCGCGGCCTTCACCGAGTCGATCGGCGAGCCCGGCCTGAACGGCGTGCTGTACGGCGTCTTCGCCGCCGGGAACATGCTGTCCGGCATCGTCTGCGGCGCGGTCGCCTGGAAGACGGCTCCGCAGAAGCGGCTGGTGCTCGGTTACACGGCGCTCGCGGTGGCGGCGTCCGCCCTGTGGACGGCGCACTCGGTGCCGCTGCTCGCCGCGCTCGGCCTGCTGGTCGGCATGTGCATCGCCCCCTCGCTGATCACCGGCTACACGCTGGTCGACGGCCTGGTCCCGGACGGCGCCCGGACCGAGGCGTTCACCTGGCTGACCGGCGCCGTCGCGCTCGGCCAGGCCGCCGCCGTCACGGTCGCCGGACAGCTGGAGGACCGGCTGTGGGACGGCGCCGGGTTCCTGGTGCCGATGGGCGGCACCGTGCTCGCGCTGGTGACCCTGGTGACGCTGCGGTCGCGGCTGGCCGCACGGCACGGGAACCGCACGGTCGCGCGTGGCGTCGGTCACCGCGTGCCGGTCACGGTGGACTGATCCCCGGGAATACGTCACTATGGACCGTCGTTAGCACTCATTGAGTGAGAGTGCCAGGAGGAAGACAGTGCCGACCTACCAGTACCAGTGCACCGAGTGCGGCGAGGGCCTTGAGGCGGTGCAGAAGTTCACCGACGACGCCCTGACCGTGTGCCCCAACTGCAACGGCCGCCTGAAGAAGGTGTTCTCCGCGGTCGGTATCGTCTTCAAGGGCTCGGGCTTCTACCGCAACGACTCCCGCGGCTCCACGTCGAGCAGCAGCCCGGCGTCGAAGCCGGCCGGTTCGTCGTCCGACGCGAAGACGTCCTCCTCGACGTCCACGTCCTCTTCGACATCCACGTCCTCTTCGGGCTCCGGCTCCGCCAGCAGCTCCGCCGCCTGACACCTCTCGTCCGGACCCCGCCGTCGCACGACGGCGGGGTCTTCGGGCTTCCCCGGCACCGGCTCCCCCGCGCCCGCGCGGCCCGCTAGTGTGCTGGTCATGGCCAAAGCAGAGATCGGCGTCATCGGCGGTTCGGGTTTCTACTCCTTCCTGGACGACGTCACCGAGGTCCAGGTGGACACCCCCTACGGGTCGCCCAGCGACTCGCTCTTCCTCGGCGAGGTCGCCGGCCGGAAGGTCGCCTTCCTGCCCCGGCACGGCCGCGGCCACCATCTGCCCCCGCACCGCATCAACTACCGCGCCAACCTGTGGGCCCTGCGCTCGGTCGGCGTACGGCAGGTGCTCGGACCGTGCGCGGTGGGCGGCCTGCGCCCCGAGTACGGGCCGGGCACCCTGCTCGTGCCCGACCAGTTCGTGGACCGTACGAAGACCCGGGCACAGACGTACTTCGACGGGCTGCCCCTGCCCGACGGCACCGTGCCGAACGTCGTGCACGTGTCCATGGCCGACCCGTACTGCCCCACCGGGCGCGCCGCAGCGCTGAAGGCCGCGCGCGGCCGGGACTGGGAGCCGGTGGACGGCGGCACGCTGGTCGTGGTCGAGGGCCCGCGCTTCTCGACGCGCGCCGAATCCCTGTGGCACCAGGCCCAGGGCTGGTCGGTGGTGGGCATGACCGGCCACCCCGAGGCGGCGCTCGCCCGGGAGATGGAGCTGTGCTACACCTCGCTGACCCTGGTCACCGACCTCGACGCGGGCGCCGAGACCGGTGAGGGCGTCTCGCACGAGGAGGTGCTGCGCGTGTTCGCGGCCAACGTGGACCGACTGCGCGGCGTGCTCTTCGACGCGGTGGCGGCCCTGCCGGAGACCGGGCAGCGGGACTGCCTGTGCGTGAACGCGCTGGGCGGGATGGACCCGGGGTTCGCGTTGCCGTAGGCCGGGAGGTCGGGGCGGGCTGGGGGCCGGGCGGGGCTCGGCTCGGTGGCTGAGTGCGGTTCGGGCGCTGAATGCGGCTGGGTGGCTGCGTGCGCTTGGGCGCTGAGTGTGGCTCGGTGGCTCAGTCCGCTCGGGCGCTGAGTGCGGTTCGGTGGCTCAGTCCGCTCGGGCGCTGAGTGTGGCTCGGTGGCTCAGTCCGCTCGGGCGCTGAGTGTGGCTCGGTGGCTCAGTCCGCTCGGGCGCTGAGTGTGGCTCGGTGGCTCAGTCCGCTCGGGCGCA
>NZ_JBEYRP010000005.1:211769-408007 GCF_040704085.1 Streptomyces sp. NPDC047841
CGCTGAGTGCGGTTCGGGCGCTGGGCGAGGCTTAGTGCGCTGGGCGAGGCTCAGTGCGCTGGGCGCTGCGTGCGGCTCGGTGGCCAGGCGGAATTCCTCGTTCGGGTGGGCGAGTTATCCACAATCCGCCCGTGGTCCACGGGCCCCGGCGGGATCCGGCACGAGGCGTCATCGTGGCATGACAAGCCGAACTCCTCGTCGCAGGCGGTGACCCCATGCCCTCGCTCCCGCACCCCCTCCCGCCCACGCCCTCGCCCCCGCCCTTTCCCTCTCCCACCGGCTTCTCGTTCCCGCCCCAACCACCGCCACCGCCCCTGCCGCCCCCACCGTCCCTGTCGCTGCCGCCGCGGCCGCGGCCGCTGGGCACCGAGGCCCCGCCGACCCGTGCGGTGCCCCCGTTCGATCCGGTGCGGGTGCGCGGCGGGCGGTACCGGCTGCAACGGCTGCTACGGCATCGCGGGCAGGCCGTCGCGGCCGGGCTCGCGGTGACGGCGGTGGCGCTCGTGGCCGCGGGGCCCCGGACCGAGGGCGCCGGGACGGAACCGCGCGGCGCCGAGCGGGCCCACGGCCGCCCGGTGGCGGACCCCGCACGGCCCCACCCGCCGGTCGAGCTGGTGACGGCACCGGTCCGGATCGCCGACGCCGCCACGGTGCGCCTGCTGCACTCCGGCGACCGTGTCGACGTGATCGCCGCGGAGGACGCGTCGGCCGGGGCCGGCGTCCGGGTGCTGGCGCGCGGTGCGCGGGTGACGGAGGTGCCGGAACCGCCGCCCGGCGCGACCGAGAGCGGTGCGCTGGTCGTGCTGTCGGTGCCGCGGCCCACGGCGGCCCGGCTGGTCGGCGCGAGCGCCACCGCGCGCCTGGCGGTGACGCTGTGCTGAACCGGCTCGTACGCCTTCTCCGTACCGTGGCCGGCCTGGCGGGGAGGGTCTCGCTCCGGTTACGGGAGTGGACACGACGACCGCCCCGTGCCGTAGGTTGCGGAGCGTTTCGTTCCACACCCGGTGCACGCGAGGAGAGTCCCCTAGGTGAGCGCGAAGAAGGAACCGAGCGTCTGGCAGGGCTTCAAGGCCTTCCTGATGCGCGGCAACGTCGTCGATCTGGCGGTCGCGGTGGTCATCGGCACGGCCTTCACGAACATCGTCAACTCGATCGTGAAGGGGATCATCAACCCGGTGGTCGGGGCGATCGGCACGCAGAGCCTCGACAACTACAGCTCCTGCCTGAAGGACCCGTGCCGGGTGAGCGCGGACGGCACGGTCAAGAGCGGCGTGCCGATCATGTGGGGCTCCGTTCTCGGGGCCACGCTCAGCTTCGTGATCACCGCGGCGGTGGTGTACTTCCTGATGGTCCTGCCGATGTCGAAGTACCTGGCCCGGCAGGCGGCCCGGAAGGCGGCCCGGGAGGGCACGAAGGAAGTGGTCGAGGTGACCGAGCTGGAGGTGCTCAAGGAGATCCGCGACGCGCTGCTCGCGCAGCGCGGGGCCGGGCACGGCGAGCGCTAGCGGCGCCGCCGCCCGCGGACCGCTCAGAGGTGGTGGGGCGGCTTCTCGTCCAGGAAGCGCCTCAGGTCGGCGGCGCTGTCGCCGTCCGGGCGCTCGCCCCACCCGCGGTCGGTGTCGTCCGAGGTCTGCTGGTCCAGCGGGTCGTCGAAGACCAGCGCGGGCTTCGGGTGGCGCGGCTCGGGTTCACGCGTCTCGGGTTCGCGGGCGGTGCTCATGCCTCAAGGGTACGGCGCCGGCCGGGGCCCCCGGCCTGGGGTTTCCGCCGGGGCGGGGCCCCCTCCCCCGCTTGTGAAAGCCTTCACAAGATTTCACGCCGGTTTTCTGCTGTGCTGGGAACCATGACGTCGAGTTCCCCTGCCACGCCCGCCCCCTCGGGCGCGCCGAAGCCCTCCGGCCCCCTGCGGCGGCTCACCGCCCGCGAACGCGGCGAGTCGCACCGCGTCGCCTCCTCGCTGGAGCTCTTCTTCGATCTGTGCTTCGTCGTGGCGGTCGCGCAGGCGGGCGTGCAGCTGGTGCACGCCGTGGCGGCGGGCCACGCGGGCGAGGGGATCCTCAACTACGCGATGCTGTTCTTCGCCATCTGGTGGGCGTGGATGAACTTCAGCTGGTTCGCCTCGGCGTACGACAACGACGACGCCCTCTACCGGGTCGTCACCCTGGTGCAGATCGCCGGCGTCCTGGTGCTGGCCGCGGGTATCTCCCGGGCGTCCGCACACCACGACTTCCTCCTGGTCTGGCTCGGTTACGTGATCATGCGGCTGGGGATGGTCTGGCAGTGGCTGAGAGCCGCGAGATCGGCGCCGGGCGCGGAACGGACCATGGCGCTCCGGTACGCGTGCGGCGTGCTGCTGTGCCAGGTCGGCTGGCTCGGACTGGTGGTGCTCCCGGAGCCGGCCCGGGCCTGGGTGTTCCTGGTGATGGTGGTCGCGGAACTGTGCGTGCCGCTGTACGCCGAGAGGGCGCACAACACCTCCTGGCATCCGCACCACATCGCCGAGCGGTACGGCCTGTTCACGATCATCGTGCTCGGCGAGACGATCGCCGCGGCCACGGTGGCGGTGAAGTCGGCGGCGGACGAGCACAGCGCCCTGGGCGAGCTGCTGCCCATCGCGGCGGGCGGACTGCTGGTCGTCTTCTCCGCGTGGTGGATCTACTTCGTGGTGCCGATCCACGGCCATCTGCGCTCCAGCCGGCGGGCGTTCGTCTGGGGCTACGGTCACTACCTGGTCTTCGCCTCGGCGGCGGCGATCGGCGCGGGCCTGGAGGTCGCCGTGGAGCAGGCGGTCGGCAAGGCGCACATCTCCACCCTGTCCGCCTCGGCCGCCGTCACCCTGCCGACGGCGCTGTACCTGCTGACCGTGTGGGCGCTGCACGCCCGGCACTTCAAGGCGGGCCTGGCCCAGCAGCTGGTGCTGCCGGTCACGGCTCTGCTGGTGATCTGCTGCACCTTTCTGGGCGACTGGGCGGTGCTCGCGGCGGGGCTGGTGTCCGCGGCCTCGGTGGCGGCCGGGGTGGTCCTGACGGCGCGCGCGGCCGGCCGGGAGCGCGCGGCGCGCGCCACCGCCGCGGCCGGCTGACCTTCCGGGCGGTGCGCCGCACTGGGCCAGACTGACGTCCATGACAGCTGACGCTTTGACGGACGTCGCCGGGATGCGCGTGGGGCACGCCACCCGTACCGGCGACGGGTGGCTCACCGGCACGACGGTCGTCCTCGCCCCCGTGGGCGGCGCCGTCGCGGCCGTGGACGTGCGCGGCGGCGGCCCCGGCACCAAGGAGACCGACGCGCTCGACCCGCGCACCGTGGTGCGGAAGATCGACGCCGTCGTGCTGACCGGAGGCAGCGCGTACGGGCTCGACGCGGCCTCCGGGGTGATGGCCTGGCTGGAGGAGCGGGAGCGGGGCGTGCGGGTGGGGCCGGATCCGGCGCATGTCGTGCCGGTGGTGCCCGCCGCGTGCCTCTTCGACCTGGGGCGCGGCGGGGACTTCCGGGCCCGTCCGGACGCGGGGACGGGACGCGCGGCGGTGGAGGCCGCGGCGGCCGGTGTGCCGGGGGCCCGGGTGGCGCAGGGGTGCGTCGGCGCGGGCACGGGCGCCGTCGCCGGGCGGCTCAAGGGTGGCGTGGGCACCGCGAGCACGGTGCTCGACTCGGGGATCACGGTGGGGGCGCTGGTGGTGCTGAACGCCGCGGGGTCGGTGCTGGATCCGGAAACGGGGGTGCTGTACGGGGAGTTGTTCCAGGGACGGGTGGAGTATCCCGCGGAGCGGGTGCACGAGGCCGCGTGCCGGCGCCTGGACGAGGCCGCCGCCGGGAACGGCCCGGCACCGCTCAACACGACGCTGGCGGTGGTCGCGACGGACGCGGACCTCTGCAAGGCGCAGGCGCAGAAGCTGGCGGGCACGGCGCACGACGGGATCGCGCGGGCCGTACGGCCGGTGCACCTCCTGCACGACGGGGACACGGTGTTCGCGCTGGCGACCGGCACGCACGCGCTGGACACACACCCCCTGGCGCTCAACGGCCTCCTCGCCGCCGGCGCTGACGTGGTGACGCGCGCCATCGTCCGGGCCGTGCGCGCCGCCGAGTCGGTCGACGGGCCGGGTGGAGTGTGGCCGTCGTACGGGGAGTTGTACGGCGACGGGTAACGGTACGGCCCCGGGGGCGGGGTGGATTGTCGCGGTTCTGTCACGCGATGGCGTTCGAAGGGAGCGGAGGGAACCTTCCCCGGCGTCGGCGCCCTCTTTCTTCACGCACTGGAACGGATCACGCACATCACACGAACTGGGAGCAGCCCGTGACAACGCCGGACATTGCAGCGCGGCGCGTACTCGGGGCCTGTGCCGCCCTGATGGTCGGCGCCCTCACCCTGACCGCCTGCGGGGGCAACGCCAAGGCGGACAACGGCGACGGCAAGGGGGGCAAGGACTCTCCGAAGACGTCGACGGCGAAGATAGCGATCTCGGCCAAGGACGGTTCGACGGGGGCGTCCATCAACGCGACCGGGGTGAAGGTCAGCGACGGCAAGCTGACCGACGTGAAGATGACCGTGGCGGGGTCGGGACAGACCGTGCCGGGGGCGATATCGGACGACGGCCGCAGCTGGAAGCCCAAGGAGCGGCTGGAGCGCGGGACGAAGTATCAGATATCCGCGACCGCGAAGGACGCCGGGGGGCGTACGGCGGCGGCCAACTCCGTCTTCACCACCGTCTCCTCGGCGAACAGCTTCATCGGCACCTACACGCCGGACGACGGCGCGACGGTCGGGGTGGGCATGCCGGTGTCGTTCACCTTCGACAAGTCGATCACCGACAAGAAGGCCGTGCAGTCGCACATCACGGTCAACACCACCAGCGGCCAGCAGGTGGTCGGGCACTGGTTCGGTGACCGGCGGCTCGACTTCCGGCCGCAGGAGTACTGGAAGGCCGGCTCCAAGGTCACGATGGACATCGACCTGGACGGGGTCCAGGGCGCCCAGGGCGTCTACGGAGTGCAGAAGAAGACCGTCTCCTTCACCGTCGGCCGGTCGCAGGTCTCCACGGTCGACGTCCGCACGCAGACCATGACGGTCGTGCGGGACGGCCGGACCGTCAAGACGGTGCCGATCTCGGCGGGCAGCCCGCAGCACACCACGTACAACGGGCAGATGGTGATCTCCGAGAAGTTCGTGCAGACCCGGATGAACGGCTCGACGGTCGGCTTCGGCGGGGAGTACGACATACCGGACGTGCCGCACGCGATGCGGCTGACGTCGTCCGGGACGTTCATCCACGGAAACTTCTGGTACAGCAAGGGCAACCCGCCGTTCGGGCGGGAGGGCACCAGCCACGGCTGCGTCGGCCTCGCGGACGTGCAGGGGGCGCAGGGCGCCACGCCGGCCAAGTGGTTCTACGACAACTCACTCGTCGGTGACCTGGTGATCGTGAAGAACTCCCCCGACACGACGGTCGCCCCGGACAACGGCCTCAACGGCTGGAACATGGCGTGGAACGCCTGGACCGCGGGAAGCGCCGTCTGAGCGGCGGGTTTTGACAGGACGGCGGGCCGCGCGGGAACTTTTCGCGCGGCCCGCGCGTTTTCCAGGCGTACGTTTTCTCGGTTCCCGGACACGATGTCCGACCGAGGGGCTACGGTATGCACCCACAAGGTGACATGCAGCAACGCCGGGAGAAGCCTTGAGCGTTCCGTACGAGACGGCAGCGTACGAACCAGCCGAGTCGCCCGAGTCTCCTGAGGAGCATCTCGCGCGGCTCCTCGGCCGTGCCCTGAACTCCTTCGAGTTGCCCGACGAGGTGATAAGGCAGCTCGACTGCGCGCTGGCGCACGACAGTTCGCTGCACTCCGCGTACCACAGCGCGGGGCTGCACCGGGAGACGTACCGGCACACCTGGCTGCTCGCCGACGGCTCGGCGGTCACGCTGTGGGAGCTGGTGTACAACCCGACGCCGGGCAGCGCGCCGGAGCACGAGGTGTACGTCGACGAGGAGGAGGTGCAGACCGCCACGGCGCGGCTCGGTCTGCCCCCGGACACACGGGACTTCGAGCTGCCCGCGCTGATGCGGCTGTGGCCCGTGCCCGAGCCCCGGCACATGTTCGCCTCCGACGACTCCGCGGACCACGCGCGCCGGCTGCTGCGCCGCGCGGAGAACCCCGACCGGCCCGGCGAACGGACGGCGGCACTGCTGGCGACGGCGACCGCGCACGAGATCACCCAGGCGTTCGGCCGGCCGGGGCGGGCCGGACGCAGCGGGCTGAGCTACGCGCTGTACGAGCACGCCTTCCTGCTGCCGGACGGCACCGAGATCTCCCTGTGGGAGGTGGAGCACACGGCGACGCCCGACGGACGGCACATGTGCGAGGTCTACCTGTCGGAGGACGCGGCCCGGGACGCGATGGAGCGGCGCGCGGCGCGGCAGGGCTGAGGGTCAGCCGTTGGCGAGGTGCCGTACCAGGCCCGCGAACGCGTCCTGTTCGGCGGGGGTCAGCTCGACGGACTCCCGGGAGGGGCCGACCCGCGTCTGACTCGGCAGGGCCGGGAGCGGCGCGGTGGAGCGCCGGACGACGGTCCGGCGGCCGGCACGGCGCAGCAGACGCAGCAGAACGACGGCCCAGACGACGGCCGCCGCGCCGAGAACGGCCAGGCCGATCAACTGGAGGGTCGTTGCGTGCTCAGGCATGCCTCCCAGTACACACCACGGTCCGAGACTTTGGTCCCGGACCGTGACGTATCTCGCAGGTGCCGTGAACAACTCACAGCGAACCAAAGGGACAAGGGGGCAGGAGGGGTGCGGCGCGGCGCCGTGGACGGCGGTGCGGCGCTCAGGCCGCTATCGGCTGCTTGGTCTCCTTCGGCGCGGTGGCCGCCGGCGCGGCGGGATCGGTGGCCGCGGCCCCGGGGGCCGGCTTGCGCAGCCCCTTCAGGAGGACCACCAGGGCCGTGGTGACGCAGACGCCGGCCGCGATGGCCACCAGGTACAGGAACGGGTTGCCGATCAGCGGGACCACGAAGATGCCGCCGTGCGGGGCGCGCAGGGTGGCGCCGAAGGCCATCGACAGGGCGCCGGTGAGGGCACCGCCCACCATCGAGGACGGGATGACCCGCAGCGGGTCGCCCGCGGCGAACGGGATCGCGCCCTCGGAGATGAAGGACGCGCCCAGCACCCAGGCGGCCTTGCCGTTCTCCCGCTCGGTCTGCGTGAACAGCCTGCCGCGCACGGTGGTCGCCAGGGCCATCGCCAGCGGCGGGACCATACCGGCCGCCATCACCGCGGCCATGATCTCCATGGCGGAGTCGCTGGGGTTGGCCACGGCGATGCCGGCGGTGGCGAAGGTGTAGGCGACCTTGTTGACCGGGCCGCCGAGGTCGAAGCACATCATCAGGCCGAGCAGGGCGCCCAGCAGGACGGCGTTGGTGCCGGTGAGGCCGCCCAGCCAGTCGGTCAGGCCCTTCTGCGCGGAGGCGATGGGCTTGCCGATCACGACGAACATCAGGAACCCGACGATCGCCGAGGAGATCAGCGGGATCACCACCACCGGCATGATGCCGCGCATCGCCGCCGGGATCCTCACCTTCTGGATCGCCATCACCACGCCACCGGCGATCAGACCGGCCGCCAGACCGCCGAGGAAGCCGGCGTTGATGTCGAAGGCGATGGCGCCGCCGACGAAGCCGGGCACGAGACCCGGCCGGTCGGCCATGCCGTAGGCGATGTATCCGGCCAGCACCGGGACGAGGAAGTTGAAGGCCACGCCGCCGATCTGGAACAGCAGCGCGCCCCAGCTGCCGGTCTGCGTCCACACGAAGTGGTCCATGACCGAGGGGGCCTTGTTGACCTGCCAGCCGCCGATCGCGAAGCCCAGGGCGATGAGGAGACCGCCCGCGGCGACGAACGGGACCATGTAGCTGACGCCGGACATCAGCCACTTGCGGAGCTTGGTGCCGTAGCCCTCGGTGGAGTCGCCCGCGCGCTCGACCGGCGTACCGGACGCGGCGTGCGCGGGGGCGCTCACCTCGCCGCGCGCCGCCTTCTCGCGGACCTCCGCGAGGAGTTCGGCGGGGCGGTTGATGCCCGCCTTCACGCCGACGTCCACGGTGGGCTTGCCCGCGAAGCGGTCCTTGTCGCGCACCGGGACGTCGTGCGCGAAGACCACGCCGTCCGCCGCCGCGATCACCGCCGGGTCCAGCCGGTCGAAGCCGGCCGAGCCCTGCGTCTCGACGACCACCTCGAAGCCCGCCTCGCGGCCGGCGTTCTCCAGGGACTCGGCCGCCATGTAGGTGTGGGCGATGCCGGTCGGACAGGAGGTGACGGCGACGACACGGAAGGGACGTTCACCAGAGCCGGCGGGCTCCGCGGCGGGTGGTGCGGTGTCCGCGGCGGGGATGCCCGCCGAGCCCGCGCCCCCGGCGCCCGCGTCCGCGCCCGGCGTGGGGGCCGTCCTGGCCGCTGCGGCGCCGGTGGAGGCCGCCACCGGGGCCGCAGCGGTGTCTTCGGGGGCGTCCTCGGCGCTCTGGGCCGAGGGTGCCTCGTCGCCCTGGATCAGCGCCGCCGCCGTCTCCGGGTCGCCCACCGCCCGCAGCGCGGAGGTGAACTCGGCGTTCATCAGCTGGCGGGCGAGGGAGGAGAGGATCGTCAGGTGGGCGTCGTCGGCACCGGCGGGCGCCGCGATCAGGAAGATCAGGTCGGCCGGGCCGTCCGCCGCGCCGAAGTCGATCCCGGCGGCGCTGCGGCCGAACGCGAGGGTCGGTTCGGTGACATGGGCGCTACGGCAGTGCGGGATGCCGATACCGCCGTCCAGGCCGGTGGGCATCTGGGCCTCCCGGGCGGCCACGTCGGCGAGGAAGCCCTCCAGGTCGGTCACCCGGCCCTGGCTCACCATGCGCTCGGCGAGGGCACGGGCCGCCGCTTCCTTCGTGTCGACGGACAGGTCGAGATCGACCAGGTCCGCGGTGATCATGTCGCTCATCGCGGGCTCCTCTGCTCGCGTATCGCCCGGGGGGAGGGGTGGGCGGGGGTGGGGACGGGGGTCTCGTGGGGGGCGGTGGGGCGGACGGGGACCGACGGGACACCGCGGTGAGGTGAGCGGGGCGGGGCGGTCGTACCGGGTGCGGGGGGCGGCAGGTGGGGAGCGGTGCGGCGGTACGGGGCCCGCGGGAGACTCCTCCCGCGGCGGCCGGCGGGGGCGGACTCGGGCCGGGTGGTGGACGCCGGCCCGGTGACGTCCGCTCCGGTGGTCCGAGGTACGTCCGTTGCGTCCGGCCGCCCCCGGTCGGCCGCGGTGCCGGGCGCCGAGTCCGCCACCTGAGCACGCACACCGTGCACCACCGGGGCGGCCGAGGCACGCGCCCGCCGGGCGGTCATGACGCCGGCTCCCTCAGTTCGCGGTCCACGGGGACGTCGGTGGTGACGGTCACCGCCGCCGGGTCCAGGTCGGCCGGGGTCGGCATCACGCTGCCGGGCAGCTGGACGGCGGCGGCGCCGTGGGCGACGGCGGAGGCGAGGGCGTCGGGGCCGGTGCCGCCGGCGATGAGGAAACCGGCCAGGGAGGCGTCACCGGCGCCGACGTTGCTGCGGACCGCGGACACGCGCGCGCTGCCGAACCAGGCACCGGCGTCCGACACCAGCAGCTGGCCGTCGGCGCCCAGGCTCGCCAGCACGACGCGGGCGCCCATCGAGCGCACCTCCTCCGCCGCCTTGAGCGCGTCGCCCACGGTCGTCAGGGGCCGCCCGACGGCTTCCGCCAGCTCCTCGGCGTTCGGCTTGACGACGTCGGGCCGCGCGCGCAGCGCCTCCAGGAGCGCACGCCCCGAGGTGTCCAGTGCGATCCGGGCGCCCCCTGCGTGCGCCCGCGTGACGACATCGGCGTACCAGGAGGGCGCGAGCCCCCGGGGCAGGCTGCCGCAGCAGGCGATCCAGTCGGCGTCGTGGGACTGCGACCGGACGGTGTCCAGGAGGAGTTCCTGCTCGGACCCCGACAGCTCCGGGCCCGGCGCGTTGATCTTCGTGAGGACGCCGTCGGCCTCCGCGAGCGCGATGTTGGAGCGGGTGGCCCCGACGACCGGGACCGGCGCGACCTCGATGCCCTGCGCGTGGAGCAGTTCGGCGACGAGCGCCCCCGGCGCACCGCCCAGGGGCAGAACCGCGACCGTGCGCCGGCCGGCGGCGGCGACCGCGCGCGAGACGTTCACGCCCTTGCCACCGGGGTCCATGCGCTCGGTCTCGGCGCGGATGACCTCGCCGCGCTTGAGGGCCTGGACCTCGTAGGTGCGGTCGAGGGACGGGTTGGGGGTGACGGTGAGGATCATGCGCGCACTACTTCCGTGCCGCCGCGCTCGATCGCGGCGGTGTCTTCGGGGCTCAGCCCGCTGTCGGTGATCAGCAGGTCCACGTCGCTCAGGTCGCCGAAGCGGGCGAAGTGCTCCTGGCCGTGCTTGGAGGAGTCGGCCAGCAGCACGACACGCCGGGCGGCGGCGACGGCGGCCCGCTTGACCGCGGCCTCGGCGAGGTCGGGGGTGGTCAGTCCGTGCTCGGCGGAGAAGCCGTTGGCGGCGACGAACAGCACGTCGGCGCGGATCTCGCCGTACGCGCGGAGGGCCCACGCGTCCACGGCGGCGCGCGTGCGGTGCCGTACGCGCCCCCCGATCAGATGGAGCTGGATGCCCGGGTGGTCGGCGAGCCGGGCGGCGATCGGCAGGGAGTGGGTGACGACCGTGAGCCGCGCCTCCAGCGGGAGGGCGGCGGCGACGCGGGCCACTGTCGTACCGGCGTCGAGGATCATCGTGCCCTCGGCCGGCAGCTCGGACAGAGCGGCCTTGGCGATGCGGTCCTTCTCGTCGGCCGCGGTGGTCTCGCGCTCGGCCAGGTCCGGCTCGAAGTCGAGGCGCCCGGCCGGGATGGCGCCGCCGTGCACCCGGCGGAGCAGACCGGCCCGGTCGAGGGCCTTCAGATCGCGGCGGATCGTCTCCGCGGTGACCTGGAACTCCTCGGCCAGCGACAGCACGTCCACCCGGCCGCCGTCACGGGCGAGCCGGAGGATCTCCTGCTGCCGTTCCGGTGCGTACATGTCCGTCGCCTCCGCCTCAGGGTCCGACCGATGTCCGGTCTCTTCCGGGTCCATGCCCGAACGTGTGGTTTCACTGGGAGGCTACGCCCGGATTTCCGGAAAGTAAACAGATTCGGGCCCAGGCCGGGCATGATCGGACTTCCAAACGCCCCCGGACGGTCTCCGGACGGCCTAAGACGGCTTCAGGCAGCGCAAGGGCCCGGTACCGAACCGGTACCGGGCCCCTCGTCCTGCCTGGTCAGTGCGCCAGCGCGGGTTCCCCCTCCACCGCCGGCGCCTCCTCGGCCCCGCCCTCCACGTGCTGGGCCGGACGCTTCGGCAGGGCGGACATCAGCAGGAAGATCACGCCCATGATCCCGGCGACCCACCACAGGGCGTACTGGAAGGCGTGTGTGAAGGCCGGGCCGACCTGGGCCGGGGTCAGCCGGTCGCCGATCCGCCCGAAGAAGACCACCGACACCAGCCCCAGCCCCAGCGCGTTGCCCATCTGCTGCACGGTGTTGATGAGCCCGGAGGCGGAGCCGGCGTGCTCGCGCGGAACCTCCGAGAGGACCGCGTCGGTCAGCGGGGCGACGATCAGGCCCATGCCGGTGCCCATCACGACCAGCGGCAGGGCCATCTGCCAGGAGGCGATGGCGAGGCCGTAGTGGCGGGCCTCCGCCAGGTACAGCAGCACGCCCGCGCCCATGACCAGCGCGCCCGCCTGGAGCACCTTCCGCCCGAACCGCGGGACCAGTTGCTGCACCGACAGGCCGGCCGCAGTGGAGACGGCGATGGAGAACGGAACGCCGGTCAGCCCGGCCCGCAGCGGGCTCCAGCCCAGGCCGATCTGCATGTACAGCGTCCAGACCAGGAAGAAGATGCCGAGCGCGACCCCGAAGACGGTCTGCACGGCGATGCCCGCGGCGAAGCTCTTCACCCGGAAGAGGGACAGTTCGACGAGCGGGGAACCGTCCGTGGCGGCCTTGCGTTTCTCGTACGACACCAGCGCCGCGAAGACGGCGAGCGCGCCGGCCATGCAGAGGTACCCCCACAGCGGCCAGCCCAGCTCGCGTCCGCGGGTGAGCGGATAGAGCAGCATCAGCAGGCCCAGCGTGACCAGGGCGACGCCGACGAGATCCAGCTTCAGCGCCTTGGGGGCCTTGGACTCGGTGATGAAACGGCGGCCCAGCAGCCAGGCCAGGACGCCGACAGGGAGGTTGATGAGGAAGATGGGCCGCCATTCGAGGCCGAACAGGTCCCACTCCGTCAGCAGTGCGCCGAGCAGCGGGCCGGAGACGGCGCCGAGGCCGACGATCGCGCCGAACAGACCGAAGACCTTGCCGCGTTCGTGGGCCGGGAAGGTGGCGTGCACGATCGACAGCACCTGCGGCACCATCAGCGCCGCCATACCGCCCTGGAGGATGCGGGAGGCGACCAGCATCTCCGGGTTGGCGGCGAAGCCGCACAGGGCCGAGGCGAGCGTGAAGCCGCCGATACCGACCAGGAAGAGCCGCTTGCGGCCGTGGATGTCGCCGAGCCGCCCGCCGGTGATCAGACCTGCGGCGAAGGCGAGGGCGTAGCCGGCGGTTATCCACTGGATCTGGCTGACCGAAGCGCCCGCGCTGCGCTGGATGGACGGGATGGCGATGTTGACGATCGTCACGTCCACCAGGTCCATGAAGGCCGCGGTCATGACGATGGCCAGAGCGAGCCAGCGGCTGCGGTCGGCGGTCGGTGCGCGCAGTTCTCCGCGCCCCTGTGCGGTGGTGTGTGCGGTGGTGCTGTCGTTCGGGGTCATGGAGCGACCGTAGGGCCGCACTAGGACAGATCGTGTCCTACTTCTCCGGCATGCTCGGACGCATGACGACCGATACTCCGGCCCGGCTGCTGCAACTCCTCTCGCTCCTCCAGACGCCCCGTGAGTGGCCCGGCGGTGAGCTGGCCGAGCGGCTCGGGGTGTCCCGGCGGACCGTGCGGCGGGACGTCGACCGGCTGCGGGAGCTGGGGTATCCGGTGCAGGCGACGAAGGGCGCGGACGGCGGGTACCGGCTGGTGGCGGGCAAGGCGATGCCGCCGCTGGTGCTGGACGACGAGGAGGCGGTCGCCATCGCGGTGGGTCTGCGGGCCGGCGCCGGGCACGCCGTGGAAGGAGTGGACGAGGCGTCCGTACGGGCCCTGGCCAAGCTGGAACAGGTGCTGCCCTCCCGGCTGCGCCACCGGGTGTCCACGCTCCAGGCCGCGACCACGGCGCTGACCCACGGGGACGGGCCGAGCATCGCCCCGGAGACGCTGACCGTGATGGCGTCGACCGTGGCCGGACGGGAGCGGCTGCGGTTCGCCTACCGCGACAAGGACGGCAGCGCCTCCCGGCGGCTGACCGAGCCGCACCGGCTGGTGTCCACGGGCCGGCGCTGGTACCTGGTCGCGTACGACCTCGACCGGGCGGACTGGCGCACCTTCCGGGTCGACCGGGTGAGCGAGCCGTTCGCGACCGGGGTCCGGTTCGCGGCCCGGGAGTTGCCGACGGGGAGCGCCGCCGAGTTCCTGCGGCAGTCGCTCCACGGGCGGCAGGAGACGTACGCGTTCGAGGTGCGGTTCGCCGCACCGGCCCACCGGGTGTCCGAGCGCCTGCCGGCGTGGCTCGGGGTGCCCGAGGACGACGGCGCGGGCGGCTGCGTCCTGCGGGGCACCACCGGCGATCCCCTGGAGTGGCTCGCGGTGCGGCTGGTGATGGCAGGCTGCGAGTTCGCGGTGCGCGGGCCCGGGGAACTGGTGGAGTGCGTGCGGGAATTGGGGGGGCGGTTGAGCCGGGCGGCCGGCGTCGGCGGCAGGGCGTAGGGCGTAGGGCCGTCTCGCGCCGGTGCGGGGCCTCGCTGGTGCCGGGGAGCCGCGGGTCCGCCCGCCCCACCGGCTCCACCGGTCCCGCCGGGGCCTTTCACCCTGCCCCGCCCGGACTCCGGCTCTCGCCCCAGTCGAAGGACCGGAGGGCGCGCAGGTGGTCGAGGGCCAGGGCCGCCGGGCCGTCCGGGCCGGTGGGCGGGGTCGTCGAGGCGGCCCAGGACTCCACGGCCACGCGCACGGCGGCACCGGCCACGGCCGCGGCGAATCGCAGGTGCGGGGTGAGCGGGGCCGGTCCGCCCGTCGCCTCGGCCCGCCTCACCAGGATCTCCGCCAGCGCGCCCTCCGCCATCTGGCACACCTCCGCCCACACCTTGCGCAGGGCCGGGCTGGTGTCGGCGAGGCGGACCAGGGCGCGGAGCCATTCCCAGGAGGCGGCCGAGACGCCGAGGCCGGGGGTGAGGGTGTGGTGGACGGCGTGCTCCAGCGCCTCGGGGAGGGTCAGGTGCGCCGGGGCCGTACGGACCGCCTCGGTCCAGCGCTGGGCGCCGGCCGCGTAGAGGGGGGACACCGCTTCTTCCTTGGTGGCGAAATAGCGGTAGAAGGTGCGCGGTGCGACGCCCGCGGCCTGGGCGATGTCCTCGGCGCGGGTGGCCCGCAGACCGCGCTGGACGAAGAGGGCCGCCGCCGCCCGGGCGATCTCCATCCGGGTCTCTGCCTTCCTGCGTTCGGTGAGGGACACCGGTGCGGAGGCGGAAAACGGCTGGTGGGCGGGGCCGGGGGTGGTGCTCATCCCGGCAGGCTATGCCGGTGTGGCACAATCTGCCATCCGGCGGTCCACCCCGGGGTTCAGGTACGGGGTGGGCCGTCTTCCAGCAGGTCGGGCCGGGTCGGCGCCCGGCACGCCCGGTGGCCGCCTGACCCTGCGGCTCCCCTGACCCCGCGCCCCCTCACGAGAAGAAGCCGGACTCCGGCGCCCGGGGGGGATGGGCGCCGAAGTCCGGCTCGGGAAGGTCCCGGCGCCGGGGGGATTGCGACGGGACACGTGGTTCACGTGGGCCGGCCGTGTGGGGTCGGCCGGGTTGTGCGGTGCGTGGGGAGTGCGGTTCCCGGGGCCCGCTCCTGGGCCCGGAAGGGTTGTTCCCTCGGGCCCAGCGGTTGAAGCGAGGCGGCAGCGCCGTGTTTGCGCCGTCTTTCGCCACCGGGCGTGCGCCCCGTGCGCCCCCTGCGTCACGCGGCAGCGTCGAAACCGGTCTGGCGGGCCAGCTTCTTCAGCTCCAGCAGCGCGTGCTTCTCGATCTGCCGAATCCGCTCGCGAGTGAGCCCGTGCTCCTTGCCGACCTCGGTCAGGGTGCGCTCGCGGCCGTCCTCGATGCCGTACCGCATCTTGATGATGGAGGCCGTGCGCTGGTCCAGGCGGCCGATCAGGTCGTCCAGTTCCTCGCTGCGCAGCAGGGTCATGACGGACTGCTCGGGGGAGACCGCCGAGGTGTCCTCCAGCAGGTCGCCGAACTGGGTCTCGCCCTCGTCGTCCACCGACATGTTCAGCGACACCGGGTCGCGGGACCAGTCGAGGACGTCCGTGACGCGCTCCGGCGTCGAACCCAGCTCCGCGGCGATCTCGGCCGGCTCCGGCTCGCGGCCGTGCTCGCGGTTGAACTCGCGCTGCACGCGGCGGATGCGGCCCAGCTCCTCCACCAGGTGGACGGGGAGCCGGATCGTGCGGGACTGGTCGGCGATGGAGCGGGTGATGGCCTGCCGGATCCACCAGGTGGCGTACGTCGAGAACTTGAAGCCCTTGCGGTAGTCGAACTTCTCGACGGCGCGCACCAGGCCGGCGTTGCCCTCCTGGATCAGGTCGAGCAGCGGCAGACCGCTGCGCGGGTAGCGCCGGGCGACCGCGACGACCAGACGGAGGTTGGAGCGGATGAAGACGTCCTTGGCCCGCTCGCCGGCGGCGGCCAGGGCCTCCAGCTCCTCGCGGGTGGCGTCCGTCGTGGACTCCTCCTCGCCGTCGAGGACCTGCCGCGCGAAGACACCCGCCTCGATGGTCTGGGACAGCTCGACCTCCTTGGCGGCGTCGAGCAGCGGCGTACGCGCGATCTCGTCGAGGTACATGCCGACCAGGTCGCGGTCTGCGATCTCGCCGCCATGAGCGCGAACACTGCTTGCCGAGTCGGCCGTCTCGCCGGTGGCGGACTGACGACGGGCGACGGCACGGGTTGCCATGCGTGCTCCCTTGCGATGGTGGGCTGGCGGGTGGTCCTGGCGAACGCTCGGCACTGACGGGGGAGTCACCTGGACTCGCTCACTCGCTCTCGCTCCGAGACTCTCTCCGAGTGCCCTGCATCCGAAGGAAACAACGACTGGAATCCGGACAGAATTCCCAACCCGCCCTCCGATTTTTCTGATCATGCAGTACCCTGTCCGCCACGCTGGGAGGCGAGATGCCGACGGAACCTACTGAGGCGCAGGTCAGACCGGGAGTCGAGGCGGACCTCGAAGCCCTCACGGCGATCTACAACCACTATGTGCGTGAGACGGCCGTCACATTCGATACCGCGATCTTCGCTCCGGAAGAGCGCCGCCCTTGGCTGCTCTCCCACCCGGAAGACGGCCCGCACCGGCTGATGGTTGCCACGGACGCGCGCTCACAGGAGATTCTGGGGTACGCCACATCCAGCCCTTACC
Organism: Streptomyces sp. NPDC047841; assembly: GCF_040704085.1. Lineage (NCBI taxonomy): Bacteria > Bacillati > Actinomycetota > Actinomycetes > Kitasatosporales > Streptomycetaceae > Streptomyces > Streptomyces sp. NPDC047841. Next base: position 228,342 of record NZ_JBEYRP010000005.1, read on the forward strand.
GGCCGAAGCCGGCGTACGCGACGTCCGTGGAGACCTCGGTGTACGTCGCCCCGGACTGCGCGAGAGGGGGCGCCGGCGGCCGCCGCGGGATCGGCACGCTGCTCTACCGCGCCCTGTTCGACGCCTTGGCCGGGGAGGACGTGCACCGCGCCTACGCGGGCATCGCCCAGCCGAACGAGGCCTCCACGCGCCTCCACGAGCGCTTCGGCTTCACGCACGTCGGCACGTACCGCGAGGTGGGGCGCAAGTTCGGCCGCTACTGGGACGTCGCCTGGTACGAAAAGTCCCTCTAGACCCGCCGGACCGTCGGCCCGGCCGGACCGCCGTGGCCCGCCCGGACTCCTCACCTCATCCGAACTGCACCGACCGCTTGGCCATTCCCATCCAGAACCCGTCGATGACGGACTTCTGCGCGTCCAGCTCGCCGCCCGCCTCCGCCGCGCCCATGGTCACGAACAGCGGGGCGAAGTGCTCGGTGCGCGGATGGGCGTAGCGGCCGGCCGGGGCCTTGTCCAGGAAGTCGAGCAGCGCGTCCCAGTCGCGGGTCTCCAGGGCCCGCCGCCCCCAGTCGTCGAACTCGGACGACCAGCTCGGCACGCCCGGGCCGGCGTACCGCAGGGCGGCGAGGTTGTGGGTGAAGAAGCCGGAGCCGACGATCAGCACGCCCTCGTCGCGCAGGGGGGCGAGCTTGCGGCCGATGTCCATCAGGCGCACCGGGTCGAGGGTGGGCAGGGAGATCTGCAGGACGGGGATGTCGGCGTCCGGGAACATCTCGACGAGGGGGACGTACGCACCGTGGTCCAGGCCCCGGCCGGGGATGTCCTGGACGGGGATGCCGGGGGCGCGCAGCAGCTTGCGGACGGACTCGGCGAGCGCGGGGGCGCCGGGGGCGGCGTACCGGACCCGGTAGTAGTGCTCGGGGAAGCCCCAGAAGTCGTAGACGAGCGGCACGGTCTCGACCGCGCCTAGGGCGAGCGGGGCCTCCTCCCAGTGCGCGGAGACCATGAGGATCGCCTTGGGCCGGGGCAGGGAGGCGGACCAGGCGGCGAGCTGGCCGGGCCAGACGGGGTCGTCGGCGAGCGGCGGGGCGCCGTGGCTGAGGTACAGGGCGGGCATGCGCTCCTGGGCGGTGGCGGACATCGCGGCGGCTCCGGTGATCCAGTTGCTTTAAGTCTCAAGTTCTCAGCAACTCTACGCCCGACTTGTTCAAGTTTCAAGGAGCTGCCTCGTACAGTGGGGGATATGAACACGGCACCGGACCCCGCCGCCGCGCGGCACCGCTGGCTCACCGACGAGGAACAGCGCATCTGGCGCGCCTACCTGCACGCCACCACCCTGCTGGAGGACCACCTCGACCGGCAGCTCCAGCGCGACGCGGGCATGCCGCACATCTACTACGGCCTCCTCGTCAGCCTCGCCGAGGCGCCGCGCCGCCGGCTGCGGATGACCGAGCTGGCGATGAAGGCCAAGATCACCCGCTCCCGGCTGTCGCACGCCGTCGCACGGCTGGAGAAGAACGGCTGGGTACGCCGCGAGGACTGCCCCAGCGACAAGCGCGGTCAGTTCGCCGTCCTCACCGACGCGGGCCACGAGGTACTGCGGCGCACCGCGCCCGGCCACGTCACCGCCGTACGCCAGGCGCTGTTCGACCGGCTGAGCCCGGAACAGCAGAAGGCCCTCGGCGAGATCATGGAGATCGTCGCCGAGGGCCTCCAGCCCAACGAAGCGGGTGCGGACCTGCCCTGGCTCCGCTAGTCGGTCAGTGCCGGGCGGGCCGGGCCGTACGGCCGGTCAGTGGGCCACCACCGGCACCGGGAGCTCGTCCTCGACGCCCTCGCCCGAGGCCACCGGGGTGGAACCGGGACGGCCGGCGTTGACGAAGGTGAAGGCGATCAGCGCGGCGGCGGCCAGGATGCCGACGGCGAACCAGATCGCGGTGCTGTAGCCGTGCACCTGGCCCTGGAGCGCCACCAGCTGCTGCTGCGGCCTGGAGGCGGCACCGGCGATGTGGTCCTTGATGTACGAGGCGGTCGCCGAGGCGGCGATGGTGTTCAGCAGGGCGGTGCCGATCGCGCCGCCCACCTGCTGCGAGGTGTTGACCATCGCGGAGGCGACACCCGCGTCCCGGGGCTCGACGCCCTGGGTGGCCAGGGACATCGCCGGCATGAAGGCCGTACCCATGCCGAGGCCCAGCAGCACCATCGCGGGCAGCAGCAGGGCGGCGTAGGAGGAGTCGATCTCCAGCTGGGTCAGCAGCAGCATGCCGATCGCGGCGACCAGGAAGCCCGGGCCCATCAGCAGGCGGGCCGGGACGCGGGTCATCAGCCGGGTGCCGATCTGGGTGGAGCCGGTGATCATGCCGGCCACCATCGGCAGGAAGGCGAAGCCGGTCTTGACCGGCGAGTAGCCCTTCACGACCTGGAGGTAGTAGGTCAGGAAGAGGAACAGGCCGAACATGCCGATGATCGCCAGGCCGAGGGACAGGTAGATGCCGCCGCGGTTGCGGTCGGTCACCACGCGCAGCGGCAGCAGCGGGGCCTTGACCCTGGACTCCACGAGCGCGAACGCGACCAGCAGCACCACGGACGCGACGAACATCGACACGGTCACCGCGTCGCCCCAGCCGTCGGACTCGGCGCGGGTGAAGCCGTAGACGAGCGCGACCAGGCCGAGGGTGGACAGCAGGACGCCCGGGATGTCGAGCGGGTTGCGGTTGCGGCCGCCCTCCGGCTCACGGATGACGAAGTAGGCGCCGGCCGCGGCGACCACGGCGAACGGGACGTTCACGAAGAAGGTCCAGCGCCAGTCCAGGTACTCGGTGAGGAAGCCGCCGAGGATCAGGCCGACGGCACCGCCACCGCCCGCGATGGCGCCGTAGATGCCGAACGCCTTGGCGCGCTCCTTGGCGTCAGTGAACATCACCGCGAGCAGGGACAGCGCGGCCGGGGCGAGCAGCGCGCCGAAGACGCCCTGGAGGGCGCGGGCGCCGAACATCATCGAGCCGGTGGTGGCGGCACCGCCGAGCGCGGAGGCGGCGGCGAAACCGGCGAGGCCGAGCACGAAGGCGCGCTTGCGGCCCCACAGGTCGGCGATGCGGCCGCCGAAGAGCAGCAGGCCACCGAAGGCGAGGGCGTAGGCCGTGACGACCCACTGCCGGTTGCCGTCGGATATGCCGAGGTCGGTCTGGGCGGAGGGAAGGGCGATGTTCACGATGGTGGCGTCGAGGACGACCATCAGCTGGGCGAGCGCGATGAACACGAGCGCTTTCCAGCGGTTGGCGTCACCGCTCGCAGCGGCGGCGCCGGGAGCCTTGAGGGCTGCTTCGGACATGGAGATACCCACTTCGGGACTTCGTGACGGAGAAGACCGGGCCTTCGTGACGGAGAGGACCGGATCTTCGTGAAGGAGACGGTGACGAAAGGCGTGACGGAAAAATGACGAGAAAACGGAGTACGACGGAAAGATGAAGAGGCCGTGCTTCTGAAGGGCCGTGCTGCAGAAGGACGAAAGGACGGAAGGACGAGAGGAGGGAAGGACGAGAGGAGGGAAGGCGGACTGGGGGAAGGCGGACCGGCCGTTCCACGGAGGGTGGACCGGGTGCGGGAGCTGAACTGATCGGTCAGTCGTCGGTCAGCAGTCGCGCAGCTCCTTGATGTTCACGGCCCGGCCCGGCAGGGCGGAGCGGGCGGGGGCCCGCAGACCGTCGAGGAACAGCTGAAGGTGGCGGTGGACGAAGCGGTCGCCGCGCATGCAGTCCGTGCCGGCCGGGGGCCGGCTCAGCTGGGCCACGACGATCATCAGATCGCCGACGCCGACGTCCGCCCGGAGCTGCCCGGCCGCCTTGGCCCGGCCCATGACCTCCTCGACCAGCTGCTCGACGCGCTCGCGGGAGGCCTCCAGGTCGGGGTGGTGCTGGTCGAAGGTGCTGGACACCATGGGACACAGCGCACTGATCCGCTCGTCGGCGGCGGTGTGCACGAAGCGCTCCAGGGCGGCGAAGGCGTCCCCGGTCTCCGCGAGGGCCAGCTCGGCCGCCTCGGCCGTCCGGTCCATGACGGAGCAGACGACCTCGCGGACGAGGGCGTCGCGGTCGGGGAAGTTGCGGTACACCGTGGCGTTGCCGACGCCGGCCCGGCGGGCGATCTCGTCCAGCGGCACGTCCGGGCCGTGCTCGACGAACATCTCCCGGGCGGCGGTGATGATCCGCTCCCGGTTGCGCAGGGCGTCGGCGCGCGGCCGGGGCGCCTTGCGCACGGAGGGGGCGGTCGTGGCGTGCACGGTGAACTCCTCGGGTCGGTCGTGATGTTGAGCGGTGGTGCGCCGTGGCGCATCCGGTGGCTCGGTGACTCGGCGGCGGCCGCTCGACGCTGAGCGTTCGCGCGTCCGGCGGGATCCGGGGAGCCGGTCCCCGTTTCCGTCGGGCACAGGGCTAAACGGGGAAACCATCCCCGGTTATTTCCCGCCCGCCGAAAGAAGTGATGTGACCTGAGACACAATCACCACGCGCCGGGATTCACCCCGCCGCCGCCCCGCTTTCCCACGATCGGTCTCCTCCAGCGCGCGCCCGCCGCCCCGCCGCCACAGGGTGAGCGCAAGGGTGCAGCCGGAGACCGGCGGCTGCCGTGGCGCGAAAGGTCCCTGCATGCAGCCGCAGCCGCAGCCCCGCCCCCGCATACGCCCGCGCCGGGTTGCCGCCCTGTCGATGGTGACCGCACTGACCCTCGCGGTCAGCACCTCGGCCGGGACCGGGAACCTCACGGCGCCCCCCTCCGCCGCCGGGCCCGACAACCTGGCCCGCAACTCCGCGCTCGTTCCCTGCATGATCCGTGGCGGCCTGGACGTGCAGATGACCGAGGGCCTGCCCACTCCGTCCGGCTACTCCCGCGCCACCGGCACCGTCCGCGCCCTGACCCTGATGGTCGACTTCCCCGACGCCACCGGACCGGGCAGCGCGATGGACCGCTTCCACGAGTTCTTCCCGCAGACCCAGGAGTGGTTCCGCACCGCGTCGTACGGCCGTCTCGACTACCGCGCCGAGACCCCCGTCACCACCTGGCTGCGCATGCCGAAAACCTTCCAGGCGTACGGCATAGAGCGCGGCGCGCCCTTCGACCCCGGCTACCGCAACCTGGTCCAGGACATCGTGACCGCCGCCGACCCGGCCGTGGACTTCCGCGACTACGACCTGCTGAACGTGCTCATCACCCCGAACGCCGGCCCCTCCGCCCTGGACACCGTGCTGTCCGTGACCTTCGCCGGGAACGACGACGCCCCGGTCGCCGACGGCGTCCGCATCTCCAACGCCTCCTTCGTCTACTCCCGCCAGGACGACGGCTCCGGCTCCTACTCCCGCACCGGCTACCGGGTGCTGCCGCACGAGAACGGCCACACCTTCGGCCTGCCCGACCTGTACACCCAGGAGGGCGGGGGCGCGGTCGGGCACTGGGACATCATGAGCGAGGACTGGGGCGCCAACAACGACCTGCTCGGCTGGCACAAGTGGAAGCTGGGCTGGCTGGACGGCGACCAGGTCGGCTGCGCGGCGGCCCGGGGCAGCACCGAGTACACCCTGTCCCCGTTGTACAGGCCGGGCGGCGGAAAGCTCGTCCTGGTGCCGGTCACCGCGCGCAGCACCTATGCGCTGGAGGTGCGCGCGCAGGGCGGCAACGACGAGGCGGTGTGCTGCCCGGGAGTGCTCATCTACAAGGTCGACGGCGCCGTCGACACCGGCCGCGGCCCGGTCACCGTCTACGACAGCCACCGCCAGAGCGGCGGCTGCACCCGCAGCCCCAACGTCCAGGCCGAACTCTCCGACGCGCCGTTCACCCCCGGCGAGACGTTCAAGGACCCCGGCCACGGCATCACCGTCCAGGTCCTGAGCACGGACAAGGAGGCCAACTACCGAATACGGATCACGAGGGGGGCGGGGGCGGGGGTCGGGGCGTAGGGGACGGCCGGGGCTGGGGCATGAGGGGACGGCCGGGGGCTGACGATCGATGCGTCCCAGGCATCGCTGCCTCCCAGGCAGGCCGCGAGGCGGCTGACGCCGGGCGGCCACGGGACCGGCTCACGGCCGGCCGGCAGGGGTTTACCGTAGGCGTGCCCCGATGGGATGCCGTACCGGAGAGACGATGCCCGCGATGACCGCAGTGGATGCCGACGCCCGCGCCGGGACCGGGACGCCGGCGGAAGCGGTGGGACCGCTGCTGCGGGGCGTCACGGTGCTACGACGGCTCACCGAGGCGGGCGGCACGCTGAGCCCGAGCGCGCTGGAACGGGCCACCGGCCTCGCCCGCTCCACGGTGGACCGGATCACCGGCACCCTCGGCCGCATGGGCTACGTCCGCCTCGACGGCCGGGACGTCGTCCTCACCCCCCGCGTGATGGAGCTGGGCAACGCCTACCTGGCCGCCCTGCGCCTGCCCGCCCTGCTCGACGCGCGCGCCGACGCCCTCGCCGACGAACTGGACGAGTCGGTGTCGCTCGCGGTCCCCGACCTCGACGGCATCCGCTTCATCCACCAGGCCACCCGCCGCCGCGCGCTGTCCGTGAGCTTCCGCATCGGCGACCTGCTGCCGGCCGAACGGACCGCGCCGGGCGCGCTGTTCGCGACCGAGTGGACCGAAGCGGACTGGACCCGCTGGCGGGAACGCCGGGCGGAGGACACACGGGACGCGTCCTTCCCCGCGGTACCGCCCAGGGCGGACCTTACGGCCGCCCCCTCCCCCCCACCTCCCTCCTCGGACTCCTCCTCGGACCCCTCCTCGGACTCCTTCGCGGAGCGGGTGGAGGGGGCGCGCCGGGACGGCTGGGCCGTGGACGACCAGCTGATCGAGCCGGGCCTGGTCGCGGTGTCCGTACCGGTACGGGACCCCGGCACCGGCCGGGTGGCCTGCGTGGCGAGCGTGGTCAGCCACACCAGCCGGCACTCCGCGGCCGACCTGCGCACCAGCCTGCTGCCCCGGCTGCGTACGGCGGTGACGGCGATGGAGACGGACCTGCGCGGCGCGCCCGCACCAGAGCCGGGTCCGGCACCGGCCGGCCTGGCGACCTGGACCACGGCGTCCAAGCACGAACTCGGCCGGGACTTCGTGGAGTCGCTGGCCCGGGGCCTGACGGTGCTGACGGCGTTCGGCGAGGGCCGCTCGGCGCTGTCCCTGACGGAGGTGGCCCGCGCGACCGGCCTGTCCCGGGCCACCGCACGCCGGGCCCTGCTCACCCACGAGCACCTGGGCCTGGTGGCCGCACACCCCGACCGCACGTTCACCCTCACCCCGCGCGTCCTGGACCTCGGCTTCCCGGCCCTGTCCCGGACGACACTGCCCCGCCTGGCCGAACCGCACCTGCGGGCCCTGGCGGACGCGGTACGGGAACCGACGGCACTGGCGGTACTGACGAACGACGGCAAGGAGATCCAGTACACGGCCGGGGCGGGCACGAGCCGTGTCCTGACCGTACGGATCACCGTGGGCACACGGCTGCCGGCGCCCGCGACCTCCCTGGGCCGCGTCCTCCTGGCGGACACCGCCGACCCCCTGTCCTCCACGCTCACCGAAGTCCGCTCGCAGGGCTACGCCCTGGTCGACGAGGAACTGGAATCGGGCCTGCGGTCCATCGCCGTGCCGGTACGGGACCGCACGGGCCGGACGGTGGCCGCCCTGAACGTCTCCACCCACGCGGCCCGCCGCACCCTGCGGGACGTCGTCGCCGATCTCCTGCCCGCCCTGCACGCGACGGCGGCCCACATCCAGCAGGACCTCCACACCGCATCCCGCTTCACCCACGTCCCCCCGTCCTGATCCGGTACCCTGTGGACCAAGCGCCCACCAGGACGCCCACCCACGCCTTCGTAGCTCAGGGGATAGAGCACCGCTCTCCTAAAGCGGGTGTCGCAGGTTCGAATCCTGCCGGGGGCACATGGGAAAAGGCCAGCTAGGAGCATGCTCCTAGCTGGCCTTCGTCACTCACCTAGGAACGTTCCTAGGTGAGTGACATCCACTGCTGACATCAACGAGGGCGGTCACTCACGGCCGGCCGCCTCTTGAGCAGCCGATCCATGTGGCTGATGGCCTCCCGCTGAGTGTCCTGCACGACGTGCGTGTACACGTCCATAGTGATGCTGATCTGGCTGTGCCCCAGGATCTCCATCACGACGCGAGGAGCAACCCCGGCAGCGGTGAGCAGCGTGGCGCACCCGTGCCGGGCGTCGTGCAGCCGGATGACGCGGAGGCCGGCGGACTGGGCGACGCGGGTGAAGGAGCCGTAGAGGTTGCGCGGCTCGACGGGCCGCCCGGTCCGGGTGGCGAAGACGTAGTCCGAATCGTGCCACCCCTCCCCCGCCTTGGCGCGCGCAGCTTCCTGCCGCATCCGGTGCCAGCGCAGGGGCGCAATGCAGAGGGCGGGCAGCGGGATGGCACGGCGACGGCGGCTCTTCGGGTCGTCGTCGTACAGGACCCCACGGCGACGGTGGACCTGGTGGCGGACGTAGAGGACGCGGCTGTCCAAGTCGACGTCCGACCAACGGAGGCGACCAGCTTGGCAACGTTGCGCGTGATCAGTTCTTCGCGGCAGGCGGAGGACAGCGCCGCCCGGCAGTCAGTGTTCCATCGGGTCGAAGGTCTCCACTGCGGAGCGAAAGGTGTCCTGTTCCGACACGGCGGCGTTGATGAGGACGACGAAGTCGGAGAGAGCAGTCTCGGACGAGGTGCCGTCGGCGTTGACGCTGCCCGGTTCGTCCTCCCACGCAATCAAGTGGATCACTACCGAATAGCGGCCCACGGGCAGATTGCCGCAATAGGTGCCATTTAGTGCCGTGCCACAGCCCTGCCAGATATTCAGAGGGGGGTGATGTCGAAGCTTCACGAGCTCCCGGACCGACATGGCTCGGGGATCTCTTCTGAGCTACCCCTCTTGGTCGCGCGCTCTTCTTACCGAGACAGTAGACCGACCCACTGTTCCGCAGCGTGCGGGCAGCCACTGACAACACCCGTGCACCACAGCCGCACCAGACAGGGCGGGGAACCACGGGGAATTTGCCTCACCCCGAGGAGGGGGCAGATCGTCGGGAAGCGCCGCAAGCCGGATTTGGCGAGCTGAACTACAGGCCGTCGCGCTCGATCATCGCGCCATCGGGTCCAGCGTGTAAATGCGCGGCGCCAGCATCGCTGTTCGCATCTCGAGGAAGCTCAATGTGCTTTCTGGGCGGGAGCAGGCAAGCGTCCGTCATGGTGCGGTGAACAATGCGGGGAAACTCGGCGCGAGCCAGGGCTTGCGCCCCCAGGCGAGGACCTTGCCGCGGGCGATGGCACCGGTGGCACTGCGCCTGCCCAGTGCGAGCAGGAAGAACGTGATCGGTTCGATCATGATCGTGCAGTCGGGACGGCGCGGGGGCTTGGCGTGCACGGCCACCGTGCCGTTGGTGAACGTCACTGTGAGCCGAGAGAGGCCGCGCACCCTTAGCTCGTAACAGGCACTGTGCCCGTCAGCCGCTCGTACATCGACGACACGGGGCATCGCAGTGATCAGAAACGGCATCGCCAAATCGACCCTGTCACGGTCGATCATGTGTGGTTGGCCAAGTGCCGCTGCGATGTCATAGCCGTGCCCAAGCATGTGGGTCAGCAGGTAGGAGCTAAGGGTTCCCAAGTCCATGGGCCCCAGCGGTGTCACCGTCGGTGTGTCCGCCGACCGCAGGCCGGCCGCCTCGGTGAATGCCCGCGCATGCCGGACGATGCCGTCCGCCAGGACGGAGGTGTCGCGTTCGGGGAAGGAAACCAGCGAGGCGGCGTTGGCCGCCGCAAGTCCCCCTGGTGTGCCGTCGCCATATACCTGCTCATGCCCTGCGGCAAGGGCAGCCATCAACTCGTTGGCCAGGACCAGGTGCGCCGCAGATTCTCCAACCGTCCACTCAGCACCAGGTATGGGCACCGTGGCATCTGTACACGACCGGAGCAACCTGGCTATCTCCTCGGCTACGACACAAATGGCTTCAGGCAGCCGCGATCGCGTGGCAGCCTCACGATGAGGGGCGGTCATAGAAGTGAAGGGTGGACCAGCCCTTCACTTCTGTCCATCTGTCCCGGTACACCGATCGACCTGCGAGACAGTCAGGACGAGGGCTGCTGACATCTACGCTTGACACCAACGACGCCGGACGGGGACGTACACCAGCGTCTCCGTCCGACTCGCGCACCAGCCGACGACCGTAGCCGGAGCCGGAGCGGGCACAGACCGCACTCCTAAACCGGGTCCCGCAGGTTCGAATTCTGCCGGGGCACAAGGGAAAAGGCTCCAAAGCAATCTTGGTCCGGGGCATTCGACCTCTCTGGCGGGCCACACGTGCACGACGGGCAGGTCATGACTGAGCCCCCTCCGCGCTGCCAGGCAGGAGGGGGCTCAGGTCGTGCTCGGTCAGTGGGACGCGGGCGGGATGCTCTGTTCGTACTGGAAGACGTTGCGGGGGTCGTACTCCGCCTTGATGCGGCGCAGGCGGTTGTAGTTGGACCCCCAGTAGGCGGTCTCCCATTCCTGCATGCCGATGTTCGGCACGTTGACGTAGGCGCCGTCCACGTAGGGCCGCAGGGCCTGGCTGAATTCGGCGATCCAGGCCTGGGCCTTCGGGGTGAGCGGGTCGCAGACGCCCGGCTGGTCACTGCGCTCGCCCCAGCCGGCGCCGGGCTCGGCGTAGAAGAGGGCGTCGCGGTGCGGGAACGCCGTGCCGCCGCGGGGGCTCTTCCTGACCTCGCCCCCGAACGCCTGGACGAAGTAGTTGCTGTCGTCCGTGGGGGCTTTCTTGATGAACGAGGCGATCACGTCGATCGCCTTGGTCGGGAACGGCTTCTTGGCGAACTGCGAGTGGAACTTCCAGTTCGCGGGTTCGGTCGTGACGGGAGTCTGGAATCCCGCGTAGACGTCGCCCCAGTTCCCCACCTCCGTCGTCACCTTGGGGCTGTCGATCGACAGGAGCGGGGCCAGCAGTTTCTTCGCCTCCGCGGGCGTGCCTTCGGCGAGGACCGCGAACAGCAGGATCTGGTTCGGGTGAACTTCGAGCTGGGTGCCGAGGCGGTGGTCGGTGAACGGCATCGTGCGCTGGTAGGCCTTGAAGACCCTGCGCAGGTCGCCGATTCCGTCCCACGTGGCCGTCAGATAGGTGACGCTCTTCAGCGGGGCCAGCTTGTAGGTGAGCGAGGTGACGATCCCGAAGTTGCCGTTGCCCGCTCCGCGCAGCGCCCAGAGCAGGTCGGAGTGGTGATGCAGGTCGACCTTGAGCACCTTGGCGCACTCGTCGCCGTCCGCCACGACGATCTCGGCGCCGATCAGGCTGTCGCAGGCCATGCCGATCCAGCGAGTGAGGAAGCCCAAGCCGCCGCCGAGCGTCGCGCCGGCCAGGCCCACGCTGCCTTCGGTACCGGTCGTCACCGCGAAGTTCCGCTTCGCGAGCGTGGTCACCGCTTCGAGCTGGTTGAGTCCGGCGCCGACCGTCGCGACACGGGCGCCGGCGTCGATGTGGACCGACTTCAGCTCGCTGATGTCGATCACGAGGCCGTTGTCGACGTTCGACCAGCCTTCGAGGCTGTGGCGGCCGCTCCTCACGCGCAGCGCGACGTCGTTCTGCCGCGCCCACGTCAGGGCGTTGACCACGTCCTGGGTGTTCTGAGCGAAGACGATGACCAGCGGATAGTGGGAGAAGAGCTGATCCCAGCCGAGGCGCGCGTCCGTGTACCCGGGGTCGTGGGGGCGGACGATGCGGCCGGTCAGCTTCGCCGGCGCGCACCGTGCCCCGTAGCCCTCGCTCACGGCGGCCTCGGTCACCGCACTCGCACCGGGCGCTTCGATCGCCGCGACGGCCGGCGCGACGACCGCGCCGGCACCTGCGACGGCCGTCGTCTTGAGCAGTCCGCGACGGGAGAAGTCGTTCATGGTCCCTGTCCTCTCACCCACCCATAGGTGCAAATCGGTCCTTCATGGACGATTTACGCGGAGCGGACGTTAGCAAGGGTGTTCCCGGCAAACCGTCTCGACACGCTCGCAACCTCGGACGAGGTGCCTGACGCCGTAGCCCCGCACCTCGGTGCCGAGCGCGCACGCGCCCGTCGGCGCCTGCCGGACGGTGGCCGACGCCGTGGCTGCCGGAGGTGGCGGCGGGGCCGGCGGGCGCCCGTGCGTGGGGCCCGGTCGGCCGCGTCGGCGTCAGGACGGAGCCCCCTCCCGCGCGGGCTCGGCGGAACGGCGGGCCGGGGTCCGGCGAGCGGCCGTGGTCAGCGCCAGCGTGACGCAGAGCGAACCCGTGGCCATCACTGTCATCGCCGTCGCCGGCGACGTGAACTGGGCCACCGCACCGGCCAGCGCCGCGCTCACGCCCTGGAAGGTCAGCATGCCGGCCGAGTGCAGTCCCAGCGCCTGGCCGGCCAGGTCGCCGGGGGTCAGGCTCATCAGCCGCTCCTGCTGGACCAGGCTCGCGCCGAAACCGGCGGAGGCCACGGTCACGCACACCGCTGCCACCGGCACCGGCGGGTGCGCGGAGAAGAGCAGGTACGGCGCCGCCAGCAACAGCAGGAGCGGGGTGGCCAGCCGGCGCCGGGTCGCGGGCGGCAGCAGACGGCCCACCGTCGCGTCCCCGGCGAACATGCCGAGCGCGGCACACGCGAACAGGGTGCCGGCCGCGTGCGGGGCGTACGACACGTACAGGGACTCGCAGCCGACGATCAGGCCGTTGGGCAGCCACAGGCCCAGGTAGGTGAGGCGGCGCGGGCGGGACGACCACAGCTCTGCGTTGGCGCGCCAGGTCGCCGACGGCGAGGGGCGGCCCGTGGCCCGGGGCGGGCGGGCGGTCAGTCCGAGGCGCAGGACGAGCGCGGCCGTCAGGTACAGGGCCACGGCCAGCAGCAGACAGGCCCGCGGGGAGAGGGCGGCGAGCAGGGCGCCGCCGGCGGCGAACCCGGCGATCTGCATGAGCCCGCTCATCATGTTGAACAGCGAACGCCCGGGCAGATAGCCGTCCTCGGCGAGGATCTCGTTCAGCAGGCCCCAGCGGACCCCGCCCCCGAGGGAGGCGACCAGACCCAGGACCAGGACGACGGTGAACAGCGCGCCGAGCGGCAGGCCGGGCAGCGCCTGTACCGCCGTACCCGCGGCGAAGGCCAGCGAGATGGCGGTGAGGGTCGTACGCGGGGGCAGCCGGTCGGCGCCGGACAGCAGGAGGGTCGCGCCGAGCACCTGGGCGAGGGACGGGCCGAACATGCTCAGCGCCGACAGCAGGGGCGAGCCGGTCGTCCGGTACACGAGTGTGCCGAGGGCGAGGCCGCCGGCGGTCCCGGCGGCGGTCTGGGCGGCGGCGCCGAGGAAGAGGGGGGTGAACTCGGGGGTGCGGAACAGGGATCGGTAGCTGGGCATGTTCCGGAGTCTCGGGCCGGCCGCGGCGGACTCGTTACTGTTTCGCCGTCGTGCAAAAGGTCCGTGCGAAAGGTCGAAGGTCCGTGCGAAAGGTCCGTACGAGGAGGCGCTCGTGGGGTGGTGGCAGCTCAACGCGGACACCCTGGCACGGAGCCGCTTCGTGATCTCGCCGTTCGCCGAGACCTTCGCCGGGCTGAAGCTGCTGCACGCCGGGCAGGGGGCGCATCCCGGTGAGCACTCCTGGCTGGGCACCCACCTGCCCGCCTACCGGGACAGGCTCGCGGCCGACCCGGTGACGGCCCGGCTGGTGCTGGCGGGGCTGGGGCGGGAGTGGATCGCCGACTTCCTCACGCCCACGCCCCGCGACGGCGAGAGCTTCCGGGACGCGATCGCCCGGGTCCGCGCCACCCGGCCGACGGACGCCCGCGCGCACCTGCGGCTCTCCCTCGCCGGACCGCTGCCCGCCGGGCTGGACCGGGACGACCTGCCCGAGCGGGCGGCCGTACTGCTGGAGTGGGTGTGGGAGGAGACGGTACGACCGTACTGGGGGCGGCGCCGGCGGGTGCTGGAGGCGGATGTGGTGGCACGGACCGCGCAGGCGAGCCGGGGCGGCTGGGCGAGCGTGCTGGACTCCCTGCGGCCGGGCGGCACGCGGTGGCTCGGGGACAACCGGTTCCAGATCAATCTGCACGAGTATCCGCCGCGCGAGATCTCCGGCGCCGAGCTGCTGTTCGTGCCGGTGACGGCGCAGCGCACGGGCTGGGTCGCCTGGGAGGACCATGCGCGGTACGCCGTGGTCTACCCCTGTGCCGGTGTCCTGGCCGGGGACGCCGACCGGGTGGCGCCCGCCGGGCTGAGCGCGCTGCTCGGACCGGGCCGGGCCGCGGTGCTGGTGCTCCTCGGCTCCCCGCTGAGCACCACCCAGCTGACCGCCGTGACCGGGCAGGGGCTGGGCTCGGTGGGCCGGCACCTGAGGGTGCTCCGGGAGGCGGGGCTGGTGACGCGGCGCCGGGCCGGGCGGTCGGTGCTGTACGTACGGACGGCGGCGGGCGACGTCCTGGTCGAGGCGGGGGGAGGCGGCCGATGACACAGGGGGCCGGTCGCGTCCTGGCGAGGCCGGGCGAGGGCCTCCGGGCGAGGCCGGGCAGGGGTGCGGGATCCGGCGGGGCTAGCATCCGGGCATGACGACTACCGAGCACAACGGCTCCCCGCTGGACGTCGAGATCGGGGCCCTCCAGGGTGGCTCCGCTGATCTGTCACGGTTCGCGGGCCAGGCCGTCCTCATCGTGAACGTGGCCTCCAAGTGCGGGCTGACCCCGCAGTACACCGGGCTGGAGAAGCTCCAGGAGCGGTACGCCGAGCGGGGCTTCACCGTGCTGGGCGTGCCCTGCAACCAGTTCCTCGGGCAGGAGCCCGGCACCGCCGAGGAGATCACGGAGTTCTGCTCGGCGACCTACGGCGTGACCTTCCCGCTGACGGAGAAGGTGGAGGTGAACGGCACGGGCCGGCACCCGCTGTACGAGCGGCTGGTGGGCTTCGCCGACGCGGAGGGGCACAGCGGGGACATCCGCTGGAACTTCGAGAAGTTCCTGATCGGCCGGGACGGTCGGGTCGTCGCGCGGTTCTCGCCGCAGACGGAGCCGGAGTCGGCCGAGGTCGTCTCCGCGATCGAGGCCCAGCTCGGCTGAGCGCGGCCCGGGCCTCCCGGGTGGCCCGGTGGAACGCGGTGAGCCCTCTCGGCAAGGACGGCGACTGGTCGAGAGGGCTCTCCTGGCGGTGCGTATGCAGTTGTCGTCCGGACCAGGGTCAGGGAGAACCCCTCACGCCTTGACCGAGGACACGAACGCGTTCCAGGCGTCGGCGGGGAAGGCCAGGATCGGCCCCTCGGGCGTCTTGGAGTCGCGTACGGCGAGTTCGGCGGCGGTGGGCGACTTGACCTCGACGCAAGCGCCGTTGCCCGCGGAATAGGAAGACTTCATCCACGTCTCCGAAGCGCCCTGAATCAGTGCCATGTCCACTCCTGTTGCGAGTTGCGAGTTGCGAGTTGCGAGTTGCGGTAGTGCGGTTCGCGCCAACCATGTGGTCTGACTGGCGTGATCGACGCTACCGGGCAACTGCGGCCCCCGGAGGAGTCGTTCACTCAACCGGATGGCATATTCCAGGTGAGCCTTCCATTGGAGTGGACCTCCGGTGTACGATCCCGCGCCCTGGGCGGTCCCGCATCAGTCGGCGTACTGCTTCGCCACGTCCGCGATGAATTTCCGGGACGCCTCCACATTGAGGGACTGCGCCCGCAGGTGCTCGTACATCACGGCGTACTTCTGCACGTCCTGCGCCTTCTCCAGGTACAGGTCGCTGGTCACGCCCTCCAGGTACACCACGCTGGAGTCGGCCGCGTCGGCGAACTCCAGGATCGCGTACTGGCCGTTGAGCCCCGGGTGCGCGCCCACGTCGAACGGCAGCACCTGCACGGTGACGTGCGGCAGCTGCGACATCTCGATCAGGTGCTCCAGCTGTTCCCGCATCACCAGGCGGCTGCCCACGACCCGTTTCAGCGCGGCCTCGTCCAGCACCACCCACAGCCGGAGCGGGTTGGCCTGGGCGGTGATACGTTCCTGTCGGCGCATCCGCACCTGGACACGCTTCTCGATCTCCGCGGTCGACGTCTCCGGCAACGCGCCCTGCACCAGCGCCTCGGCGTAGGCCCGGGTCTGCAACAGCCCGGTCACCAGCTGGGGTTCGTAGACCCGCAGCGACTCGGCGTCCGTCTCCAGACCGATGTACACGCTGTACGGGATGTCACCGAAGGTGTGCCACCAGCCCTGCTGCCGGGAATCCCGGGCCATCTCCATCAGCGAGTCGACGATCCGCTGGTCCTCGACCTCGTACACCCCGCACAGATCGCGCACATCGCGCTGGCTGATGCTTCTACGGCCGTTCTCCAGCCTGCTGATCTTCGACTGCGACACCAGCAGCCGCTCCGCCACCTCTTCGGCCGTCATGCCCTTGAGCTCACGGAGCCTGCGCAGCTCCTGGCCCAGCCGGCGCCGCCTGACGGTGGGATTGACATTGGACGCCACGGGACGCGCACCTCCGGCTGCCTGCCTGTTGCTTGACACTTTGTGTATCTGCTGTTGAGCAGATTGCCACCAAGGCGCTTTCCACCGCTGGGAAACCGTGGATATGCGGCCGGGGACGCGTCCGAGCGGGGCGGCGAGACCAGAGATCTCACCGCCCCGCTCGGACCTGCGGCTCCCGAACCGGGTCTGTGGGGACCGGGGTTACGGCTCAGTGGGCCACGGCGCGCGCCATGGACCCGCGTCGCGGCTGCATCGGCACCCCGCGGGCGGGTTCCGGCGCGGGCCTGGCGCCGGGCGCGGGCTGCCGGCCGGCCGGGGCCTGACCGCGGCGCGGCTGTGCGACCGCGCCGTTCTGCACGTCCATGACGGCGTGGGCGACGAGCCCGCCCATGGGGTCGTGCCGGATCAGATCCCGCAACCGGGACCGGGACGAGCGGCCCTCGTTCCCCGGGTACAGGTGCTTGCCGAGCCCGACGGCGTGCGCCAGGGCGGCGAGCGCCGCGGTCCGCGGGTCCGGCGGCACGCCGGTGCGGATCGCGGAGTCCAGCCGGGAACGGATCTCCCGGCTGATGGCGGTGTCCGTCGCCTGGTAACGCGTGGTCGGCAGCACCCCGCACATCTGACCGGCCACGGCGGCGACCATGCCGCACCGCTCCAGATGCGAGAGGTAGGTCTGCCTGAGCCCCAGCCGGGGCCCGCCGATCCAGTGGACGGCACGCACGGGAGCGCCACGCCTTCGCAGCAACTCCAACGCGCAGTCCAGAGTCGGATCTCCTGTCGGCCGTGGCACCACCACGGCGATACGATCCCCGTCTGGGGCTATCCGTCCGGCCAGCGCCAGCTCCACTAGCTGTGCACCGGCCAGACCGAGGTCGAGCGACTGCGGCTGCGCAGTGGTACCCGTGGCCGGGTCCAGTGCGAGCAACAGAAGCTCCTCCGGAAGTGTTCTGCGGCTCCTGCCCATCCATGCCTCCCCGCGTGGATGAATGACAGGGTGACCCCTCTCACATTGGTCTGTCGAGGGCGCGTGACCGGTTCGTGAGGGAACCGGTAGGTATGTCGTTCTCGTCTACCGCAGGGGCCAAGCCCTCACACAGGACACTGGTACATGGTTCGGACAGGGCGCGCGCCCAGGCGTGCGGCGCATGGAGGAGGCATCGGTGGCGGGCGAGTCCCCCGACAGGTCGAAGCAGCGCGAGTCGTCGGCGGAACCGACGTCGGGGAGTGCGGGTTCGGTTCCCGAGGCGCGTGATCCGCGTCTCGCGGTGTCCCGCGAACGGAAGTCCTCGGGCCGCGACACGGCGACGAAGGTCCTGACGGTACGGCCCGAAACCCCGGCCGCCCGGGAGCAGTCGGCCGACTCCGAGGACACCGACCTCCAGGCGGCGGTGTCGGCCTGGGTGCGGGAGCCGAGCCCGGACGCGTCCGCGAACGCCGACGACAGCGCCGAGGAGGCCCCGAAGACGGGGGCTGACGCCTCGTCTCCCGCGAAGGCCGAGCTTGAGGAGCCGTCCGACGGGGACGGGGACGCGGGCGCGGGCGCGGAGGGGGAGACCGAGGCGGAGGATGCCGCTGACGTGAAGGCCGAGGCTGACGCCCCGTCCGACTCCCGCCCGAAGGCGGAGACGAAGGACACCGCCGACACCGAGCCGCCCGGGGACGAGGACGCTGACGCGGACGCCAAGGGCGACGCCGACGCGAAGGCCGACGCGGACGCGAAGGGCGAGGCTGACGCGAAGGGCGAGGCTGACGCGAAGGGCGAGGCTGACGCGAAGGCCGACGCGGACGCGAAGGCCGACGCGGACGCGAAGGGCGAGGCCGACGCGGACGCGGACACCGACGTGGTCGCTGACGCGGACTCGGGCGCGGAGACCACGGCAGACGCCAAGACGGCCACCGAGGACGAGGCGGAGGCCGCCGATGGCGAGGACGCCCCACAGGGGCCACCCGCGGCCGACGACGAGACCCGCACGGGTGGTGCGGGTGGGAACGAGGACGGCGAAGGCGAAGCCGAGGCGGACCCGCGCCCCCAGCCGTCGCAGGCACCCGGTGCGGATGGTGACGGGCCCCGCACGGACCCCGCTGCCAAGGACGCCGGCGTCGACCAGCCCACCACCGTCTTCAAGGCCGTCCGCCCCGGGGCACCCCCCGTCGACCAGCCGACCACCATGCTCAAGCTCGGCGGCAAGCCGGAGGGCAAGCCCGAGGACAAGCCGGGAGCCAAGCCCCGGACCCCCGAGGCCGACCCCGAGCGCACCAGCAAGTTCGTCGCGCTGAAGGACGACCTGCGCAAGCCGGCCGCCCAGGCCAAGGCGCCGGACGCCACCACCCCCGTCCCCCAGGTCGGCCCCGAGCGCACCACCCAGCAGCCGCTGCCGCCCAAGCCCCCGCTGGACCTGCTGGCGGAGCTGACGAACACGCCCCCGCCCCCGGAGACCCCGGTCCGCACGCTCGTGCGCCGGATCAAGATCTGGACCCCCCTGGTCCTGCTCCTGGCGATCATCTTTGCGGTCGTACAGGCCGTGCGCCCGCTGCCGGCGCCCACCCTCGCTCTCACCGGCAAGGACAGCTACACCTTCGCCGGGGACCGCACGCAGCTGCCCTGGCCCGGCGAGGGCCAGGGCTGGATGGACGTGGACGGCGTCGGCACGATGGGGCACTTCGGCAAGCAGACCCCCGTGGCCATCGGTTCGGTCGCCAAGACCATGACGGCGTACATCATCCTCAGGGACCACCCGCTGAAGCCGGGCCAGGAGGGCCCGAAGATCAAGGTGGACGCGACGGCGGAGAAGGAGGGCGGCTACAACAAGGCCGGCGAGTCGACGCTCGACACCGTCAAGGCCGGTGACCCCCTCACCGAGAAGCAGGCCCTGTCGGCCGTCCTGATCCCCTCCGCCAACAACATCGCGCGGCTGCTCGCGCGCTGGGACGCGGGCTCGGAGGCGGCGTTCGTGAAGAAGATGAACGCCACCGCCAAGGAGCTGGGGATGACCCGCACGACGTACACGGACCCCTCGGGGCTGAAGGAGACCACCGTCTCCACGGCCGAGGACCAGGTGAAGCTGGGCCGCGCGTTCGTGAAGGTCCCGGCCCTGGTCGCGATCAGCAGCGCGGCGAGCTGGACGGACCCGTCCGGGAAGTTCTGGCCCAACTACAACGAGCTGCCGTACCGCATCGGCGCGATCGGCATCAAGACCGGCAGCACCACCGCGGCCGGCGGCAACCTGCTGTTCGCCTCCCGCAAGCAGGTCGGCGGGCAGACGGTGACGATCGTCGGCGCGATCCTCGGCCAGCACAAGCCGAAGATCCTCGAGACGGTCAACGCGGTCAGCAAGACGGCGCTGCTCGCCGCCCAGTCCGCGCTGACCTCGGCGAAGATCGTGAAGAAGGGGGACGTCGTCGGGTACGTGGACGACCGGCTCGGCGGCCGTACCCCGGTGGTGGTGACGAAGGACGTCACGGCGGCCGGCTGGGCCGGGATGAAGGTGAAGCTGTCCTTCGCGTCCGGCACCGTGCCGCACACCGCGAAGGCCGGCACCCGGGTCGGAACGCTCACCGTGGGTGACGGTACGGCCGGTGCGGTGAAGGTCCCGGTGGCCCTCCAGAAGGACCTGGCCGAGCCCGGTATCGGCGCCAAGCTGACCCGGCTGGGCTGACCGGCGGGCGGGCCGCAGGACCCCGGCCCGTCCCGCGCCCGGACCCCCGCGCACCCCGTCATGGAGCCCCCACCCGGGAGCCCTGTGGCGGGGTGCGTGCTAGCGTCACGAAACGGGGCAGGTCGCCGGTCCCGGGACAGGGCCGCGAACTGGACGGAACGCGGCCGGGTACTCCGAGGGAAGCGGCCGGGAACAAGACGGGACACGGGGAGTGCCTTCAGGTGGCCACAGCGGAGCCGACACACGCCGACGACGCGGATCCGGGCCCGGGGTCCGGCCCGCGAATACGTCCGTCCGCGACTGATCCGGACCGGCGCGCGGCCGAGCCCGGCGCCGGGGTGCGCCCCGGCCGGCGCGCCCGTCTGCTGGCCGCCCTGGAACCGCTGCGGCAGCGGCTGCTACGCCACCCCGCGCTGTCGATGACGGCGCTCTCGGGTGTCCTGCACATCATCTGGTTCTTCACGTTCGCGAACAGCGGCGGCGATCTCGCGGCGCAGGACGCGTGGGCGGAGTTCGTCGGCCGGCACCCGGACTCGGCGTACAACCTCGCCTGGTACGGCGGTATGCACCCGGTGTCGTACAGCGTGGTGTCGCCGTATCTGATGTCGGTCCTCGGTGTGCGGACGACGATGATGATCGCCGGGACGGTCTCGGCCGGTCTGCTGACGACGGTGCTGATCCGCAGCCGGGCGGTGCGGAACCCGCTGTGGGCCTCGCTCGCCGGGGTCTTCGCGTTCCTGTGCAACGCGATCTCCGGCCGGGTGACCTTCGGGCTCGGCACGGCGTTCGCGCTCGGCTCGGTCGCGGCGGTGTTCTGCTGGCCGTACCGGTGGCGGTTCAAACGCTGGGCGAAGGCCCTGGTCGCCGCCCCGCTGGCGGCGCTCGCCACGATGGCCTCGCCGGTCGCGGGGCTGTTCGTGGGCCTGGTCGCGGTCGCCCTGTTCCTGCAGAAGCGGCGGCCGGGCGCGTGGGCGCTGGGGCTCGCGCCGGCGGCGGTGGTCGCGGTGTCGGCCTGGCTGTTCCCGTTCTCCGGCACCCAGCCCATGGGGTTCGGCTCGGTGATCATGCCGCTGTCGTACGGCCTGCTGTGCCTGTTCCTGGTGCCGAAGGAGTGGGTGACGGTCCGGCTGACGGCCGCCGTCTACAGCGTCGCCGTCGTCCTGGTGTGGCTGATCAGCTCGCAGATCGGGTCCAACATCTCGCGGCTGCCGATGCTGTTCGCGGGCGCGACCCTGATCGCGGCCCTGCCGTACACCGTGCCGAAGTCCCGCAAGTGGTACGTGACCGTGCTGGCCTTCCTCGGCTTCGTCGGCTGGATCGGCTTCAAGTCGGTGGACGACATCCTCCACACCACCCCGGCCGCCTCCTGGGCGCGGGAACTCGCCCCGCTGGTCAACGAGCTCCAGAAGGCCGGCGCCGAGAAGGGCCGGGTGGAGGTGGTCCCGGCCCGCTCGCACCGCGAGGCGTCCGCGCTCGCGCCGTACGTCAACCTGGCCCGCGGCTGGAACCGGCAGGCCGACATGGAGCGCAACCCGCTCTTCTACGACGACACGCTCAACTCGGCGAACTACCACGAGTGGCTCCAGCGGTGGGCCGTGCACTACGTGGTGCTGCCCAAGGACAACCCGGACGGTGACGGCGGCCAGCGCGAGCGGCAGCTGCTGCGGCGCGGGATGCCGTACCTGAAGCAGGTCTGGGGCGACACCAACTGGCAGCTGTTCAAGGTGACCGATCCGGCGCCGCTCGCCGAGCCGAACGCGGTGGTGGACCGGGCCGAGCAGGGCGAGATGACGCTGCGGGTGAGCAAGGCCGGGCGGATCCTGATCCGGATCCCTTACTCGCCGTGGCTGAGCATCGTCGACGAGCACGGCAAGAGCCAGCCCTACGAGAAGGCCAGGGCGTGCCTGATGGCCACGCCGGAGGACGTCGACGGGGACAAGTGGACCACGCTGGTCGCGCCGAAGCCGGGCACGTACCGGCTGGCCGCGCCGTACCAGCTCCCGCGGGGTACGCCGTGCCCCGACGAGCTGAGGAAGCCCTGACGGCCGGCTTCCTCCGGTAACCCCTCGAAGGAGGCGCTGACCCGACTCCTCGACGACTTCTGAGTGTTCACACTGATGAACAGGGATCAGCAAGGCGAACAATTTTACTCTGACTTGACCTTACGCTTGCTTGTCGTGTTCATGTGGGCGGACCCACGATCGGGCACATGAACAGTCTCGACTGGGCCGTGCTCATCGGCTACTTCGGTGTGATGGTCGCGATCGGCGTCTGGTCGCACAAGCGCGTGGACAACGTTTCCGACTTCTTCACGGCCGGCGGCAAGATGCCCTGGTGGCTCTCCGGCATCTCGCACCACATGTCGGGCTACAGCGCCGTGATGTTCACCGGATACGCCGGCATCGCCTACACCTACGGCGTCACCTCCTTCATCACCTGGTCCTTCCCCATCGCGCTCGGCATCGCCATCGGGTCGAAGCTGTTCGCGCCCCGCATCAACCGACTGCGTTCCCGGCTCCACGTGGCCTCCCCGCTGGAGTACCTGAAGAACCGCTACAACCTGCACACCCAGCAGGCACTCGCCTGGTCCGGCATGCTCCTGAAGATCGTGGACGTGGGCGCCAAGTGGGCGGCCATCGCCACCCTGCTGTCCGTCTTCACCGGCGTCTCGCTGAACCAGGGCATCCTCATCACCGGCGCGATCACCGCGGTGTACTGCACGATCGGCGGCCTGTGGGCGGACGCGCTGACCGAACTCGGCCAGTTCGTCATCCAGTTACTCGCCGGTGTCGCGATGTTCGTGGCGGTCGTGCTGAAGCTGAACGACAAGCACATCGGCTTCCTCGGCGCCTGGGACGAGCCGGCCCTGCACGGCCACGGCAAGCCGCTGGTCGGCCCCTACGGCACGGTGTTCCTCCTGGCGTTCCTCTTCATCAAGCTCTTCGAGTACAACGGCGGCATGCTCAACCAGGCCCAGCGCTACATGGCCACCGGCAGCGCCTACGAGGCCGAGCGCTCGGCCCGGCTGTCGGCGGTGCTGTGGCTGGTCTGGCCGGTGGTGCTGTTCTTCCCGATGTGGATGTCGCCGCTGCTGGTCCACGCGCAGAAGCCGGACGGCTCCGACTCCTACGCCCTGATGACCGAACAGCTGCTGCCGCACGGCCTGCTGGGCCTCGTCATCGTCGGGTTCTTCTCCCACACCATGGCGATGTGCTCCTCCGACGCCAACGCCATCTCCGCCGTGTTCACCCGGGACGTGGCGCCGGTGCTGTCGGCCAGGGCACGGGGCTGGGGCGAGCGGTCGGGACTGATCGCGGCCCGCGTCACGACGGTCGTCTTCCTCGGCCTGTCCATGGCGGTCGCGACCCAGGTCAACTCCCCCGCCTTCAAGGACATCATCACCGTCGTCATCAAGTGGGTGGCCGGTCTGATGGGCCCGATCGCGATCCCGATGATGCTCGGCCTGCTCCGCGCCTTCCGCCGCTCCGGCCCGACGGCGGCGCTCACCAGCTGGGCGGCGGGCCTGCTGGCCTTCTGGCTGGTCAACTACCCCATCAACTGGGAAGTCGACGGCGGCGTCCCGCTCCAGTACCAGGTCTCCATCCCGCTCGCGGTCTCCCTGGTCCTCTACGTCCTCATCGGCTACCTAAAGCCGGAGGACACCCCGGCCCGGCTGGCCGTCATCGAGAAGGTCAACACGGACGGCGACGCGGTGGCGGCGGTACCGGTGCCGGCCACGGCGGGCGACGACGTGGTCGGGGCGCCGTAGGGGCCACCCTCCGGAACCGCGCTCACGCCCGCGGGTACCTCGCCAGCCACCCCGGTGACGAACCGGCCGGGCCGTGCAGCGCCGGGCCCTGGGTCATCTCCATCGCGAAGTCGTCGGCCAGTTCCAGGATCGTGGGGCGGCCCTCCAGCTCGGCCAGCCAGGCCGGCGGGAGGGCCGTCTCGCCGTGCAGGGCGCCGAGGAGGCCGCCGGTGAGGGCGCCCGCGGCGGCGGAGGGGCCGCTCTGGTTCACCGCCAGGCACAGCCCGTGCCGTACGTCCTCCCCCACCAGCGCGCAGTACACGGAGGCGGCCAGCAGCCCGTCCGCCGTGCCGTCGCCGGCCAGTTCCTCGACCCGGGCCGGGGCCGGCATGCCCTGCCGCACCGCCCCGAGGGCGTGCTGGAGGGCGTCGGAGACCGGCTGGTGGCCGGGGCGGACGGCGAGCAGGGCCAGGGCCCGCTGCACGGCGCCGTCCAGGCTGTCGCCCCGGGCGAGCGCGTGCACGATCACGGCGTACGCGCCCGCCGACAGGTAGGCGATGGGGTGGCCGTGGGTCTGGGCCGCGCACTCCACGGCCAGCTGGACGACCAGTTGGGGTTCCCAGCCGACGAGCAGGCCGAAGGGCGCCGAGCGGGCGACCGCCTCCGGCCCCAGCTCCCCCGGGTTCTTCGGGGACTCCAGCGTGCCCATGGTGTCGTCGCCGAACCCGATCAGCAGCGCGCGGGAGGGGTCCCGGCGGGCGTACAGCCACTCCTCGCGGGCCAGCCAGCCGTCGTCCTTGCGGCGCTCGTCGGGACCCCAGTCCCGCTGGGTGGCCGCCCAGCGCAGATAGGCCCGGTGCAGATCGGTCGGCGGGTGCCAGGCGCCGGTGTCGCGGCGCACCTGGGCGCGTATCAGCCCGTCCACGGTGAACAGGGTCAGCTGGGTGTGGTGGGTGACCGTGCCGCGCCGCCCGTGCCCGAAGGCCAGGTCGAGCAGCCCCTCACCGCCGTACGCGGCCCGGATCTCCGCCAGGGACAGGGGGTCGGCGGGCCCGCCCAGCGCGTCGCCCACCGCGGTCCCGAGCAGCGTGCCCCGCACCCGGCTCCGGAAGTCCTGCTGTTCGGCACGCCCCCAGACGGCACCGGCTGTCGCCCCCACCAGACCTCCCCTGGCACCGTCCGCCTGTACGACGCCCAGCACTGTAATCGACCGGGAACGGTCCGTTGAGTGCCGCCCGGCCGGATTCTGGCGCAATGCGTACGGCGGACCGGGGCGGCCACCGGGAAGAATCCAGCCATGACCACCACCCCCACCCGTCACACCGGCCTCAGACTCGCCGCCGGTGTGCTCACCGGCATACTCGCCCTCTACATCGCCCTGGTCGCGCTCGGGAACATCACCGACTTCGGGACCAACCAGCAGTTCGTGCGGCACGTACTGGCGATGGACACGACGTTCAAGGACGACGATCTGATGTGGCGGGCCGTCACCAGTACGGCACTTCAGGACACCGCGTACGTCCTCGTCATCGTGTGGGAGACCGTGGCGGCCCTGCTGCTGGTCCGGGGGACGTACCTGTGGGCGCGGCGCAGGGACGACCTCGCCCGGCGCTGGTCCACCTACGGTCTGCTGATGCTCCTGCTGCTCTTCGGCGCCGGGTTCATCGCGATCGGCGGTGAGTGGTTCGCGATGTGGCAGTCGAAGACGTGGAACGGCCTGGACGCGGCGACCCGCGTGTTCCTGCTCAGCGGCGTCGCGCTGATCGTCAACCAGCTGCCCCCGGGCGGCCGGGACGCTACTTGACCACCGCGACCCGGGTGCCCTGGTCGCCGAAGGCCCACAGGGCGGCCCCGTCGTCCTTGTGGAGGCGGATGCCGCCCAGTTTCTGGCCGTTCGCGGGCGGGGGCGAGGAGCCGTCGAGGGCGTTGGAGAAGGCGACGTTCACGCCGGACACCTTGGTGAAGTACATGACGTGCTCGATCTGGACGCCGTCCGAGCCCTTGAGGGACTGGGTGCGCAGGGTGATCGAGTAGCGGCCGGGCTGCGGGCTCACCGTGCCCGGCCACACCGTGAACGTGCGGGACGCCTTGCCGGTCGCGTCGACCAGCCAGAGCCGCTTCTCACCGAGCGAGTACACGATCCGGCGGCCCTCGCCGGACTCGTCCGGCAGGGCGGGGGCGGACGGTGTCCTCGGTGTCAGCGTCGCGTGGGGGCTCGCCGTCGCCGACGCGCTGGGCCTGGTCACCGCGGCCGTGGGATGCGGCCCGTGGTCCGCCTGGACGGCGAGGGCGACGACGGCCGCGGTCGCCCCCGCCGTCAGACCGGTGACCCAGGCCCACGAGGGCAGTCGGGCAGCCACGGGACGCATCTCCTCCGCTACGGGTCCCCTTCTCGGCACAGGGGTCGGATCATCGTACTCAGTCCGCGGAGGGGGATCGGCCGGGAGGCCGCTCAGTCCAGGACCGGGAGCAGCTCCGGCAGGTGGCCGTCGGACGCCTCGGCCGCCCGCCGGCGTTCCTCCGGCACCTCGCCGTAGAGGGTGGTGCGCGGCTTCGCGGGCCGGCCGGCCGCCTCCGCCACCGCGACCAGGTCGCGGACGGACTTGTACGAGCCGTACGAGGAACCCGCCATGCGGGAGATCGTCTCCTCCATCAGCGTCCCGCCGAGGTCGTTCGCGCCGGAGCGGAGCATCTCCGCCGCCCCCTCGGTGCCCAGTTTGACCCAGCTCGTCTGGATGTTGGGGATCCAGGGGTGCAGCAGCAGGCGGGCCATCGCCGTCACTGCCCGGTTGTCCCGCAGCGTCGGGCCGGGGCGGGCGATGCCGGCCAGGTACACCGGCGCGTTGGTGTGGATGAACGGGAGCGTGACGAACTCCGTGAAGCCGCCGGTCTCGCGCTGGATCCCGGCCAGCGTGCGCAGGTGGCCGAGCCAGTGCCGGGGCTGGTCCACGTGCCCGTACATCATCGTGGACGACGAGCGGATGCCCAGCTCGTGCGCGGTCGTGACGACCTCGATCCAGGTGGCCGTGGGCAGCTTGCCCTTGGTCAGCACCCAGCGGACCTCGTCGTCCAGGATCTCCGCCGCGGTACCCGGGATGGAGTCCAGGCCCGCCTCCTTGGCGGCGGTGAGCCACTCGCGGACCGACAGGCCCGTCCGGGTCGCGCCGTTGACCACCTCCATCGGGGAGAAGGCGTGCACGTGCATGCCCGGGACGCGCTCCTTCACCGCCTTCGCGATGTCGAAGTACGCGGTGCCCGGCAGGTCCGGGTGGATGCCGCCCTGCATGCACACCTCGACCGCGCCCACCTCCCACGCCTGCTGGGCGCGGTCGGCGACCTGCTCCAGCGAGAGCGTGTACGCGTCCGCGTCCGTGCGGCGCTGCGCGAAGGCGCAGAACCGGCAGCCGGTGTAGCAGACGTTGGTGAAGTTGATGTTGCGGGTGACGATGTAGGTGACGTCGTCGCCGACCGCCGACCTGCGCACGTCGTCCGCGACCCGGCACAGCGCGTCCAGCGCCGGGCCGTCCGCGTGCAGCAGGGCGAGGGCCTCGGCGTCGGTCAGCCGGGTGGGGTCGTCGGCCGCCGTGCGCAGCGCCTCGCGGACGTCGGCGTCGATGCGCTCGGGAGCCATGCCGGGGGCGGCCGCCTCCCGCAGGGCCTCCCAGTCGCCGTACACCTCGTCGAAGTCGGCGCGCCGGTCGCCGGTGCGCCCCTCGGTGTCGATGGAGGAGTGCAGGTCGGTGCGGCCGGTGGCGGTGAACACCTCCTCCGGCTCCTGCCAGGGCCGGCCCGTGACCGGCGCGTCCGGCAGGGCGAGGCCCGTCTCCGGGTCGGCGAGGGCGGACACGTGCGGGCGCAGCCGCGGGTCCAGCCAGGGTTCGCCGCGGCGGACGAACTCCGGGTAGACGCAGAGGCGTTCGCGCAGCTCGAAGCCGGCCGCGCGGGAGCGTTCGGTGAGTTCCTCGATCTGCGGCCAGGGCCGCTCGGGGTTGACGTGGTCGATGGTCAGCGGGGAGACCCCGCCCCAGTCGTCGATGCCGGCGCCGATCAGCCGCTCGTACTCGGCGTCGACCAGGTTCGGCGGGGCCTGGAGGTTGGCCGAGGGGCCCATGATGTGCCGGGCGACGGCCACCGTGGCGACCAGGTCGTCCAGTTCGGCGTCCGGCATGCCGCGCATGGCCGTGTCCGGCTTGGCGCGGAAGTTCTGGATGATCAGTTCCTGGATGCCGTGGTAGGCCCGGGAGACCTTCCGGAGCGCGAACAGGGACTCCGCGCGCTCCTCGTAGGTCTCGCCGATGCCGATGAGCAGGCCGGAGGTGAAGGGGACGGAGGAGCGGCCGGCGTCCTCCAGAACGCGGAGGCGGACGGCCGGTTCCTTGTCCGGGGAGCCGTGGTGCGGGCCGCCCGGCTCGGACCACAGGCGGGTCGCGGTGGTCTCCAGCATCATGCCCATGCTGGGCGCGACGGGCTTCAGCCGCTGGAAGTCGGTCCACGTCAGCACGCCCGGGTTGAGGTGGGGAAGCAGTCCCGTCTCCTCCAGGATGCGGATGGAGACGGCGCGGACGTAGGCGATGGTGTCGTCGTAGCCGTGCGCGTCGAGCCACTCGCGCGCTTCCGGCCAGCGGTCCTCGGGCTTGTCGCCGAGGGTGATCAGGGCTTCCTTGCAGCCGAGGGCGGCGCCCTTGCGGGCGATGTCCAGCACCTCGTCGGGGGACATGAACATGCCGTGCCCGGCGCGGCGCAGCTTGCCGGGCACGGTGACGAACGTGCAGTAGTGGCACTTGTCCCGGCACAGCCGGGTGAGGGGGATGAAGACGCTCTTCGAGTACGTGATGACGCCGGGCCTGCCCGCCGCCTCCAGGCCCGCGTCCCGCACCCGGGCGGCGGAGGCGGCGAGGGCGGTCAGGTCCTCACCCCGTGCCTGGAGCAGCACCGCCGTCTCGGCGACGTCGAGGGCGACGCCGTCCCGGGCGCGTTTGAGGGCGCGACGCATGGAGTTCTCGGTGGGGCCGGTTCCGGAGGTCGCGGAAGTCGTCATTCCTTGAGCATACGTTCGCGTTTGATCACTGTTGCGGGGCACTGTCCGGCAGGAGGGAGCCGTGCGCGTCGAGTGCCCGCAGCACCTCCGCCTCCCGGGCGGGCGGCAACTGCACCACGACCTCCTCGATGCCCAGTTCGGCGTAGTGGGCGAGTTTGCCGGGGGTGGGCCGGACGGCGTAGGGGACGACCTGGAGGGCGTCCGGGTCGCGGCCCGCGTCCGCCCACACCGAGCGCAGCACGGGCAGCGACTCGGACAGCCCGCGCCCGCCGATCGGCAGCCAGCCGTCGGCGTACTCGGCGATGTGCGCGAACAGCCTGGGCCCGGCGGCCCCGCCGACGAGCGTGCGGGGGCCGACGACCGGGCCGCGCGGCTTCTGCACGGGCTTGGGGTGGGCGAGGCTGGCCCGTACGGCGCCGAACTCCCCCTCGTACGCGGTCGGCTCCTCGCTCCACAGTGCGCGCATCAGCGCCATCCGGTCCCGGACGAGGGCCCGGCGGGTCCGCCAGGTCACGCCGTGGTCGGCGGCCTCCTCCACGTTCCAGCCGTAGCCGAGGCCGAGGGTGAAACGGCCGCCGGACAGGTGGTCGAGCGAGGCGATCTGCTTGGCGAGGTCGATGGGGTCGTGCTGGGCGACGAGCGTGATGCCGGTACCGAGCGCCAGCCGCCGGGTCACGGCCGCGGCCTGGGCCAGGGCGACGAAGGGGTCGAGGGTGCGGCCGTACTCGCGGGGGAGGTCGCCGCCGGCGGGGTACGGGGTGGTGCGGTCGACCGGGATGTGGGTGTGTTCCGGGAGGTAGAGGCCGGAGAAGCGGCGCGCTTCCAGCTCCTGCGCCAGCCGGACGGGGGTGATGGTCTCGTCGGTGAGGAAGATCGTGACGGAGATGCGCATGGGGCATCGTACCGACTGGTCGGTCGCCCGTCAGGGGGGCGCGCGCGGACCGTTCGTGGCCACCGCGGACCGTTCGTGGCCACCGCGGGCCGTTCGTGGTTACCGTGGGCCGTTCGTGGTTACCGTGGGCCCCGTGACGACCTTGCGCGGCACCTTGGCACCGGGCTCACCGGACTATGTGTACCTGCCGTTCGAAGTGCCGCCCGGGACCCGTGAGGTGAAGGTCGCCTACACCTACGGCACACCCCCCGTCCCGCCCGGCGCCCCCGGCAACGCCCTCGACATCGGGCTGTTCGACCCGCGCGGAACCGAGCTGGGCGGGCGGGGGTTCCGGGGATGGTCGGGGGGTGCGCGGAGCGAGTTCTTCGTACGGGCCGACGAGGCCACGCCGGGGTACCTTCCGGGGCCGCTGACGCCCGGGACCTGGTACGTCGCGCTCGGGCCGTACACCGTGGCGCCGCAGGGGCTGCCGTACGAGGTGACCGTCACGCTGACGGAGGGCGCGGCCGGGAAGGCGCCCGAGCCGGTGTACCCGCCGGACCGGGCCCGGGGGCGGGGCCGGGACTGGTACCGGGGCGACTGCCACCTGCACTCCTGGCACTCCGACGGGCGGCGCACCCCGGCCGGGATCGCGGACCTGGCGCGCGCGGCCGGGCTGGACTTCGTCAACAGCTCCGACCACAACACGCACGCCTCGCACGCCCACTGGGCCGACGCGGCCGGCGACGACCTTCTGGTGCTGCTCGGCGAGGAGGTCACCACCAGGAACGGGCACGTGCTGGCGATCGGCACCGAGCCGGGCACCTTCGTCGACTGGCGCTACCGGGCCAGGGACGGCCACTGGGCGCGGTTCGCGCGGGAGATCCGGCGGGCCGGCGGCCTGGTCGTCCCGGCCCATCCGCACGCCGACTGCGTGGGCTGCGCCTGGAAGTTCGGGTGCGCGCACGCGGACGCCGTGGAGGTGTGGAACGGGCCCTGGACACCCGACGACGAGCTGGCGCTGGCGGCCTGGGACGCGGGGCTGGTGGCGTCGGCGCGGGGCGGGCGGGCGTGGCTGCCGGCGATGGGCAACAGCGACGCCCACCGCGCCCCGGACGTCGTCGGGCTGCCCCAGACGGTCGTCCTCGCCGACGGCCTGACCCGGGAGGCGATCCAGGAGGGGCTGCGGGCGGGACGGTCGTACGTGGCCGAGTCGCGGCACGTCTCGCTGGCCTTCTCCGTGACGGCCGAGGGGGGTGAACGGGCCGGGATCGGGGAGCGGCTGGCGGTCGGGCACGACACCCCGGTGACCGTGCGGCTGGAGGTGTCCGGGGCGCCGCGCTGCTCGGTGCGGTTCGTCACCGACCAGGGCGTGCTGTGCAGCGGCGGACCGCTGCCGGTGTCCGGCACGGGCACCCTGGAGTGGCGCACGACCCCGGACCGCGCGGCCTATGTGCGCGCCGAGCTACGCCACGAGACGGCGTTCGGCCCGGTGCCGGGAGCGATGGCCGCCCTCACCAACCCGGTCTTCCTGGGAACCTGAGGTGTGCCGGTCCGTGCCCCCGTTGCGTTCGGGCCCCCAGCCGGTGGAGGCTGGCATCCTCGTGCCGGGAGAGAGCAGGGGAGCCGGAACCGTGTCAGGCCGCGCAGACCGCAAGCACCGCCTCGTGACCCGCCTCCAGCGGTACGTCGCCAACCCGCTCAACCGGCGCCTGCCGTTCCAGACCCTGCTGGAGACCACCGGCCGGACGTCCGGCCTGCCCCGGCGGACCCCGGTCGGCGGGCGCCGGGTCGGCGACTCCTTCTGGCTGGTCTCCGAGTTCGGCCTGAAGTCGCAGTACGTGCGCAACATCCAGGCCGACTCCCGCGTCCGGGTCCGTATCGCAGGCCGCTGGCACCACGGCACCGCCCACCTGCTCCCCGACGACGACCCGGTGGCCCGGCTGCGCACCCTGCCCCGCCTGAACAGCACGGCGGTACGGGCGTTCGGCACGGACCTGCTGACCGTACGGGTGGACCTGGCCGACTGAGCGTCCGTGACTCCCGGTGCCGGGCCGCCGGCATGCGGAGAGGTTGTGAGGGCTCTGTGCACCCAGGTGCGGCCCGCTGTGATCGGCGTCTCCCACGGCTGACGCAACCGCCCGGAACAAGGCAAACTGACGGGGTTGTTCGTGATGCCGAGGGGGACGAACGCATGGACGGTGGGCCGCGAGTACCCGAGCAGCGGCGTGCCGGCTCCGCGCCCGTCGCGGAGCCCGGCCCGCTGCGCTTCGGCGTGCTCGGTCCGGTGCGGGCCTGGCACGGCGAGGACGCGCTCAGCACGGGCTCCCCCCAGCAGCGCGCCCTGCTGGCCGCCCTGCTGCTGCGCGAGGGCCGTACGGCCACGGCGGCGGAGCTGATCGACGCCCTGTGGGGGCCCGAGCCGCCGTCCCAGGCGCTGGCGGCGGTCCGCACGTACGCCTCCCGGCTGCGCAAGGTGCTGAGCCCCGGCGTCCTGATCAGCGAGTCCGGCGGGTACGCGATCCGGGGCCTGCGCGAGGGCGCCCTGGACCTCGCGGTCGCGCAGGACCTGGCGGCGGAGGCGGAGAAGGCGCGGGGCACCGCCGAGCTGGGCCGGGCGCGGGCCCTGCTGAACCAGGCCCTCGACCTGTGGGACGGCGAAGTCCTGGCCGGCGTCCCCGGTCCGTACGCCGAGGCGCAGCGGGCCCGCCTGGAGGAGTGGCGGCTCGGCCTGCTGGAGACCCGCCTGGACCTGGACCTGGAACAGGGCTGCCACGCGGAGGCGGTCTCGGAACTGACGGCGCTGACGGCGGCGCATCCGCTCCGGGAGCGCCTGCGCGAACTGCTGATGCTGGCGCTGTACCGCAGCGGCCGCCAGGCGGAGGCCCTCGCGGTCTACGCCGACACCCGCCGCCTGCTCGCCGAGGAGCTCGGCGTCGATCCCCGCCCCGGCCTCAGCGAACTCCAGCAGCGCATCCTCCAGGCGGACCCGGCCCTCGCGGAGCCGTCCGCCCCCGTGACGGAGCCGACGGCGACCCCGGTGCGCCCGGCCCAGCTGCCCGCCTCCGTACCCGACTTCACCGGCCGCTCCTCCTTCGTGTCGGAACTGACCGAGGTGCTGTCCTCGGCGTCCGAGGCGGAGGGCCGGGTGATGGCGGTCTCGGCCCTGGCCGGCATCGGCGGCGTGGGGAAGACGACCCTCGCGGTCCACGTGGCGCACCGGGCCCGCCCGGCCTTCCCCGACGGCCAGCTGTACGTGGACCTCCAGGGCGCGGGCCCCCGCTCGGCGGAACCGGAGACGGTCCTGGGCTCCTTCCTGCGGGCCCTGGGCACGCCCGACACCGCGATCCCCGACTCCCTGGAGGAACGCTCGGCGCTGTACCGCTCGGTCCTGGACGGCCGCCGGGTTTTGGTGCTGCTGGACAACGCGAAGGACGCGGCCCAGGTACGGCCCCTGCTCCCCGGCACCGAGGGCTGCGCGGCCCTGGTCACCTCCCGCGTCCGCATGCTCGACCTCGCCGGCGCCCACCTGGTCGACCTCGACGTCATGTCCCCCGACGAGGCGCTGGCCCTCTTCACGAAGATCGTGGGCGAGGAACGGGTGGCGGCGGAACGCGAGGCCGCGCTGGACGTGGTCGCGGCCTGCGGCTTCCTCCCGCTGGCGATCCGCATCGCGGCGTCCCGGCTGGCGGCCCGCCGCACCTGGACGGTGTCCGTCCTGGCGGCCAAGCTGGCGGACGAACGCCGCCGGCTGGACGAGCTCCAGGCCGGCGACCTCGCGGTGAAGGCCACCTTCGAACTGGGCTACGGCCAGCTGGAACCGCCCCAGGCCCGCGCGTTCCGCCTGCTGGGCCTCGCCGACGGCCCGGACATCTCCCTCGCCGCGGCGGCAGCGGTCCTGGACCTCCCCCCGGAGGACACGGAGGACCTCCTGGAGTCCCTGGTGGACACGTCGTTGCTGGAATCGGCGGCCCCTGGCCGCTACCGCTTCCACGACCTGGTCCGCCTGTACGCGCGAGCCTGCGCGGAGAGGGACGAGTGGCCACCGCGGGAGCGGGAGGCGGCGATGTCGCGGGTGCTGGACTTCTATCTGGCCACGGCGGCCCGGGTTTATGCGATGGAGCGGCCGGGGGACCGGTTGGTGGAGCACCTGCAACCGACCGAGTATCCGGGGTTGGGCTTCACCCATCGCCAAGAGGCACTGGACTGGCTGTACTCCGAAGCCAACTGCTTGTTGGCATCGGCTCGTCAGGCCCTGGGGGGCCTCAGAATCCGCCGGGGCGTGGACCTTCTGTGGGCCGCCAAGGACCTGGGGGAGTCAGGGGCCAACTCCAAGCAGTACGAGTCTGTCGCGCTCACCGCCACGGACGCCGCCCAGGCTGCGGGCGACGCGCACGCTGAAGGCCGCGCGCGTACCGTGCTGACGAACGTCCACCTCGTGGCGGGTCGTTACAGCGAGGCCGACGAGGAAGCCCGACTGGGCGGCCTGCTCGCGGACACGGCCGGAGATCCCACGCCGGTCTTCTGGACGAGCAACGACCGGGGAATCATCGGCCTCAATCAGGGCCGTTACGCGGACGCCGAACGACACCTCATGCGCGCCATCGAGGCATCGCGTCAGGACGGCAACCTCGCAGGCGAAGCGAGCGCTCTGTGCAACTTGTCGCGCGTTCACCTGGCCATGGGACGCACCGGTCACGCGATAACGCTCGCCCAGCAGGGGATCGACCTGTACGACCGCCTGGGAGCCACCGTCCGTCTGGCGAACGCCCGGTACGCCCTGGGGCTCGCGCTGACCGAGGCCGGGCGTCCGTCCGAGGCCCTCGACCAGCTCGCGGACGCCCTGGGCACGTTCCAGACGAACCGGCAGCGTCTGTGGGAGGGGACGACTCACTTCCGTATCGCGCAGGCTCACCTCGTGGGGCGGCAGCACACGTTGTCCGCCAAACACGCAGAACAAGCACTGGCCATCGGCTGCATCGGCGGTGACCGCGTGCGTGCCGGCGTCCTCACCACCCTGGGGCGGTCGTTGTCCGGTCTGGGCCAGGTCGACCGCGCACGGGTCTGCTGGCTCGAGGCGCTGCCTCTCTATGAGCAGTCCGGCTCTCCGGAGGCCGACGCCGTCCGGGCGCTGCTGTCACCGGTCTCCACAGCCTGACGAGCGGCGGCAGCGTTCATCGATTGTTTATGCCTCGCTGGCATGCTCAACCCATCGGCCCGTCGCGTCGGGGGGCAGGCGGGCCGAGGGACTCACCAGGTATGCGAGAGTCCTGTCAGGTCCCTGCTCGGGAGCACTCGGGGGAGTTGCCGGGCAGGGACCGCTCAGATCCAAATCATCTTCAGGGGAGCCGTGCACATGGCCGAGGCCAAGAAGAAGTCCGAGGACATCATCGCGCTGGACAACCACTCGCCGGTCCCGGCGATCGACGACGCGATCACCACCATGGACAACCACTCGCCTGTCCCGCCGATCGACGACGCGATCACCACCATGGACAACCACTCGCCCGTCCCGCCCGCCCTGGGGCTGGACGGCAAGTAAGTCCCGAAGACCTCCATCCCGACGGGGATCGGCCGCGGCGGCGCGGAGGGGGAGCCGCCGCGGCCGAGGTGTGTGGGGGCAAGATCCAGCCAGATGCCGTGACACGGCAGCACACCTCCGAGGGGCCGGGCGGATGCTCGGCCCCTTGCCGTGTGCCCCGCCGGGCGGACCGGTCACTCTCCCTCCGCCAGCTCACACCACACGGTCTTCTCCACCCCCTGCTCCACACCCCACCGGAGGGTCACCGCGTCGATCAGGGCGAGACCGCGACCCGCCTCGTCGTCGTCCGTGGCGGCCAGGAGCACGGGCACGGCTTCCGCCTCCGGGTCGGTGACCTCGACGCGGATGCGCCCGCCGTCCGTCCGGGCCACCCGTACGCGGACACACACCCCCTCCCCCACATGCCGGATGACGTTCCCGACGAGTTCGGTGACGCAGAGCTGGACGTCGGCGCAGGGCGCGTCCAGGTAGCGGTGAACGGTACGGCGCAGCCCTTGCAGTGCCTTCGGTACGGCGACCACCTCGACGTCCAGCGGCGGCCGGTTCGGCGCGCGTTCCTCACCCCGCAGCGCCCGCGCCAGTTTGCGTGCCGTCGCCGTGTTGCAGTTGCCGAGCGCGACCAGGCCGGCCGGGGGCTGGTACGTGCCCGCGAAGCTCGGCAGGTCCACCCGCAGTGAGGGCAGGGTGATGCCGCGTGCGGACAGCGCCTCGCGCAGGTCGTCCACGCAGAGGGTGGTGTCGTAGACGGAGTTGACGCGCCGGGCGGAGGGGGGATTCGAGGACGACACGATTGCGCGGACCTTCCTGTGCGTACTGTGATGAAGCAGTCACAGAGTGATGCCCACACCGGTACCTTTTGAAGAGGTTTCGGCTGCGCAAGCACATCTGGCAAACGGCGGTGACGAGTTATGCCCCCACGCAAAGACCCGGACGCATCGGCGAACGTCCCCTCCTTCTACGGCGCCGAGTTGCGTTATCGACGTGAGCTGGCGGGGCTCACCTTGGAGCAGTTGGCGGAGGGAAGCTTCCGGGGCGTGCCGTTCCTGAGCCAGATCGAGCGGGGGGAGCGGCGGATGCCGGTGGATCTGGCCCGGCACGTCGACAAGGTGCTGGGGACGGACGGGTTCTTCGAGCGGCGGTGTGAAGACGCGCGCCGGGCACGGCAGTCGGGGCATGCCGAGTACTTCGCGGATGTCGCGGAGATGGAGCAGCATGCGGAGACGATCGAGGAATGGGCTCCGATGCTCGTGCCGGGCCTGCTGCAGACGCAGGCCTACGCGGAGGCCGTCGTCCACACGTCGCTGCCCTGGCTGCCGCCGCCGACCGTCGACAAGCAGGTACGGGCCCGGCTGGAGCGCGCGAAGATCTGGGACCGGGAGGAGCGGCCGTCGTTCTGGGCGGTGCTGCACGAGTCCCTCGTCCGCAAGCCCCTGCTGCCCCCGGCGGAGATGGCGGAGCAGTTGGAGCACATCGCCCAGGTGATCCGCTCCACGCAGGGCGTTCTGCAGATCCTCCCGGAAACGGCGCAGGCCCACCCGTTCATGATGGGCATGATGAAGGTGATGACCTTCCCGGACGCCCCGCCGGTGGCCTACACCGAGGGGCTCCACAATGGCCAACTCATCGACTATCCGGCGCTCGTGAAGGACTACCGCAGGTCGTACGATCTGCTCAGGGCCACGGCACTACCGCCAGAGGCGTCCCTGGCCATGGTCGAACGAGCGGCGGAGGACTATCGAGATGGCAAGCACCGGGACTGACCTGAGCGCCGCCGTGTGGCGCAAGAGCAGCTACAGCAACGGCAGCGGCGGCGATTGCGTCGAAGTGGCCGACGCACACCCCGGCCTCGTGCCCGTCCGCGACTCCAAGAAGCCCCAGGACGGCCCCGTACTCCTCTTCCGTCCCCTCGCCTGGAGTGCCTTCCTCGGCTCCCTGAAGGGCTGACCGCACCCGTACGCCTACCGCGGCAGTGGTCAGGGCGCGAGACGCGCCGTCCCGTCCACCTCGCAGTGGTCGAGCAGGTCGAGGTGGGCCTTCCGCGTGAACGGAACCCGGACCGTCCTGGTGCCGCGGGCGGGTACGGAGACCTTCGCGCGGCCCGAGTCGATGGCGGGCGGGGTCTCCGGCAGGAAGAGCACCTCGACCGCGAAGGTCGCCTTGCGGCCGTTGGGGTTGGCGACCTCGACCGTGGCGTACGGCTTCCCGGCGCTCGCGCAGGCGACCAGCCTGGCCGTCCCGTCCTTCAGCGGGGTGCTGCTGCCGCCGCTGCCGGACGGCGTGGAGGTGGGGCGGTGGGTGCGCCGGTAGGAACCGCCGCCCGTGCGGCCGTAGCCGTCGTCGTCCGAGCCGTACGATCCGCCGCCCGAGGTGGACGACGAAGCGTCGTGGTCCTGGTGCGAGCTGCTGCACCCGCCCCCGCCGCCTCCGTGCCCCCGGCTGCCGTGGTGCCGGCCGGACGAGAAACCGGTCAGGCTGAGCACCACCAGGGTCAGTACGGCCGTGAACCTGAGCGCGCGCGTCCGTGAAGGCATGTGCATGCCAGCAGATTAGCCGCCGGTCGCACCGCATGGCGGCCGCCGGGCGCCGGAGGTAGCGTCGGCGTGGGCGGCCGCCGTCCGGAGCCCTTCCGTGCAGACCCGGTACGACGGCCGTCGCGCGGCTCACGCGGTCCGCGCGGTGCCCGTGCCCTTCTCCGCGTCCAGCGCGTACACGCACCGGTCCTTGCTGCACGCGTACACCACGCCGTCCTTGACCACCGGGGAGCCGGTGATCTCGCCGCCGGTCGCGAGCTTCCAGCGCAGGCGTCCGTCGTCGGCCTTCAGGGTGTAGAGGAGGTGGTCGGTGGAGCCGAAGTGGATACGGCCCTCCGCCACCGCGGGCGCGCCCACGACGTCGCCGCCCGCCTGGAAGCGCCACTTGGGGGTGCCGGTGACCGCGTCCAGGGTGTACAGGCCCTTGCCGCTGCCGACGTGCACGTGCCCCGCCGCCACCAGGACCGGCTCGACGGAGGAGCGGGCCTCGGT
Source organism: Streptomyces sp. NPDC047841 (assembly GCF_040704085.1). Classification (NCBI taxonomy): domain Bacteria; kingdom Bacillati; phylum Actinomycetota; class Actinomycetes; order Kitasatosporales; family Streptomycetaceae; genus Streptomyces; species Streptomyces sp. NPDC047841. The sequence continues at coordinate 266,692 of NZ_JBEYRP010000005.1, forward strand.
GGCGATGCGCCAGCGGTCGCGGCCGTCGGCGGCGTCGAGGGCGTAGACCGTGCCGAGGTAGTCGGCGAGGTAGACGCCGCCGCCGGTGACGGCCGGGCCGGGGGCGAAGGCCGGCGGGCTGAGGAAGACCGCCGGGGCCTCGAAGTGCCAGCGGACCAGGCCGCTCACCGCCTCGACGGCGAGGACGCGGGTGCCCGCGGAGACGTAGACGCAGCCGTCGGGGGCCGGGGTCAGCCGCACCGGGACGCCACCGCAGGAGGCCGCGTCACCGATGGGGTACGACCAGCGCTCCTCGCCGGTGCGGGCCTCCAGGGCGCGCAGCCGGGCGTCCTGCCAGACGTAGACCGTGCCGTCGTGCACGACCGCGCCCGCCTCCGGGGACTCGAAGTCGGTCTGGCAGCCGGTGATCTCCCACAGCTTCTGCCCGCTCGTCGCCTCCCACGCCTGGACGCCGCCGCCGCGGGTGCCGGTGACGACGGTGCCGCGGTCGGCCTTGAGGGAGTACACCCAGGCGTCCGTGGACAGCCGCCACAGGTCGGTGCCCTCGCGGGCGTCCAGGGCGAACAGGGTGGGGCCGTCGGAGGCGTGGATGCGGCCGTCCGCGACCGCCATGGACCAGGCGACGTCCCGGGTCTTGAAGCGGCGGCGGCCGGTGGCCACGTCCAGGGCGTGCACCTCGAAGGAGGTGACGTAGACGAGGTCCCCGTCGACGGAGGGGGTGCCCCACACGTCGTTGGACATGCGGAACCGCCAGGGGCGCCAGCCCGCCGCCGTCTCCGGGGGCTGCGGCGGCACGGGCGGTACGGCGGGGTCGGCGCCCGCCACACCGGGGCGGGGCCGGGACCAGCCGGCCACCAGGCCGGCCTCGGGCGGGGGCGCCTTGACGGCGGCGGCGCGGGCGTCGGCGACCCGGGGGCCGGGGCCGATGGGCACCGCGGCGCCGGCCAGCCGGACCGGGCCGGTGTCGGGGGCGCCGGCCGGGACGGGGACCGCGGCGCTCGCGGGCGCCGGGACCGGCGGGTCGTACGGCGGGGGCGGGGGCACGGCCTGCCGGCCGCCGCTGCGCGGGCCGCCGGCCGGGGCCGGGGCGGGCTTGACGGCGGGGCGTCCGCCGCGGCGGGACTCGATGAGGGCGACCGCCTTCTCCGGCAGCCAGGCGGAGGCGGTGCCGCTGTCGTCGGAGCCGGAGCCGAAGAGGTGCGGGGCGAGCTGGGCCTGGAGGTCGGCCGGGGTGGGGCGGGCGGTGGCCTCCATCTGCATGCAGACCTCGATGAGCGGGCGCAGCTCGTCCGGCAGGCCGGTGAGGTCCGGGCCCTCCCGGAGCAGCATGAACACGGTCTCGACCGGGTTGGCGCCGTGGAAGGGCGGGTGGCCGGTGGCCGCGAAGACCAGCATGGAGCCGAGCGAGAAGACGTCGCTGGCGCCGGTGACGCTGCGGGAGTCCTTGGCCTGCTCCGGGGACATGTAGGCGGGGGTGCCGACGGCGACGTTCGTCATCGTCAGACGGGTGTTCGACACTCCGGAGGCGATACCGAAGTCGATCACCCGGGGGCCGTCCTCGACCACGAGCACGTTGGACGGCTTGAGGTCGCGGTGGACCAGCCCGGCGCCGTGGATGGACTGGAGGGCCTCCGCCACCCCGGCCGCGAGCCAGCGCACGGCCTGGGCCGGGAGCGGTCCGCACTCGTTCACTATCTCTTCGAGCGAGGGCGCGGGGACGTAGGCGGTGGCCAGCCAGGGCACGGCGGCGCGCGGGTCGGCGTCGACCACGGCCGCGGTGTAGAAGCCGGAGACCGCGCGGGCCGCCTCCACCTCGCGGGTGAAGCGGACGCGGAAGAGCTGGTCCTCGGCCAGCTCGGTGCGCACCGTCTTGATCGCCACGCGCCGGCCGGACGCCGAGCGCGCGAGATAGACCAGCCCCATGCCGCCGGCGCCCAGCCGCCCCAGCACCTCGAACGGCCCGATCCGCCGCGGATCGTGCTGTGTCAGCTGATCCACCACTGCCTGCCACCTCCCCGTACGAGCCGCGCCACTTTCCATATGTACGCGGCCGAAGTGCAGCGTCTCACCACCGCACCGCCATGGCGGCACGCACCCTGATTCTTCCTGGCCGGGCGGCTGGTTGCGAACCCGGCGACAATCAGGGTGTCTCACACCGAAGCACCTCAAAGCGGATGATTCAGCGCTGGAGCAGTGCGAACGACGCCCCTTGATTGTCGGTGACGACGGCCACCACTCCGTACGACGTCCCGAAGGGCGGCGCCTGCACCCGCCCGCCGAGCCGGTGCACCGCCGCGAGGGCGTCCGCCAGCTCCGCGACCCGGAAGTGGACCAGGAAGTGCGGGGGCATCTCGGCCGGGAAGACGTCGGTGACCTCCGCGCGGCCGAAGTCGGGCTCGGCGTCGGTGCCGAACAGGGCGTCGTGGAAGAGACCGCCGTAGAAGGTGTTGGCCGCGGCGGTGTCCCGGGTGTACAGCTCGGCCCAGACGAAGGTGTTCGGCTCGCGCCGCCGCCCGAAGCCGCGATGGGTGCCGGGCTGCCACAGGCCGAAGACCGCGCCCTCGGGGTCGGCGGCCAGGGCGGCGACGCCCAGGTCGCCCACCGGGAACGGGGCCGTGACCACCTGCCCGCCGGCCGCCGTGATCCGCCGGCCGAGGGCCCCGGCGTCCGAGGTGGCGAAGGAGACGGTCCAGACCGTCGGCATCCGGCCGTCCGTCTTGGGGGCCAGCGAGGCGACGGGGTCGCCGTCCAGCAGGGCCCACACCGAGGAGCCGTGCGCCTCCTCGAAGGTCCACCCGAAAAGATCACCGTAGAACCGCTTGCCCGCCTCGACGTCGGGCAGCTGGGCGTCCACCCAGCAGGGGACGCCCTCCCCGTATGCGGCTTCGTTCGCGGATGCCCTGTTTTCGGCCATGTCGTCAAAGTAACCGGGCCGCGCGCACCGCGCAGACCAGGCACACCATCCCCGTTTCCCCCCTGCACCCCATTTGCAGTCGGCCGAATCGCGCTCCCATCACCCCTCGGTAAGCTGACGACATGACAGGACAAGTGCGTACCGTCGACGGCCGCGTGGCCGGCCGGCGTGGGCAGGCGACCCGGCAGAAGCTGCTCGACTGCCTCAGCGAGATGCTCAGCTCCTCCCCGTACCGGGACGTCAAGGTCATCGATGTCGCCCGGAAGGCGGGCACGTCGCCCGCGACCTTCTACCAGTACTTCCCGGACGTCGAAGGTGCCGTCCTGGAGATCGCCGAACAGATGGCGGCCGAGGGCGCCGGACTGACCGAACTCCTCGAAGGGCGCACCTGGACCGGCAAGTCGGGCTGGCAGACGGCCCAGGAACTCGTGGACGGGTTCCTGGAGTTCTGGCGCGAGCACGACGCGATCCTGCGGGTGGTCGACCTCGGCGCGGCCGAGGGGGACAAACGATTCTACAAGATCCGCATGAAGATCCTGAACTCGGTCAACAACTCCCTCGCGGACTCCATCGCGGAGCTCCAGGCCAAGGGCCGGGTCGACAAGGACGTGAACCCGGCCGCGGTGGCCGGTTCGCTGGTCGCGATGCTCGCGGCGGTGGCGTCCCACCAGAAGGGCTTCTCGTCCGGGGGCGTGAAGCCGGCCGAACTCAAGCCCAATCTCGCGCTGTTGGTGCACCTGGGCGTGACGGGCAGGAAGCCCTCCAGGTAAGTCACGGTAAGTCACGCACCCGTTGCCAGGGTCCATGTCCTGTCTGGCAGGCGGTGGTTCACACGGTGAGCCACCGCCTGTCGTCTATGCCGGCAGCGGCCGGTCCCGTACCACGTGCTTCATCACGAGCGTCGACGTCAGCCGCTGCACCCCCGGCAGCGTCGCCAGCCGCTCGTCGTAGAGCCGCTGGAAGGCGGCCAGGTCGGCGGTGGCCACCCGCAGCAGGTAGTCCGGCTCGCCGAACAGCCGCTGGGCGTCCAGCACATGCTCCAGCTCACCGACCGCCCGCTCGAACCCGGCGACCGTGTCCCGGTCCTCCTGGCGCATGGACACGAAGACCAGCGCCTCGAAGTTCAGGCCGAGCGAGGCCGGGTCCACCATCGCGCGGTAGCCCTGGATGGCACCGGACCGCTCCAGCTCGCGCAGCCGCCGGTGGCAGGGCGAGACGCTGAGCCGCACCCGGGCGGCCAGCTCGGTCACGGTCAGCCGCCCGTCCTGTTGCAGCTCGGCAAGGATTTTCCGGTCCACGTCGTCCATGAAGAAGATATTTGCGCAGAGTACGCGATCATGGGCAAATTTCGGGAACACTTTCGGGACTTTCGCGCCTAATGTCCCCGGTATGGACTCAGGGCTGCTCTTCTCCTTCCTCGTCGTGGACCTGCTGCTGGTGTGCGTACCGGGCGCCGACTGGGCGTACGTCATCGCGACCGCCCTGCGCGGCGGCCGGGTCCCGCGCGCGGTGGCGGGCCTGGTCTGCGGCTACGCCCTGCACACCGCCCTGGCGACGGCGGGCCTGGCGGTGCTGGTGGCGGGCTCGCCCCGGCTGCTGACGGCCCTGACGGTGGCCGGCGCGGGCTACCTGCTGTGGCTGGGCTGGGGCGTCCTGCGCCGCCCGGCGGTCCCGGACGCCGACACCACGGCGACGCCCGACGGCCGGCTGTTCCTGCGCGGCGCGACGATCAGCGGCCTGAACCCCAAGGGCCTGCTGCTCTACCTCTCCGTGCTCCCCCAGTTCCTCACCCTGCGGGGCGCCCACCTCCCCGTCCCCGCGCAGACGGCGGTCCTCGGCGTCCTCCACATGGCGTGCTGCGCGGCCGTCTACCTCGCCGTCGGCACCCTCGCCCGCACCCTCCTCGGGGCCCGCCCGGCGGCGGCCCGGGCGGTGACCCGCACGTCCGGCGCGGCGATGCTGGGCATCGGCGCGCTGCTGCTGGCGGAACGGCTGGCGACGCTCTAGCCGTGCCGTCCGGTGAGCCGGAACAGCCGGACCTCTCCGCTCCGTGCTCGCGTGGCACACGGCGTACGGCGGCCGGGACTCCGGCAGCGCCCGCCGGACGGTGTCCCGCTCCGTCCCCGTGAGCAGCCGGGCCGTACCGTCCAGCTCACCAACCGTGGTGCCGGGACGGGAGAGTGAGGCCGCGGGCCCGTGCCGCCCGGGGCCGCGGGCCGGGCCCGGCCGGGCGATACTCGCCCCATGGCACAGCACGATCTTCACGAGCTGCTCCGGTCGCTGCGGGTCTGGGACGCCCAGGTGACCGAGTTGCGGCCCTTCGACCCGGACACCGCCCCGCCCACCCCGCTGACCCTGTTCACGAACTGGTTCGCGGAGGCCGTCGCGGCGGGGCAGCCGGAGCCGCACACCATGTCGCTGGCGACCGCGGACGAGGAGGGCAGGCCGGACGTGCGGATCGTGATGCTGCACGGCGCCGACGCGGACGGCTGGTCCTTCGCCACCCACGCCACGAGCCGCAAGGGCCGCGCGCTGAGCGCCCGGCCGTACGCCGCCCTCGCCTTCTACTGGCCGGCGCTCGGCCGCCAGGTGCGGGTGCGCGGGCCGGTGACGCCGGCGCCGGCCGAGGAGGGCCAGGCCGATCTGCACGCGCGGTCCACGGGCGCGCTGGCCGCCGCGCTGACCGGTCGGCAGAGCGAGGAGCTGTCCTCCGTGGAGGAGCTGCGGCGGGCCTCGGACGCGGCCTGGCAGCGGGCCCGGGAGAACCCGGCCGAGCCGTCGCCGACCTGGACCCTGTACCGGCTGCACCCGGATACGGTGGAGTTCTTCCAGGGGGACGCGGAACGGCGGCACGTGCGCCTGGAGTACCGCAGCACCGGGTTCGGCTGGAGCAGGTCGCTGCTGTGGCCGTGAGGCCGAGCGCGAGCCCGCCCGGCGCCGCGCCCGCCGGTGAGTCCCCCGTACGGCCTGGAGCAGGCGGCGGTGGCGGTCACCCGTGATCAATCCGCAACCAATTCCGGTCTTGACCGAGACCCATCAACCGGGTGTGTGATTACGCTCCCGCTCATGGCCGTCTCCCGTCCCTCCTCCGTCCCCCCGTCGCCGACCCCCGCCGACCGCCCGGTGTATGTGATCGGCGCGGGTCCCGGGGGTCTCGCCGCCGCGTACGCGCTGCGGGCCCGGGGCGTACGGGCGGTGGTCCTGGAGAAGTCCGACCGCGTGGGCGCCTCCTGGCGCCGGCACTACGACCGGCTGCACCTGCACACCACCCGGCGGCTGTCCTCGTTGCCCGGCCTCGTCATCCCCCGCAGGTTCGGCCGCTGGGTCTCCCGGGACGACGTGGTGCGCTACCTGGAGAAGTACGCCGAGCACCACCGGCTGGAGATCGTCACCGGGGTGGAGGTGCACCGCGTCGAGCGGAGCGGGGACGGCACCGGGTGGCTGCTGCACGCCTCCGGCGGCCGGGAGCTGACCGGCAGCGCGGTGGTCGTCGCCACCGGCTTCAACCACACCCCGCGCATCCCCGACTGGCCGGGCCGGGAGTCGTACGGCGGCGAGTTCCTGCACGCGGCCGGGTACCGCGACGCCGGACCGTACCGGGGCCGTGACGTGCTCGTCGTCGGCGTCGGCAACACGGGCGCGGAGATCGCCGTGGACCTGGTGGAGGGCGGGGCCGCGCGGGTGCGGCTCGCGGTGCGCACGGCGCCGCACATCCTGCGCCGCTCCACGCTCGGCTGGGCCTCCCAGTACTCGGGCGTGCTCGTCCGGCGGCTGCCGGTGTGGCTCGTGGACCGGCTCGCCGGGCCGGTGGGGCGGCTCAGCACCCCGGACCTGACCGCGCACGGGCTGCCGCGCCCGGACACCGGCCTGTACAGCAGGGCGAAGCAGGGCGCGATCCCGGTCCAGGACGTCGGCCTGATCGACGCCGTGCGCACGGGCAAGGTGGAGATCGTGCCGGCCGTGGAGGCGTTCGAGGACGGCAAGGTGGTCCTCGCCGACGGCAGCCTGATCTCGCCCGACGCGGTGATCGCGGCGACCGGGTACGTGCGGGCGCTGGAGGGACTGGTCGGGCACCTCGGGGTGCTGGACGGGCGCGGCAGACCGGTGGTGCACGGCGGCCGTACGCCCGCACAGGCGCCCGGCCTGTACTTCACCGGGTTCACCAATCCCCTCAGCGGGATGCTCCGTGAGCTGGCGATCGACGCGGGACGGATCGCGAAGGCGGTCGCGAAGCGGCTGTCCTAGCCGCGCGGGGAACTGCGCGCGGTGTGGGTCCGGTGGCGGGGTCAGGACAGGGCGAGCGTCCGGGCCGCCGGTGTGGTGCGCCGGATGACCAGCGCCATCAGGGCCGCCGCCGCGCACAGCGTGCCGGAGGCGTACCAGACGACGTCGTAGGAGCCGAAGACGTCCCGGGCGACTCCGCCGAGGTAGGCGACGACGGCCGCGCCGACCTGGTGGGAGGCGAGCACCCAGCCGAAGACGATGGCGCTGTCCTCGCCGAACTGCTCGCGGCACAGGGCCAGGGTGGGCGGGACGGTGGCGACCCAGTCGAGGCCGTAGAAGACGATGAAGAAGAGCATCGGCGGGTGGACGGCGGGGCCCAGCAGCATCGGCAGGAACAGCAGGGACAGGCCGCGCAGGGCGTAGTAGACGGCGAGCAGGCGGCGCGGTTCGAAGCGGTCGGTGAACCAGCCGGAGGCGATCGTGCCGGCGACGTCGAACACGCCGATCACCGCGAGCAGCGAGGCCGCCGTCGTCACGGGCATGCCGTGGTCGTGCTCGGCGGGCACGAAGTGCGTCTGGACCAGGCCGTTGGTGGAGGCACCGCAGATCGCGAAGGTGCCGGCGAGCAGCCAGAAGGTGCCCGTCCGGACGCAGGAGGACAGCACGCCGAGCGTGCGGCGAGCGGCGCCGGTGACGGGTGCCGGCTTGGGCACGAACTCCCGCGCCCCGTACGGCGCGACGCCCACGTCGGCCGGGTGGTCGCGCAGCAGGAGCCAGACGAACGGGACGACGGCGAACGCGGCCAGGGCGACCGTGACCGCGGCGGGCCGCCAGCCGTGGCGCTCGACTATCCAGGACAGCAGCGGCAGGAAGACCAGCTGGCCGGAGGCCGAGGCTGCGGTGAGGATGCCGGTGACCAGACCGCGCCGCTGGGTGAACCAGCGGTTGGTGACCGTCGCCGCGAAGGCCAGCGCCATGGAGCCGGTGCCGAGCCCCACCAGCAGGCCCCAGCACAGCAGCAGCTGCCAGGCCGCCGTCATCCACACGGTCAGGCCGGAGCCGAGGGCGATCACGGTCAGCGCCGCGGCCACCACCCGGCGGATGCCGAAACGGTCCATCAGCGCGGCGGCGAAGGGGGCGGTGAGGCCGTAGAGCGCGAGGTTGACGGAGACGGCGGCGCCGATCGTGCCGCGTGACCAGCCGAACTCCTGGTGCAGCGGGTCGATGAGCAGGCCGGGCAGGGATCGGAAGGCCGCCGCGCCGGTGATCGTGACGAACGTGACGGCGGCGACGAACCAGGCACGGTGCACGCGGCCGCGCCGGGCCGGCGGGACCTGGACGGGAGCGGCGGCGGAGGTTGTCTGAGTCACGTCCCCCACCCTCCCGTGCGCGTGTCCGTCTATCGAGTGGCCCGATGGACAGCCTTCGCTATGATCGGGCCATGACGAGCGCAGTCGCGGGGGAATTCCGGCCGCACCGGGTCGTCGTCCTCGCCCTGGACGGCCTGCTGCCCTTCGAGCTGGGCATCCCGCACCGGATCTTCGGCCGCCCCCGGGACGCCCGGGGGCGGCACCTGTACGAGGTCGTGACCTGCTCGGCCCGGCCGCCCGGCCCGGTCGAGACGGACGCCGACTTCGCCGTGCAGGTCGCGCACGGCCCGGAGACGCTGGCGACGGCCGACACGGTGATCGTCCCGGCGTCCTACGAACTCGGCCCGCTCTACGACGAGGGCCGGCTCACCGGCGAACTGGCCGCCGCCCTCGCCCGCATCCGCCCCGGCACACGCCTGGCCTCCATCTGCACCGGCGTCTACGTCCTCGCCGCCGCCGGTTACCTCGACGGGCGCCCGGCGACCACGCACTGGGCCGACGCCGAGCGCTTCCAGCGGATGTTCCCGAAGGTCAAGGTGGACGCGGACGTGCTGTTCGTCGACGACGGGGACGTGCTGACCTCCGCCGGGGTCGCCGCCGGGATCGACCTGTGCCTGCACATGGTCCGCCGGGACTTCGGCACGGCCGTCGCCAACGACGTGGCCCGCCGCACGGTCGTACCGCCCCACCGCGACGGCGGACAGGCCCAGTACATCCACCGCCCGGTCCCCGACCCGCAGGTCGCCACGACGACCGCGGCCCGCGCCTGGGCCCTGGGCCGGCTGCACGAGCCGATCCAGCTGCGGGACCTGGCCGAGCAGGAGGCCATGTCGGTACGCACCTTCACCCGCCGCTTCCGGGAGGAGGTCGGCATCAGCCCCGGCCAGTGGCTCACCCAGCAGCGCGTGGAGCGGGCCCGGCACCTGCTGGAGTCCACGGACCTGTCGATGGACCAGGTGGCCCGGGAATCGGGCTTCAACACGGCCCAGTCGATGCGCCAGCACCTACAGTCCGCCCTCGGGGTCACGCCCACCGCCTACCGGCGTGCCTTCCGCACCGGCGGCGCCGAGCGGCAGGGCGTCGCCGGCACCCGGCGCTGACCGGCCGGCCCGTCTCTCCCCCCACCAGCCGACCGCCGTCAGCAGCAGGGTGAGGACCACTCCGGCCAGGATCGCCGTGGAGGGCGCGGTGTGCGGCAGCAGGGCGCCGGCGAGCGAACCGGTCGCCGCGTAACCGGCGCCCACAGCGGCGTACATGACCGAGTAGCCGGCGGCCAGGAGGTGCGGCGGGAGCACCTCGCGCAGGGACAGGTTCCGGGTGAGCATCGCGCCGGACTGGAGCAGCCCGGCCACGGCCAGCGCCGCCGCGATGCCCGGCGTGCCGGGTATCAGGGCGACCACGGCGACCGCGGCCGACATGCCGGTCATCAGGACCGCGCTGCGGGTGCGCAGGAGCCCCGGCCAGGACCGCAGGCCGTACAGGAAGGCGCCGACGGCGGAGGCCGCCGCCATCACCGTGAGCAGCGGGCCCGCCCAGCCCACGCCGATGCCGCGCTGTTCGAGCAGGGCGGGCAGGACGAGTTCGGCGAGGGCCAGCAGGGAGAGGCTGGCCGCGCCCGTGACGTACACCGGCCAGGCCCGGGCCAGCAGGCGTGACTTCGACGCTCCCGCGCCGTCCCGGGCGTTCCGCTCGGCGGGACCGTCGGGTCCGTCCGCCGCCCAGCCGGCCGGGAGCGACCACAGGCCCGCGGCGGACGACGCCATCAGGGCGGCGGCGAGCAGCGGCGGGAGGCGGGGGTCGGCGCCGAGGGCGAGCCCCGTGACGGTGGCCGGGGAGACGGCCCAGACGCCGAACGTGAGCACGGACTCGGCGGACAGCGCCTGGGGCGCCGCGTGCGCCGGCACCAGGGAGGTGAGCAGGGTGCGCAGCCCGCCGGGCGCGGCGGCGGGCCCGGCCCCGGCGAGGAACGCGAAGGCCATGAGTGCCGCGGTGGGCGCGCCGGGGAACGCGCCGAGGCCCGCGAATCCGGCGGCACCCGCGAGGAGCCCGGCGGCCAGGTGCGGGCGGGCCCGCCGGGGGGCCAGGCGCATGCCGAGCACGGGGGCGCCGGTGATCTCGCCGATGACGTAGGCGGCGGCGAGGGCGGCGCCCAGGGAGTAGCCGCCGGGGCGCTCGCGGACCAGGAAGACCAGGGCCAGCGGGGCCATGGCCACCGGCATGCGGGCGCCGACGGCCACCGGGGCCCAGGTCAGGACCCGCCGGGAGACGATGTCGCGGTAGCTCATGCCTCGACGGTAGGGGCCGCCACCGACAACCGCCGCCCCCTTTTCCCGAGCCTGTGGACAACGCCGGCCGCCACCCCCTGACGGGTAATCAGGAATCGGGACGTCAGCACCGCTCACGTACAGCGCGATGTCCCGCTCCGGAATCCCGGAAAGTTGTCCACAGCCTGTGGAGAAACGGACCGGTGCGCGGTCCTGCTGTCGGCGGTGCCCGAGCCGTTCGCGGGCGCGACGGGGACACCGGTGGCCCCGGTGGCGATCCTGGGAAACGACGACGACGACGACGGCGGCGGCGGCGCGACCGCGGTCGGCGGCGCGTGCCTCCCCCACCGTCACGCGCACGCGCCGCCGTCCGACGCGACCCGCACTCGGCGAGGACCGCGCCTCGGGCCCTCGCCGTCCCCTCGCGGCGGATCGACCCACCCCAGCCTGATCAGGCACCCGGGGAACGTCAACGCCGGTACGGGGCCGTGTTGCGGCAGCCCGCTCACGGCACCCGCGCACGGGTGCACCGGACCGGCGCACCGCCGCTCCGGGCCGCTACACCGCCTCGAAGGTGAGATCCTCGTACGCGGACAGTCCGCCCCCGCACGCCAGCGCGGCGCTCTGCCGGGGCTGGGAACAGCGGTCCAGTTCGCACCAGATGCTCTTGCCGGCGTCCTCGGGGCTCCAGCCCCAGCGGTCGGCGAGACAGTCCACGAGGGCCAGGCCCCGGCCGCCGGTGGCGTCGTCGTCGGCGCAGCGCGGCACGGGCGCGCGAGAGCTGCGGTCGGCCACCTCGACCCGCACCGTGGCCGACGCGCACTCCTCGGCCGCCGGAGCCGGCAGGCAGAGCCGCAGCACGGCCGGACGGCCGGTGTGCACCACGGCGTTGGTCACCAGCTCGGAGACGAGCAGGATCAGTGTCTCGGCCAGCGGCTCGTCGGCCGTTATGCCCGATCCCGCGAGCCGCGAGCGGGCCCACTTCCTCGCCCGCCCCACCTCCGCGGGGTCGGGCCGGATCTCCAGCTGCACTTGAAGCACCTGCACCGCTCACACCATCCGAACCGGCGGATCCATGACCCCACGCCGACCACGCTCCGCGGTCCCAGCCGCGGCGGCGATCACGAGGGCCACGATCCTAGCCATTTTCTGCATGGCCAGAACAACGGCCAGAGCAAGGGTCACGGACCGTGACTCCCTTGCGAGACAGCATGGTTGACGTACAGTCACCCCAACAAGCGCTTCGGGCATATTCCCGCGCGAAGGAGTACGCCTGGGGCATACTGTGCGACGCTCGTGCCGGGGAGTCGAACAGACGGGGACAACGGGCCTGACCGCCCCGCGAACTGCGGCGCGCACCGCGCGACCCGGCACCGCCCCAGGGGCACCGCCGGCCCGGCTCGTCCGCGCAGCCACTCGCATCTCACACAAGGTACCCGAGCGGACACCCGACTCCGGACCGTGACGAGTCCCGCGAAGGACACAACCCGGTATCAACGCTCCGTGACGCCGACAGGCCACGATGCGCGACATCGTTGGCCATGACTTCCCGGGTGCGGCGGCCCGGGACGCCACCGGCGGCTGGGGGCGCCGGCACGGCGGCGAGCAGTTCCCAGGCCGGCGGGACCGGCCGTGACGGCGGCGGCGCAGACGGCGGCGCGTGCGGTCTCCGGTCCGCGCCGGCAGGTCCGCGCACCGCTGCGGGACGGCCCGGGAAGGCGCCGCTGGGCCGTCCGAACTGTTCCCGGGTCCGGGCGTGTTGCACGGCGGGTTCGCACACCCGCCCGGCGGTGCCCGGCTGCTCGGCCTCGACCGACGCGGCGGTGGCCGAACTGCCGCCGGGCACACAGGACCTGACGCCGGCGGGCACCGGCTGCGGAAGCGGTTCGGGTGAGAGCGGTCCGGTGGACCGCGCCCGGACCGCGCCGCGGGGCCCCCGCTACTCGGGGACCGTGAAGTAGCGTGCGAACGCCGGGACGACCTCCGCCTCGCCGATCCTGCCGTCACCGTCGGTATCGAGGGCGGCGGCGGCCTGGCGGGCGGTCTCCTCCGGGACGCGGAAGACGCGCAGCACGCGCGCGGTGTCGGCGGCACCGATCCGGCCGTCGGCGTCCGTGTCGGCCACCGCCAGGGCCGCGTGCAGGAAGGGGCGGGCGATCTCGGCGAAGCGGTCGGGGTTGTCGCGCAGCCGCTTGACCGCGCCGTTGACGAACTCCGCGCGGCTGATGCGCTGGTCGCCGTCGCGGTCGGCGATGCCGGCCATGCCCTGCCAGAACGCCTCGGCCCCGGCGTACAGCGCCTGCCCCTTGTCGGAGCGGGCGGGTACGGCGAACTCGGCGAGCAGCGCCTTGGCCGCCGCGTTGAAGTCCTCCCGGTCGATGTAGCCGTTGCCGTCCTGGTCGAAGGTGGCGAACCGGGCGGCGATCCTGCGCTCGTACTCGGTGCTGACCATGTCTGTTCGGGCCGCCTTACGTGGGGGTCGTACGGGTGGTCCTGCCCGTGGGCGGGGGTGACCTGGCAGGGAGCGTACGACGTGGGTGGCCGGCGGACGGCGGGAAACCGGCGGTTGTGCCAAGACCGGGGGAATTCTGCGACAACAGTGTGGCCCTGTCGCGATGCCGTGACGGCCGCTCAGGCGGAGAGCGGCCCGGCCTCGTCCGTGGTCGCGGAGTCGAGGTCGGCGCGGACGTCGAAGAGGCGGCGCACGCCGAGCGCGCCGAGCACGCGGTTGACGTGCGAGCCGTCCTCGGCCCCCCGGTCCGGCAGGATCAGCCGCAGCCGGCCCTGGCAGGAGCGGATCAGCCGGCGGGCGGCGACGAGGACGCCGACCCCGCTGGAGTCGCAGAAGAACACGTCGGAGAGGTCGACGACGAGGCTGTGGTGTCCGTCGGCGACGATGTCGTGCACCCGCTGGCGCAGCACCGGCGAGGTCATCAGGTCCAGTTCCCCGGACACCCGGAGGACGGCCCACTCGCCCTGCTCGACGCCGGTCACGCTGAATGCCACGGCCCTGCCCTCCGCTCGCCGGATCTCCCGGAACCGCCCGGAACCGCCCGGAACCGCCCGGAAACGGAAGCAGTTCCTACGTTTCTTGTCGCGCAGCTGCCCAGCGGCCGTTCCCTGAAACGTGACGGGGCAAACGGCAGTCGATCGACTAGGGGCTTGTTTCGGTCACTATCGATCCTGTTCGATCAGAGGTGCACGCATCTTGTGTGAAGGATGTGTGAAGGGGGCACTATCACCTGCGGCCCTTCCGGGGGCGCACATTGACACAAAGGGGCGTGCACCGTCAGGCGTGCCGACTACATTCGAGAGGGCAGGACCGACAGGCTGGACGGGCCGGACAGGGCGAGGGGAGGGGACCGCATGGCCAGGAAGGACGTACCGCCCCGCTGGGACCGCAAGATGCAGCAGCGGCTCGCGCGCGGTGAGGCGGCCGCCCTCGGCGAGGTGTACGACCGCTTCGCCTCTCTCGTGCACAGCCTCGCCCACCGTGTCCTCACCGAGGAACAGGACGCCGACGCCGTCACCCGCGAGGTCTTCGCCCACGTCTGGGAACACCCCGAGACCTACGACCCCCAGCAGGGCCCCCTGCGCTCCTGGATCGCCGCCGTCACCCACCGGGTCGCCGTCCAGCGGCTGCGCGACCGGGAGGAGCTGGAGCAGCCCCGGCGCGAGGAACTGGAGAGCGAGGTCCGCCGCGCCTCGGTCGCCGCACGCGCCGACTACATCGTGCACTCCATGCCGGCCCCGCTGCGCGCCGCTCTCGACCTGGCCTACTTCCAGCGCCGCGACTACCGCCAGACCGCGGCCGACCTCGGCGTCACCGAGGACGAGGCCCGCCGCCGGCTCCGCCTCGGCCTCCAGCTCCTGTCCACCGCCCACGACGCCGGCACACCGCCGGGATACCGGGGTGCGGTGTGAAGGGGACGGGCGGCTCCGGGGCGCACGACGGGTACGGCGAGTACGGCGAGCACGCCGGCCGCGGGGGAGAAGAGGGCCACGGCGGTGACGCACGCGCGCAACGGCCCTGGAAGGACGTCGACTTGGGCGGGCGCGGGGCCGGGGACGACGGGCGCGGTACCGGTGCCGGGGGTTCCGGCGGGCGCGGCGGCGGCTCGGGGGGCGTGCCGCGCGGTGCCGGCGGGTCCGGGCCCGCCCGGACACCGCGGATACCCACGCCCCGCGCGTCCGTGGAGGACAGCGGGCTCCCGCTGCCCGACCCCGCCGATCCGGGAGACCTCGAACCCGTGCCGCTCGACCTGTCGCACGACGTCCTGAAGTCGCTGCTCGGCGCCTGGGCGCTGGCCGCCTGCTCGGCCGCGGAGACGGCGGCCGTCGAGGAGCACTTGGGCGACTGCGGTGCCTGCGCCGACGAGGCCCGCCGGCTGCGCGAGGCCGTCGGCCTGCTGCACCAGCCGGAGAGCCTGGACCTGAACCCGGCGCTGCGCACCCGCGTCCTGGCCGCCTGCCTGAACCGCCGGCCGCCGCGCATCCCGGTGCCCGACTGGGCCGCGCCGTACGACGCGGAAACGGCGCGGCTGGACGCGCTGCTCCAGGACTTCGGGGACGCGGAGTGGCACGCGCCGGTGCGGCTGCGCTGGTTCGAGGCCGACGAGTCGACGAGCCGTCGGACGACCGTCGCCGGGGTGATCGCGCACCTGCTGTCGGTGGACGGGCTGATCGCGACGGCGCTCGGCCTGGAGGACCCGCTGGCCGAGGTCGCCGAGGCCGACAAGGACGCCGTGGGTCCGGCGGGCCGCACGGAGGCGTTCTGGCGGGCCTCGCACTTCCCGCCGACGCGCTCGGTGCGGGGGCCGTGGCGGGAGCAGAGCCACAGCCTGGTGCGCACCGTGTCGTTCACCGGCGGCCACGCGGGCGGGCTCACGGTGCCGTACGGCGACTTCGCGCTGCCGCTGCACGACGCGATGCTGGACCGCGCCTTCGAGTGCTGGGTGCACGCCGAGGACATCGCCGAGGCGGTGGACTATCCGTACGCCCCGCCCGCGCCGCGGCACCTCAACCGGATGATCGACCTCGCGGCCCGTCTGCTGCCGACGGCGCTCGCCGCGCGCCGCCGGGCCGGACTGTCCGCGCCGGGCCGCCGGACCCCGCACCTGGTCCCGGCCGGCGCGCCCGGCCGCAGCCTGCGTCTGGAGATCGAGGGTGCGGCCGGCGGCGAGTGGCTGATCCCCCTCGACTCACCGGCGGCGGTGGGCTCCGCCGACTTCGAGGTGGCCCACGTGGCTCTGGACGGCGTGGAGTTCTGCAAGCTGGCGGCGGGGCACGTGCCTCCGGCCGAGGCG
Organism: Streptomyces sp. NPDC047841; assembly: GCF_040704085.1. NCBI lineage: Bacteria > Bacillati > Actinomycetota > Actinomycetes > Kitasatosporales > Streptomycetaceae > Streptomyces > Streptomyces sp. NPDC047841. Next base: position 282,770 of record NZ_JBEYRP010000005.1, read on the forward strand.
GCGGCGGGTCAGGTCGGTGACCGGGAGGCGATCAGGGACGTGCTGTTCGCGGTCGCGTCGCTGAGCCGGATGTAGGGGCGGGACCGTGCAGGACCGGGCGAGCTGCGGCTGCGGCTGCGGCTGCGGCTGCGGCTAGGCGAACACCACCGTCCGGCGCCCGTTGAGCAGGATCCTCCGCTCCGCGTGCCACTTCACGGCCCGCGCCAGCGCCTGGCACTCCACGTCCCGGCCGATAGCCACCAGCTGGTCCGGCGTCACGCCGTGCCCGACCCGCTCGACCTCCTGCTCGATGATCGGCCCCTCGTCCAGGTCCGCGGTGACGTAGTGCGCCGTCGCGCCGATCAGCTTCACGCCCCGCGCATGCGCCTGGTGGTACGGCTTCGCGCCCTTGAAGCTCGGCAGGAAGGAGTGGTGGATGTTGATGATCCGGCCGCTGAGCTGCTTGCACAGGTCGTCGGAGAGCACCTGCATGTAGCGGGCGAGGACGACCAGCTCGACCTTCTCCTCGCGGACGATCTCCAGCAGCCTCGCCTCGCCCTCCGACTTGGTGTCCTTGGTCACCGGGATGTGGTGGAAGGGGATGTTGTAGGACCCCACCAGCTCCTCGAAGTCGGTGTGATTGGACACCACACCCACGATCTCCACCGGCAGCGCGCCGATCCGGGCCCGGAACAGCAGGTCGTTCAGGCAGTGCCCGAACTTGCTGACCATCAGCAGGATGCGCATCTTCTGGTCGGCCCGGTGGATCTGCCAGTCCATGTGGAAGGAGTCACCGATCGCGGCGAAGCTCGCCCGCAGCTTGTCCACCGTCACCGGCGCCTCGGCCGAGAAGTGGACCCGCATGAAGAACAGTCCCGTGTCGTGGTCGCCGAACTGCTGGCTGTCCTCGATGTTGCAGCCGGTCATGAACAGGTAGCTGGACACGGCGTGCACGATGCCCTTTTTGTCCGGGCAGGAGAGCGTGAGGACGTACTGGTCGGCCGGTGCGGCGGCGGAAGGGGCGGACTGATCGGTCATGCACCACAGGGTCCCACACCGGCCGCCCGCCGTGGGGCGGCCGTCCGCCACGCGGACCCCGTCAGGACCTCGTCAGGATCCGCAGCACGTCCAGGCTCTTCGGCGGTGTGTCCGGGTCCTCCCCGTCGCTCACCGACATCCGCACGTGCGCGTCCCGGGCCGCCCGCACCGCGTCCGGCCAGCCGGAGTGGTCCAGGTAGGCGGCGACCGGCGCGTCCGGGCCGACCTGGTGCATGATCCGCAGCACCCGCAGCACGGCGGTGTCGACGAGCGCCGCCTCCTGCGAGTCCCGGAATATGGTGCCGACGTACTTCTCGGCCGACCAGCTGTCCAGCCAGGTGTCCTCCACCAGCCGGTACACGGCGTCCGTGACGTCGCCGTAGCCGTCCACGCCGGCCAGCCAGACCTCCCGCTGGAACACCGGGTCGGAGAGCATGTGCAGCGCCGAACGGACATTGCTGCGCCAGCGCCACCACGGCATGTCGTTCAAGGGCATGCCGCCCATGGTGGAGGAGCGACGGCCGCGACGGGAAGAGTTCTCCGAACCTTGCACGGTCATCGATCGTACGTTCCCCGCCGCGAGAGCCTCACCGGCCCCCGTAATTCACCTCCGCGTCACCCCTCGTCGACCGACGGTCACTCCAGGGTTGGTGCTGTGAGGGAATCGTGCGGGTGCATGACCGGCAGGCGACGCACGCGCAGTACTCCTCCTCCCGTCCTTCCCCGCCCCGTCAGAGCCACCGCCCTCGCGGCGGGCGCGGTGGCCCTCTGTGCGTCCCTCACCGCCGCGTGCGGGGTCATCCCCGGTGCCACGGGGGGCTCCGGGGACGACCCCGTCAAGGTGATGACCTGGGCGCCGCAGGACACCGACGCGACCAACAAGCCCGGCATGCCCGCGATGGCCCGCGCCTACGCCAAGTGGATCAACTCCCACGGGGGTATCAACGGCCGCAGGCTCGAGGTGCTGACCTGCAACGACCACAACGACGGCGTGGGCGCCGCGAAGTGCGCCCGGCGCGCGGCGACCGAGGACGTGGTCGCGGTCGTCGGCTCCTACAGCCAGTTCGGCGACTCCTACCTCGCCCCGCTGGAGGGCGCCGGCATCCCCTACATCGGCGGCTACGGCGTCACCAACGACGAGTTCACCGGCGCCATGTCCTACCCGGTCAACGGTGGCCAGCCCGCCCTCCTGGCCGGCCTCGGCAGGGCGCTCGCGGAGGGCTGCGGGAACGTTGCCCTGGTCCGCCCGGACAGCATCGCCGGGGACCAGCTGCCCGCGATGCTCGACGCCGGTCTCAAGGCGGGCGGGCACGCGGAGGCCGGCGACCGGCTCGCCGCCGACGACGCCACCGAGTACGGCGGCCAGGCCGAGCAGGCGCTGCGCTACGCGACCAAGGGCGCCCCGCGGAAGGGCTGTGTGGTGCCCGCGCTCGGAGACCGCACGGACACCTTCATGGACTCCTTCCGGCGGGCCCGCGCGAACTTCCCGGCCGTGCGTACGGCGACCGTGCTGGGCAGCGTCGACCAGACCGTGATCGACTCGACCGGCGGGGCGTCGAGCCCGTACGAGGGCGCGTACATCACCGGCTGGTACCCGGTCGCCTCCGACCCCCGCTGGGACCCGATGAAGAAGGTGATCAACGAGGAGGCCTTCGGCGACAACCGCATCGACCCCGCGGACGCCGGTGTGCAGACCACGTGGATCGCCTACACCGTCCTCAAGGCCGTCCTGGAGAGGATCGGCGAGGGCGAGGTGAGCGCCGACACCGTGCGGCGCACCCTCAACGACGGCCTGCGGGTCTCCACCGGCGGCCTCACCCCCACCCTGCACTGGCCCTACGAGAGCAAGCTGGCCGCCGTCGGCTTCCCGCGGCTGGTCAACGCCGACGTCACCCTCCAGGTCGTGCAGGGCGGCAAGCTGGTCGCCGCCCGCAAGGGCATCGGCGGCGCCCACGGGATCGCCGACATGACCGCGACCCTGGAGCACGCCGACGTGCCGTGACGGCCGGCGGTCACAACTGGGTCGGCTGGCGCTGGGTGAGGCCGTACTTGCCCGCGATCGCGTTCCACAGCGCCGCCGCCTTCGTCTTCTGCGCGCTGGCGGTGCCGCTCTCCCGGTTGCCGGCCTGCGTCTCGCCGGTGGTGCGGGCGTGCCCCTTGCGGCAGACCTTGTGCCCCTTGGCCTGGTCCGCCCAGGCCGCGTAGTGGCTGTCGGCCGCGGCGGACGCCTGCCACGCCTTGGTCAGCGCGGCCGTCAGGTCGGCGTTGCCGGGCAGCTTGTCCACGGACAGCCCGCCGAGCCGCGTGACCAGCCGGCCGCGCTGCCGGGCCGCGTCCCGCAGGCTGGACGCGGCCTGGTCGAGGTTGTCGCACCGCTTGACGTCCGCCACCGCCTGGATCACCGCGGCCCGGCTGCTGCCGCTGTCCGCCAGCAGCTTGTCCAGCTCGACGGCCTGCTGCCGGGCGGGGTCGGCGGCGGGCGACGCGGAGTCCTGGGTGGCCGGAGAGGTGGCGGCGACCGTCTTGTCGTCCCCGCCCTGGTCCTTGCCGCCCCCGCCGCTGAGCAGCGCCCCGGCGCCGACGCCGAGCACGACGATGCCGACGCCGACCGCGGCGATCAGCGGCACCCGCGACCGGCCCCGGCGCCGCCCGTCGTCGCCCGGACCCGCGTCGTACGAGGGCTGCGCCGGGCGGTACGACGACTGCGCCGGGCCGGGATGGGCGTCCGGCTGCTGCACCCGCGGCAGCTGCTGGGTGGACCCGGCCGGGCTGTCGCCGCCCCCGGGACCGCGGAAGAGGTTGTCGAACTCGGCGGGCGGCTGCCGGTCCGCGCCCTGCGCCTGGGCCTGGGCGGCGTACGGCGGGATGTACTGCGTGGCCTCCGCGTCCGAGGGCGCGGGTGCCGCCTGCCGGGGCGCCTGGCCGAGGTAGCGGGTCTCCTCGCCGGCCGACTCCGGCGGCAGCGCGCCGGGCGTGACCGGCGGCATGTACTGGGTGGCCGCCTCGTGGACGCCGCCCCCGGCGGGGACCGGCGGTATGTACTGGGTGGCGCCGTCGGCCTGCACGGGCGGTATGTACTGGGTGGCGCCCTCGTCGCCGGGCGCGGCGGGGCCGGCGGGAACCGGCGGCAGGTACTGGGTCGCGCCGTCCGCGCTCGGGGGCAGCGGGGCACCCGCGGCCGGGTAGGCGGACGGCTGCGGCGCGGCGGGAGCCTGTCCCGGCACGGACTGCCCCGGGTACGGCTGCTGCTGCGCGTGCTGCTGGTACGGGTCGGGCGCGCCGTAGGCGGGCTGCTGGGGCGCGCCGTAGGCACCGGCGGCGGCCTGGCCGCCGCCGTACTGCGGCTCCTGACCGCCGTAGGAACCCGCCGGGCCGCCGTACCCCTGGGCCGGGCCGCCGTACGACGGGGCCGGGGCTCCCTCCGGGGGCAGCGGGCCGGGGTTCGCGGCCGCCGGGGGCCGCTGCCGGCCGGGGCCGCCGGGGGCGTCCCACTGCCCGGCCGCCGGGGGCCAGCCCTCATCCGACTGGGGCGCCTGCTGCTCGGGGCCCCAGGAACCGCCCCAGGCCTGCCCGCCGGCCGGGTGGGCGGGTGCGGGCGTCCCGGTCATGCCCGGCAGCAGGGGCTCTCCTCCGTCGGAGGGCAGCACGATGCCTTCGCGCGCGGTCCGCGCCGAGGGCTCCTCGCCCTGTCCACTCTGCGTCACCGGGACTCCTACAAATGGGGGACCTTGTGAATCGTCGGCTCACGCTACCGGCTCCCCCGAGCCCCGTGCCACGCAGCGCCGTTCGCGACCTCCTCCCTGTGACGGCGGTAACACCACACACCGCGAAGCGCCGTTCACGGCACCCGGCGCGCGCCCGGGTGCCGTTTCCCGTTCTTCCACGCGCCGGCGGGGCCGGTGTTCACGCGGCCTGCTGGAGGTCGAGCCGCGCCCCGAACTCGCGTACCACCGCCTCCTCCCGGAAGGGCTCCAGCCGCTGCTGGAGGTCGTCCAGGTACTCGGCGCCCCGGTTGGAGCGGAGCGTCTCCAGCAGTTCCACCGCCTTCATGCCCGTGGTGCAGGCCTGCTCGATCTCGCGCTGCTGCACCTGGGCCGTGGCGAGCAGCACGTAACCGATGGCGCGCCGGCGGGCCCGGGACTCCGGGTGCCCGGCCAGCGCCTGCTCGGCGTACCGCGCGGCCTGGTCGGCCTGCCCGAGGTCGCGATGGCAGTGGGCCAACTCGTCGGCCAGATAGGCCTCGTCGAAGTGCGCGATCCACGCCGGGTCGTCCCCGGCGGCGTCGTCCGCCCCTTCCATCGCCGTGATCGCCCGTCCGCCCGCCGCCTGTGCCGCGCGCGCGTCCCCGAGCAGGGCGTGCCCGCGCGCCTCGGCGGCGTGGAACATCGCCTCCACACGCGGGGTGACCTGCCCGCGCGTCCCCTCCTGCGCCGCCCGCGCCAACTGGGCGATCTCCCGCGGGTTCCCGAGCTGCGCGGCGAGGTGGCTCATGGACGCGGCGAGCACGTAACCGCCGTATCCGCGGTCCCCCGCGGCCTGCGCGAGACGCAGCGACTGGATGTAGTACCGCTGGGCGAGGCCCGGTTGCCCGGTGTCGACGGCCATGTACCCGGCCAGCTCCGTCAACCGGGCGACGGCGGCGAAGAGTTCCCGGCCGACCGTCTCCCGGTAGGAGCCCGCGAGCAGTCCGGAGACGACGCTGTTGAGGTAGTGCACGACGACCGGGCGCACGTGTCCGCTGCCGTACTGGTGGTCGAGGTCCACCAGCGCCCGGGTCATGGACCGTACGGCCGCCACGTCGGCCTGGCCCACGCGCGGGCCCGCCTGCCGGGCCACCTGCGGGTCCGGCGCCGAGATCAGCCAGTCGCGGCTCGGCTCGACGAGCGCGGAGGCGGCGACGGAGGAGCCGGACAGGAAGTCCCGGCGCCCCACGTCGCTGCGCCACAGCTCGCAGACCTGCTCGATGGCTCCCAGTACCGTCGGCGAGAACTGGAGGCCGACTCCCGAGGCGAGGTTCTTGCCGTTGGCCATGCCGATCTCGTCGATCGTGACCGTACGGCCGAGCTTGCGCCCGAGCGCCTCGGCGATGATCGCCGGGGCCCGGCCGCGCGGCTGCTGGCCGCGCAGCCAGCGGGCCACGGACGTCTTGTCGTAGCGCAGGTCGAGGCCGTGCTCGGCGCCGCACATGTTGACCCGCCGGGCCAGCCCGGCGTTCGAGCACCCCGCTTCCTGGATGAGCGCCTGCAGCCGTTCGTTCGGCTGCCTGGCCACGAGAGGCCTTGCGGCCATGTGCTACCCCCTGTGTCGCGATCCCCTGAGGCGTGTTGTGATCCTCCGGAGCACAAAGTTCCGGCCGGAAGATCACTGCCCAGCTGACATACCGTCAATGCGTGACATGTGCGGTTTGCCGGGGTAAAAGCGGTCGCCCCCCTCCCTGGCTACCCATCTCACGCCCCGCCCCCTCCCGCGCGCCCCCGGCCATGCACCCATGCGCCCGGCTGCCGGGCCGGTGCTCCTCCCCCGCGCGCGGTACGGCCGTAACTCCAGGTGGGCGCGGGAGTTGAGTGGAACGTGGAAGAGACGATCGCGGGCGCCCAGAACACTCAGATGGCCGGTCACATCCCGCAGCAGCGCAGGGAATCGCTGCTGGAGACCGCCGTACGCTACGCCGAGGAGCGGCACTGGGACGTGGTCCCGGGCACCTGGCTGGAAGCCGTCGACGGCAGGCAGCGCTGCTCGTGCGACGACGCCTCCTGCCCTGCGCCGGGTGCGCACCCCGCGCGCCCCGACTGGGCGACCCAGGCGACCGGCAGTGCGACCGTCGTGCGCCGGATGTGGCAGAAGCAGCCGACGGCGGCGATCCTGCTGCCGACCGGCCGGACCTTCGACGCGCTGTCCGTCCCGGAGAGCGCGGGGTTCCTGGCGCTCGCCCGTATGGAGCGGATGCATCTGACGCTCGGACCGGTCACGCTGACCCCGGACCGGCGCATGCAGTTCTTCGTCCTGCCCGGTGCGCCCGCGAAGGTGCCGGAGCTGGTACGGAAGCTCGGCTGGTCGCCGGCGTCCCTGGACCTGACGGTCCTGGGCGAGGGCGCGTACGTGGCGGCGCCGCCCACGCGGTTCGGGTCCCGGGGGGCCGTGCAGTGGGCCCGCCGGCCGACGCCGGCGAACCGGTGGCTGCCGGACGCGGAGGAGTTGATCTCGCCGTTGGCCTATGCGTGCGGGAGGGATCGTTAGGCGGTTCGCCCACTCGTCTGCCGGGTGCGGTGACATGGCGGCCAACGGTTCGTCGTGGCCGGTCGCACCACCCGCCCGCACCCGCCGATGACACACGGACCCGGCAGGCGCTCAGGCGCTCAGCCGCTCAGCCCCGGGCAAGCCGTCGAGGAACGGCGAGACGGCGGCCCGCCAAGCCACCGGCAGGTCATAGTGGGCCAGGTGCCCCGCGTCCGGGACCTCCGCGTACTGTCCGCGTGGCAGCACCCGCACCATCTCCTGGGCCTCCGCCCGCCCCAGCTCGCCGTCCACGCCGCGCACCACCAGCGTCGGGCACCGGACCTGGGCCAGCTCCTCCCAGTGGGCGTCGTGGACCCACGTCTCGCGGGAGCTGAGCATCTGTTCGGGGTCGAAGACGGGCCGCCAGCCGTCCTCGCACTCGTGCATCACCTCGGCGTAGAAGGACCCGCGCGCGGGGTTCGGGCGCTCCACCCAGGGGTCGTCCTCGCCGAACCACTTGCGGACGTCGGCCAGGCTGGCGAAGGGGACGGGCCAGGACCGGAACCAGTCGGCCCACTCGCGCTGCGAGGCCCCGCCGAGGGCGGAGGCCCGCATGTCGCAGATGATCAGGCCACGCACCAGATCGGGGCGCTTGGCGGCGAGCTGCCAGGCGGTCAGGGCGCCCATGGCGTGGCCGACGAGGAGGACGGGGGCGAGGCCGAGCTGCTCCACGGCGGCCTCCGCGTCCTCGACGTAGGCCTCCCGGGTGTACGCGGCGCGCGGGGGCTTCTCACTCCGGCCGTGGCCGCGCTGGTCGAGGGCCACGGCGCGGTGGCGGCCGGCGAGCCAGCGGGCGGTGGGCGCCCAGTGGGAGGCGCGGCCCATCAGACCGTGGAGTAAGAGCACGCCCGGAGCGCTCGGGTCCACTTCCCCCTCGGCGTCCGCGTCCGCCTCCGGTTTCGGAGGGTCGGCGAACTCCCAGGCGGCCAGGCGCACCCCGCCCGCTCCCGTCACATCGATACGCCGTGCCATCTGACCTGGCCCCCCAGCTCCGCCGTGCTCGTCCAGCTGTTTCAGGCTATCGAATACCTATTCGAAAATTGCGTCTCCGCAGACAACACCCCTCATTTGAGTGACAACCCTCAGGGCATGATCGCCTCAGTCGAGGGGATGTCTTCTGGCGGGAGGCGGACCGCTCGGGGAAAAGCCGGTCCGAGGGGATGACCCTGAGAGCTCGGGGCTCCGGGTCAGCACAGGGGAGGACAGGCCCCGGCGCGCAAGCGCCGGGGCCCTCTCCGTGTCAGCGCTTGGCGACGAACACGTGGGAGGCGGTGTCCGCCTCCAGCTCGGCCGCCTCGCCGCCGCTGCCCACCAGCACGCCGCCGGGCGACTCCGTCACGCTCACCACCGAACCGGGCTGCACACCCGCCCGCCGCAGCGTGTACATCAGCTGGGCGTCCGTCTGGATCGGCTCGCCGATGCGGCGGACGACGACCGTCTTGCCGTCCGAGCCCGGGTCCAGGTCGGCCAGCGACACCATGCTCTCGTCCAGGAACGGGTCCGCGCCGTCCTTCTCGCCCAGCTCCTCCAGGCCCGGGATGGGGTTGCCGTACGGCGACTCCGTGGGGTGCCTCAGCAGCTCCAGCACACGGCGCTCGACGGCCTCGCTCATCACGTGCTCCCAGCGGCACGCCTCCGCGTGCACCTGCTCCCACTCCAGGCCGATCACGTCGACGAGCAGACACTCGGCCAGGCGGTGCTTGCGCATCACGCGGGTCGCCAGCCGGCGGCCCTCGTCCGTCAGCTCCAGGTGCCGGTCGCTGGCCACGGAGACCAGTCCGTCGCGCTCCATGCGCGCGACCGTCTGGCTCACCGTCGGCCCGCTCTGGTCCAGCCGCTCCGCGATGCGGGCGCGCATGGGGACGACGCCTTCCTCTTCGAGTTCGAGGATGGTGCGGAGATACATCTCCGTGGTGTCGATCAGTCCGGACATACGTGCCCCTCGATTACCTCTGCCGGCAGCCGGCCGCGTGCGCTGGCCCTGGCACCAATTCTGCCGGATCCCACTGACAAGCGGGCGGCACCGGCGAAACGGGGGCCGAGTCGGGCTGCGGGGCGGTCCCGGGGCCGGGTGCGGGCGGGGCCCGCGCTCCCGTCCTGAAGCTCCCGCCCGGCCGTATTGACACCGCCCTGGTCCAGACCGCACGGTGATCCGCGACACAGACGCTGCGAAGGGGCACCGCATGAGCGACGGCACGCCTGCCGACCTGTTCTTCGACGCCGCCATCGGCCTGCTGCACCGGGTCCGCGACGAGGAGGCCGGGGCGATCACCGCGGCCGGCACCCTGCTCGCCGACACCGTCGCGGCCGGTGGCCGCCTGTTCGCCTTCGGCGCCGGGCACTCCTCCCTGGCCGCCCAGGACGTCGTCTACCGCGCCGGCGGCCTGGCCCTGATGAACCTGCTCGCCGTCCCCGGCGTCGTCGGCGTCGACGTCACCCCGGCCACCCTCGGCTCCGCCCTGGAACGCGTCGACGGCCTCGCGAGCGCCGTCCTCGGGACCTCGCCGCTCCGCACCGGTGACGCCCTCGTGATCGTCTCCCTGTCCGGCCGCAACGCGCTGCCCGTGGAGATGGCCCTCACCGCCCGCTCCCGCGGCGTGAAGGTCATCGGCGTCACCTCGGTGGCGTACGCCTCGCAGACGACGTCCCGGCACTCCTCCGGCACCTTCCTCAAGGACCACTGCGACGTCGTCCTCGACTCGAAGATCGCCGTCGGGGACGCGGAACTCACCCTCGACACCATCCCGGCGCCCTTCGCCCCCGCGTCCACGGTCGTCACCAGCGCCCTGATGCAGGCCGTCATGGCGACCACCGCCGCCACCCTCGCCGACCGCGGCGTCGAACCCCCGCTGCTGCGCTCCGGCAACGTCGACGGCGGACACGACTGGAACACCCGGGTGATGACGGAGTACGGCGACCGGATCTTCTACCGGCACTGACCGCGCCCCGCGGCCGTCAGGGGGCGCGTTCCTCCGGTCGGTCGCGCAGTGTCTCCGCCAGGTCCAGTGCCGCCGCGATCCGGACGGCCACGTCCTCCGCGTACGCCGTGTCGGAGCGCTCGAAGCGGCTGCGGCCGGACCCGCGCAGGAACGTCACGACGCCCAGCGTCCGGCCCCGGCTGCGCAGCACCGCGCACAGGGCGTGCACCGCGTCGCCGGGCCACTGGCGCTGCTCCGCCCACTCCCGCGCCCGCTGCTCGGAGACCGGTCCGGCGTCCGCGCGCACGGTGCCGCCGCGCTCCACGCACTTCAGCGCCGGGTGGCCCTGCGGGTAGCGCAGCGGAAGCCCGGCCGCGCCCGTGAACAGGCTCGGGCCCGGTGCCCCGGCGGGCGTGGCCGCGAGCCGTACCAGCCGGACCGGACCGGTGCCGTCGGCGTCCTGCGCGCGCGGGCGGTCCGCCACCCGGTCGACGAGGGCGTGGTCGGCGAAGCCGGCGAGGGCGAAGTCCAGGTGGACGGTGGCCGCCTCCGCCGGGTCCTCGCACTCGGCCGCCGCACGGGCGGCCCGGTGCAGCTGGTTCGTCCGGAACCGCAGCAGGGCCGCCTCCTGCTCCCCCTGCTTGGCCTCGGTGACGTCCTCGAACAGCCATCCCACGCCGAGCGGCACCGGCTCCTCGGCGAGCGGCGAGGACAGCCGCAGGAACGCGCTGCGCCAGCAGCGCCGCTTCTCGCCCGCCGGGGCGCGGACGGTCACCCACATCTCGGCGGGGGCCGGCGGCGCGCCCTCGGCGAGGACGTGGGTCAGCGCGGCCTCCAGCTCCTCCACGCCCTGCGCGAGCAGCTCGCCCAGCGGACGTCCCAGCACGGACGTGCGACCCACTCCCAGCGCCCGCGCCGCGTGCGCGTTCACCACGGCGGGCCGCAGGTCGGCGTCGACCAGGACGACCCCCCAGGACGCGTCCTGGAACAGCGCCTCGCTCAGCGCGATGGACCGCTCCAGGTCGATCTGGGCGTGCACCTCGCTGAACGCGCAGTACACCCCCGCGGGCTCGCCGTCGGGTCCGCGCACGGCGGCCGACTGCGTCCGCACGAGCACGCGCCCGCCGCCCTTGGTGACCAGCGCGAACTCGTGCACCTGCCGGCCCGGCGCCCGCATCGCCGACAGCAGCCGGGCCTGCACCTCCTCGGCGTCGGCGCTGCGCACCGCCCAGCCGGCGAACCCCCGCCGCCCGACGGCCTCGGCGGCCGTCCAGCCGAGGATCCGCTCGGCCTCCCGGTTCCAGTGGGTCACGACCCCGTCGGCGTCGAAGGCGCACAGCGCCGCGTCCATGCCGTCGAGCAGCGCGGCGAGCAGGTCGGAGCCGCCGGACTCGCCGGGCTCGTCCGGCCCCAGCTCGTCAGTGGTCCCACTCCGCCGCGAAGCACTCACCTCGACCCCCTGGAGACTGCGTCCGCGCACGCACGGCGCTCGGTTCGCTCACTGCCCCTCATTCAACTGGAACGTGACACACCCCACACCCTGTTCCCGCAAGATTGCGGGGATCAATGCCGCGGGCCGCTCGGTGAGAGCCGCAGGTCCACCCACTCGTCGCGCCACCCTCCGCTCCCCCCGCCGGCGGACGCACGGCCGAACATCCGACGAGCACCTCGCCCAGGTTGCGGGTGGCGCGTGAAAAAAACAGTTGAGCCCGTCGCGGCGGTTTCTTAGGGTGTCGGTTACACGAGAAGGGAGGTGGTTCGGCAGATGTATGACAACCGGACGCGTGAGGTGGCTGCGGGCTAGCGGCCCGTCCCACACCATGTGCGGTGCCGGACCGGCACGCGAACGCTGCGTGCAGCCGGCCCAATCCCAAGCAGTCACCCGACCCGCGGGCTGCCGGTACGTCCGGCCGGCTCCTCCTTGAGGAACCCAGCCCGCGGGTCGTCTGCGTTCCCGCCCGTGTCCACCGGGCCCCGGTCAGGGGCTGAGGCGTTCGACCTTCCAGGTGCCGTCCGGCCGGGCGACGTAGCGCAGGCGGTCGTGGAGGCGGTTCTCGCGGCCCTGCCAGAACTCGATCGTCTCCGGAGTGACGCGGAAACCGCCCCAGTGCGGGGGGACCGGGACCTGTTCGTCCTCCGGGTAACGGGCCTCGAGCGCGGCGTAGGCCGTGTCCAGCTCCGCGCGGGAGGCGATCACCGAGGACTGGGCGCTGGCCCAGGCGCCCAGCCGGGAGCCGTGCGGGCGGGTGCGGAAGTAGGCGGCGGTCTCGTCGCGGCCGGTGCGCCGGGCGGTGCCGGTGACGATCACCTGGCGGGCCAGCGGGTGCCAGGGGAAGAGCAGCGCGACGTGCGGGTTCTCCGTCAGGTCACGGCCCTTGCGGGAGTCGTAGTTGGTGAAGAAGACGAAGCCCTCGGTGTCGTACTGCTTCATCAGCACCGTGCGCGAGCTGGGGCGGCCCTCGGCGTCCGCCGTGGAGACGACCATCGCGTTGGGCTCGTAGAGCGTGCCGTGCAGGGCCGCGCGGGCGGCGTCCTCGAACCACCGGGTGAACTGGTCCATCGGATGGGTGGCGAGATCCTGTTCGGCGAGGCCGTCGGCCCGGTACTGCTTGCGCATGGCGGCGGGATCGAGGACGGGGTCCAGGAGCGGGTCGCGGTCGGTCACGCGGTCATCCTGCCGTATCGAACGGGTATGGCACTCAGTGTCGCGTGGTCTCCCCAACTATGGCACCGGGGGTTATCGTGCTGCTCCCTTTGCGGTTGGGTTGACCACGGGTGACCACCGGCAGATCGGGGCATCACCGGGGTGACCGCCGCCCGCACATCACGAGGAGCCGCCTGATGTCCGATTTCGTACCCGGACTCGAAGGTGTCGTCGCGTTCGAGACGGAGATCGCCGAACCGGACAAGGAGGGCGGCGCCCTGCGCTACCGGGGCGTCGACATCGAGGACCTGGTCGGCCACGTCTCCTTCGGGAACGTGTGGGGTCTGCTGGTGGACGGCGCCTTCAACCCCGGGCTGCCGCCCGCCGAGCCGTTCCCGATCCCCGTGCACTCCGGCGACATCCGCGTGGACGTCCAGTCGGCGCTCGCCATGCTCGCCCCCGTGTGGGGGCTGCGGCCGCTGCTCGACATCGACGAGGGGCAGGCCCGGGAGGACCTGGCGCGGGCCGCCGTCATGGCCCTGTCGTACGTCGCCCAGTCCGCGCGCGGCCAGGGGCTGCCGATGGTGCCGCAGCGGGAGATCGACCAGGCGAACTCGGTCGTGGAGCGGTTCATGATCCGGTGGCGGGGCGAGCCGGACCCCAAGCACGTGGCGGCCGTGGACGCCTACTGGACCTCCGCCGCCGAGCACGGCATGAACGCGTCCACCTTCACCGCCCGGGTCATCGCCTCCACCGGCGCGGACGTCGCCGCCGCGCTGTCCGGCGCGGTGGGCGCCATGTCCGGGCCGCTGCACGGCGGCGCGCCCTCGCGCGTGCTCGGGATGATCGAGGAGATCGAGCGCACGGGTGACGCGGAGGCGTACGTCAAGCAGGCGCTCGACCGGGGCGAGCGCCTGATGGGGTTCGGGCACCGGGTGTACCGGGCCGAGGACCCCCGGGCCCGGGTGCTGCGGCGTACGGCGCGGGAGCTGGGGGCGCCGCGGTTCGAGATCGCCGAGGCGCTGGAGAAGGCCGCGCTGGAGGAGCTGCACAACCGGCGGCCGGACCGGGTGCTCGCCACCAACGTGGAGTTCTGGGCGGCGATCATGCTGGACTTCGCCGAGGTGCCGGCGCACATGTTCACGTCGATGTTCACGTGCGCCCGTACGGCCGGGTGGTCGGCGCACATCCTCGAGCAGAAGCGGACGGGACGGCTCGTGCGGCCTTCTGCTCGGTATGTGGGGCCGGGGCCGCGCCGGCCCCAGGACATCGAGGGGTACGCGGACATCGCCCGCTGAGCGGGGCTCCTGGGGCGCGCGGGCGGCTGCGGGCCCGTTGCGGCTCGGTCCGCCCGCACGGCGGAGCCGCGCATCGATGCGGCCGCGCGCCCCAGGGAGCCGATCACGCCGGGGTCAGCAGGTTCCCGTGGTGCCGCTGCGCCACCAGCGGGTGGGCCCTGAGCTTGCCCTTGAGCTCGTTGTAGCCGTACTCGGCGTACAGCGGGTTCGTCGGGTCCGTCGTGATGCCGGGGGCCTTGGACGCGTGCGGGAAGGGGAGCGGCTCGATCCGCGCGTCCAGGCGGGGGTTGTAGAAGAACGGGACCGAGAAGCGCTCGGTGGCGCCGGGCGGGCTGACGACCCGGTGGTTGGTGGCCAGCAGGTAGCCGTTGGTGGCGACCTCCAGGAGTTCGCCGAGGTTGACGACGAACGCGCCCTCGATGGGCGGGACGTCGTGGAAGCGGCCGTCCTCGCGCTGCACCTGGAGACCGCCGACCGTGTCCTGGAGGAGCAGGGTCAGGAAGCCGTAGTCCTTGTGGGCGCCGACGCCCTGGCCGGTGCCGTCGTCCGCGCTGCCGGGGTAGCGGACGAGCTTGAGGTGCGGGTGGGCGTGGTCGCCGAAGACCGGGTCGTAGAAGTCGGCCGGGGCGCCGATGGCGGTCAGCAGCTCCCGCAGGAGCCGGTGGGCGACCCCGCTCAGCTTGTCGATCCAGGCGAGGGCGGCCGTGCGGAGTCCGGGCAGGGCGGCCGGCCACTGGTTGGGGCCCTGGAGCCACCAGTACGGCGGCTCGCCGGGACCGGGGACACGGGCGGGGCGTTCGGCGCCGATGTCGAGCTGGTCGCGCCAGTCGCGGGCGCCGCCGGTGCGCTCGTCGCCGGTGCGGGTGTAGCCCCGGAAGTGCGGGGAGCCGACGTTGTCCAGGGCGAGCCGGTCGGCCTCGGGGAGGGCGAAGAAGGCGCGCATGGCGGTGAGCAGCGCGTCGGTCTCGGCGTGGGTCACTCCGTGGCCGACGAGCTGGAAGAAGCCGACGTCGTGGGCGGCGCTGTGCAGCTGGGCGTGGAGCAGGGCGCGGGCCTGCGGGTCGCCGTCGGCGGCCGACAGGTCGATGATCGGGAGCTGGTCGTACGACGTCACTGTGTGCGTGGTCATGATGCGTCCGCGGGGTGTACGGGGCACGGGTGACCGCCGGGGGTGGTGGCGGCCCCCGGGTGCCGGAAAAAGGGAGGAAGAGAAGAAGGGGGCTGGTCAGGCGGAGAGGCGCCGACAGCCCATGCTCGTGACGCGCACGTAGTCCACGTGGCGGCGGCGAACGAGCATCGGAAGCATGCGCCAAGGGTAACGCGCCCCCCTGATGGCCTCCTCGGCACGATCCCGGGCCCCGCGCCAGCCGGCTCCCGCACCGGCCGGGCCCGCCCTCAGCCCAGCGCCTCCTCCAGCAGCGCCGCCCACTGGGCGACGACCCGTTCGCGGCGGGCGGTGTCGTCGGTGAGGAGGTTGGCGAGGCCCAGGCCCCGGGCCATGTCCAGCAGGCCCTGGACGGTCTCGCGGACGCCGGGGCGGGACTCGTCGGCGCGCAGGAGGTCGACGGCGATGCGGTGGGTCTCGCGGCCGACGCGGGCCTCCAGCTCGGTCACGCGCGGGCGCAGCTGTTCCTCGTCGGAGGCGGCGACCCACAGGTGCAGGGCGGCCCGGAACAGGGGGCCGGTGTAGAGGTCGACCAGGGCGGACACGACGGCCCGGCGGTCGGCGGCGCCGTCCGGGAACAGGGCCCGCAGGGCGAGGGAGCGTTCCTCGGAGACGTACTCGACGGCGGCGGTGAACAGGTCCTCCCTGGTCGGGAAGTGGTGCTGGGCGGCGCCCCGGGAGACACCGGCCCGCTCGGCCACGACGGCGACCGTGGAGCCCGCCCAGCCGCGCTCGGCGAGGCAGGCCACGGCGGCCTCCAGGAGCCGCTGCCGCGTGGCGCGGCTGCGGTCCTGCTTGGGCACGCGCTCCCGTTCCGTCGTTCTCACACCACCCATGCCGCATCACGTCTTTCCAGGAAGGCCGTCATCCCCTCCCGGGCCTGGGGGGAGGAGAACAGCCGGGCCGAGAGCGCGGTCAGCTCGGCCGCGTCCCGGTCGAATGTCTCCAGCACCCTAGCCGTGAGCAGCCGTTTCGTCTCGGCCAGGGCCTGCGGGGAGGAGCGGCGCAGACCGTCGAGGACGGGGACCAGGGCGTCGTCGACGTCGTCCGCCGCCACCGTCAGCAGGCCCAGGCGCACGGCCTCGGCCGGGCCGAGGCGTTCGCCGGTGAGGTAGTAGCGGGCCAGGGCGCGGGGGGCGGTGCGCGGGATCACCGGCAGGGAGATCACGGCGGGGGCGACGCCGATGCGCACCTCGGTGAAGGCGAAGGTGGCGTCGGTGGAGGCGGCGGCGATGTCACAGGCGGCGAGCAGGCCGAGGCCGCCGGCGCGGACGTGGCCGGTGACCCGGGCGACGACGGGTTTGGGCAGCTCCACGATCTGCCGGAGCAGGGCCACCAGGGCGTCGGGGTCGGGCGGGTCGCGCAGGTCGGCGCCGGCGCAGAACGTCGTACCGGTGTGGGTGAGGACCACGGCCCGTACGTCCGGGTCCTCGCCGCAGTCGGCCAGGGCCCCGGCGAGTTCCGTGACGAGTGCGGCGGACAGGGCGTTGCGGGTGCCCGTGGAGTCCAGGCTGAGGGTGTCGACGGCACGCGCGCGCGTGCGGCCGATGCGTGCGGTCGGGTGCGTCACGTGTGCTCCCTGAGCTGCCGGCGCAGGATCTTGCCGGAGGCGGCGCGGGGGACGGTGTCGACGAAGGTGATCCGGCGGACGCGTTTGTACGGGGCGACGCGTTCGGCGACGTACAGCAGGACGTCGTTCTCGGTCAGGCCGTCGGCGGTGGGCCGGCGGACCACGAAGGCGTGCGGGACCTCGTTGCCGTCGGCGTCGTACGCGCCGATGACGGCCGCGTCGGCGATCTCCGGGTGGGTGAGCAGGAGCGCCTCCAGTTCGGCGGGGGCCACCTGGAAGCCCTTGTACTTGATCAGTTCCTTCACCCGGTCGACCACGAACAGCCAGCCGCCGGCGTCGACGTGGCCGACGTCCCCGGTGTGCAGCCAGCCGTCGGCGTCGATCAGCGCGGCGGTGGCGTCGGGCCGGCCGAGGTAGCCCTTCATCACCTGGGGGCCCCGGATCAGGATCTCGCCGGACTCGCCGGTGCCCAGGTCCTTGCCGGGGTCGTCCAGGGAGACGATCCGCATCTCGGTGCCGGCGATGAGCCTGCCGACCGTGCCGGCGGGGGCCTCGCGCAGCCGGTCCAGGGGGACGACATGGGTGCCGGGGGACAGTTCCGTCATGCCGTACGCCTGGCCGATCGGGGGCAGGCCCAGGCGCTCGGCGCAGGCTACGGCGAGCCGGGCGTCCAGCGGGGCGGCGGCGCTGATCACGTACCGCAGCGAGGAGAGGTCGTAGCGGCTGACCGCCGGGTGCTTGGCGAGGGCGAGGACGATCGGCGGGGCCACGTACAGGCCGGTGATGCGGTGCTTCTCGATCGCGGCGAGGAACGTCTCCAGCTCGAAGCGCGGCAGGACGACGACCGTGGCGCCCTTGCGCAGGGGCGCGTTCATCAGGGCGGTGAGGCCGTAGATGTGGAAGAACGGCAGGACGGCGAGGATGCGGTCGCCGGGTCCGGCCGGGACGGCGGGCTCGAGCTGGGCGAGGTTGGTGGCGATCTGCCGGTGGGTGAGCATGACCCCCTTGGGGGTGCCGGTGGTGCCGGAGGAGTACGGCAGCGCTGCGATGTCCTCGGCCGGGTCGATCCCGGTATCCGGCTCGGGGGCGGTGGTGGCGAGCAGGTCGATCAGCGAGCGGTGGCCGGGCGCGCTGTCGCAGACGAGGATCTCCCGGATGCCGCCCGCGAGTTCGGCGGCCCGGCGGGCGGTCTCCAGCAGCGGGGAGACGGTGACGATCCAGCGGGCCGCGCTGTCGCCGAGCTGCTTCGCGAACTCCTCGGCGGTGGCCAGCGGGTGCACGGTGGTGACGGCGGCGCCCGCGCGCGTGGCCGCGTAGAAGGCGGTCGGGAACGCGACCGTGTTGGGGCTGTGCAGGGCGAGGACGTCGCCCTTGCGGACGCCCGTCTCGGCGAGGGCGGCGGCCAGGCGCCGGTGGAATCGGTCCACCTGCTCGTACGTGAGGGTGGTGCCGTCCGTGCCGTCGATGAGGGCCGGCTGGTCGCCGAAGTCGGCGGCCTGGCCCAGGACGGCGTCGTGGATGGGGAGTTCTACGGGCGGAACGTCTGCGTACTCGCTGCGGAACACGGTTCCTCCTCGCACAGGGCGCCTAGTACGACTTGGGCAGGCCCAGGGTCTGGTGGGAGACGTAGTTGAGAATCATCTCCCGGCTCACCGGGGCGATACGAGACACGCGCGCGGCCGTTATCAGCGAGGCGAGCCCGAACTCGCGCGTGAGCCCGTTGCCGCCGAGGGTGTGCACGGCTTGGTCCACGGCCCGCACGCAGGCCTCGCCCGCCGCGTACTTGGCCATGTTCGCGGCCTCGCCCGCGCCGATGTCGTCGCCGGCGTCGTAGAGACGGGCCGCCTTCTGCATCATCAGCCGGGCCAGCTCCAGGTCGATGTGCGCCTGCGCCAGGGGGTGCGCGATGGCCTGGTGGGCGCCGATGGGGGCCTTCCAGACCGTCCGCTCGCGGGCGTACGCGACGGCCTTGGCGAGTGCGTACCGGCCCATGCCGATGGCGAACGCGGCGGTCATGATCCGCTCGGGGTTGAGCCCCGCGAAGAGCTGGAGGAGCCCCGCGTCCTCATCGCCCACCAGCGCGCCGGCGGGCAGCCGTACGTCGTCGAGGACCAGCTCGAACTGCTTCTCGGCGGCCTTGAGTTCCATGTCGATCGGGTGCTTCCGGAAGCCCTCCGCGTCCGTCGGGACGATGAACAGGCAGGGCTTGAGGCGTCCGGTGCGGGCGTCCTCGGTGCGGCCGACGATCAGCACGGCGTCGGCCATGTCGACCCCGGAGATGAACACCTTGCGGCCGGTGAGCAGCCAGTCGGCGCCGTCCCTGCGGGCCGTGGTGGTGATGCGGTGGCTGTTGGAGCCGGCGTCGGGCTCGGTGATGCCGAAGGCCATCAGGCGGCTCCCTGCGGCGAGCCCGGGGAGCCAGTGCCGTTTCTGCTCCTCCGTGCCGAAGCGGGCGATCACCGTGCCGCAGATCGCCGGTGAGACGACCAGCATCAGCAGGGGGGAGCCCGCGGCGCCCAGTTCTTCGAGCACGATGGAGAGTTCCGCTATGCCGCCGCCTCCACCGCCGTACTCCTCCGGGAGGTTGACGCCGAGGTAGCCGAGCTTTCCCGCCTCGCTCCACAGTTCGGCCGGGGGCCTGCCCTCGGCGACGGTGCGGGTGAGGTAGTCGCGGCCGTAGCGCTTGCCGAGGGCGGCCACCGCCGAGCGGAGGGCCTTGTGTTCTTCGGATTCGACGAGGGTGGTCATGCGGTTCCTCCGCGTGCGGGTCGTGGGTGGCTGGTCGCGCGGGTCCCCGCGCCCTCAGGTCGGCTGCACCACCGCCAGCACCGTGCCGGGCTCCACCTGCTGCCCGGGCTCGGCGTTCAGCGTGCTGAGCGTCCCCGCCGCCGGGGCCGAGATCTGGTGCTGCATCTTCATCGCCTCCAACCAAATGAGGCCCTGGCCCGCCCGAACCGTTGCCCCTTCGGTCAGGCCCTCGGCGATCCTGACCACCGTGCCCGGCATCGGGGCCACCAGGGACCCCGGCGCGAGCTGGGCCGTCGGGTCGGGGAAGCGGGGCAGGGCGGTGAGGCGGACGGTGTCGACGTGGACCTGGTCGCCGTACCGGGACACCTGGAACCTGCGGCGTACGCCATCCGCTTCGAGCACCACCAGATGCGCGTCGGCGTGCACGACCCGGACCCCGTCGGCGGCCAGGCCCTCCCGGGTGTGCCGGTACCGGACCTCGTGCTCCTCGCCGTCCATCTCGTACCGCTTCACCTGCGGCTGGGAGGGGACGTTGCGCCAGCCGCCGAAGCGCGAGCGGCCGTGGGCGTCGGCGAGGGCGGCGGCCAGGGGTGCGTGGGGGTCGCGGGCGGGTTCGGTGAGGGCGTCGAGGTGGCGGTCGTAGAAGCCGGTGTCCATGCGTCCGCTCGTGAACTCCGGGTGGCGCAGGGAGCGTACGAGCAGGTCGCGGTTGGTGACCGGGCCGTGGACCACGGCGGACTCCAGCGCGCCCGCGAGCCTGCGGACCGCCTCCGCGCGCGTGGGGGCGTGGGCGACGACCTTGGCGAGCATCGGGTCGTAGTGGACGCCGATGGTGTCGCCGTCGGTGTACCCGGTGTCCAGGCGGACGCCTTCCGGTACGGCGAGCCGGTGCAGGGTGCCGGTCTGGGGGGCCCAGTCACGGGCCGGGTCCTCGGCGTAGAGGCGGGCCTCGACGGCGTGGCCGCGCGCATGTGGGGGCTCGGTGCCGAGGGCGTGGCCCTCGGCGATCCGGATCTGTTCCGCGACCAGGTCGAGGCCGAAGACCGCCTCGGTGACGGGGTGTTCGACCTGGAGGCGGGTGTTCATCTCCAGGAAGTGGGCGCGGCCGTCGGCGACCAGGAACTCGACGGTGCCCGCCCCGGTGTAGGAGACGGCGCGGGCGGCGCGTACGGCCAGCGTGCGCAGCTCCTCCCTGAGCGCCGTGGGGAGTCCGGGCGCCGGGGCTTCCTCCACGACCTTCTGGTGGCGGCGCTGGAGGGAGCAGTCGCGGGTGCCGAGCGCCCAGACGGTGCCGTGGGTGTCGGCGAGGATCTGCACCTCCACGTGGCGGCCGTGTTCGAGGTACGGCTCCACGAAGACCTCGCCGTCGCCGAAGGCGCTCGCGGCCTCGGCGCGCGCGCCCTCCAGCGCGGCCCGCAACTCGTCCAGGCGGCGCACGATCCGCATGCCGCGCCCTCCGCCGCCGGCCGCCGCCTTCACCAGGACGGGCAGGTCGGCCTCGGTCACCTCCTGGAGGGGCTCGACGCCCAGCAGGCGTTTGGCGCGGGTCTTGGACGCCATGGCCTCGATGGCCTCCGGGGGCGGGCCGATCCAGACCAGGCCGGCGTCGAGGACGGCGCGGGCGAAGCCCGGGTTCTCGGAGAGGAAGCCGTAGCCGGGGTGCACGGCATCGGCGCCGGACGCCAGGGCCGCCTTCACGATCAGGTCGCCGCGCAGGTACGTCTCGGCGGGCGCCGCGCCCGGCAGCCGTACCGCCGTGTCGGCCACGCGCGCGTGGAGCGCGTTCTCGTCGGCGTCGGAATGGACCGCGACCGTCCGGATTCCCGACGCGCGGCAGGTGCGGAAGACACGGCAGGCGATCTCGCCCCGGTTGGCGACGAGCACACTGGAAATCACGGGATCCCTCACATCCGGAAGACGCCGAAGCCGCCGCGCGCGCCCTCGTAGGGCGCGGTGTGCAGGGCGGAGAGGCACAGGCCGAGGACGGTGCGGGTGTCGCGCGGGTCGATGACGCCGTCGTCGTACAGCCGCCCGGACAGGAACATGGGCAGCGACTCGGACTCGATCTGCTGCTCCACCATGGCGCGCAGGGCCGCGTCCGCGTCCTCGTCGTACGGCTGCCCCTTGGCCGCCGCCGACTGCCGGGCGACGATCGACAGCACGCCGGCGAGCTGCTGCGGGCCCATCACGGCGGACTTGGCGCTGGGCCAGGCGAACAGGAAGCGGGGGTCGTAGGCCCGGCCGCACATGCCGTAGTGCCCGGCGCCGTACGACGCGCCCATGAGGACCGACAGGTGCGGGACCCTGCTGTTGCTGACCGCGTTGATCATCATCGCGCCGTGCTTGATGATCCCGCCCTGCTCGTACTCCCTGCCGACCATGTAGCCGGTGGTGTTGTGCAGGAACAGCAGCGGGATGTCGCGCTGGTTGGCGAGCTGGATGAACTGGGCGGCCTTCTGCGACTCGGCGCTGAAGAGGACGCCCCGGGCGTTGGCCAGGATGCCGACCGGGTAGCCGTGCAGGGCCGCCCAGCCGGTGACCAGGCTGGTGCCGTACAGCGGCTTGAACTCGTCGAAGTCGGAGCCGTCCACGACGCGGGCGATGACCTCGCGCGGGTCGAACGGGATCTTCAGGTCCCCGGGGACGATGCCCAGCAGCTCCTCCGGGTCGTACCTGGGCGGCTCGGCCGGGCCGGGGTCCGGGTACGCCTTGCGGTGGTTGAGGCGGGCCACGACCCGGCGGGCCTGGCGCAGCGCGTCCGGCTCGTCCAGGGCGAAGTGGTCGGCGAGGCCGGACACGCGCGCGTGCATCTCGGCGCCGCCCAGCGATTCGTCGTCGCTCTCCTCGCCGGTGGCCATCTTCACGAGCGGCGGCCCGCCGAGGAACACCTTCGCGCGCTCCTTGACCATGATCACGTGGTCGGACATGCCGGGGATGTAGGCACCGCCGGCGGTGGAGTTGCCGAAGACGACGGCGATGGTCGGGATGCCGGCGGCGGAGAGCCGGGTGAGGTCGCGGAAGATGGCGCCGCCGGGGATGAAGATCTCCTTCTGGGACGGCAGATCGGCGCCGCCCGACTCCACCAGGCTGATGCAGGGCAGCCGGTTGGCGAGCGCGATGTCGTTCGCGCGGAGGGCCTTCTTCAGGCTCCACGGGTTGCTGGCGCCGCCGCGCACGGTCGGGTCGTTGGCGGTGATCAGGCACTCCACGCCCTCGACCACGCCGATCCCGGTGACGAGGGACGCGCCGACGGGGTACTCGCTGCCCCAGGCGGCCAGCGGGGACAGCTCCAGGAACGGGGTGTCGGGGTCCAGCAGCAGCTCGATGCGCTCGCGGGGCAGCAGCTTGCCGCGCGAGCGGTGCCGCTGGACGTATTTCTCACCGCCGCCCGCGAGCGCCTTGGCGTGCTCGGCCTCCAGCTCGGCGAGCTTGGCGAGCATGGCCGCGCGGTGGGCCTGGTGGTCGGGGCCGGTGGGGTCGACAGTGGTCCGCAGAACCGTCACAGCAGAGTCTCCGGGATGTCCAGGTGGCGGGAGCGCAGCCATTCGCCGAGGGCCTTGGCCTGCGGGTCGAAGCGGGCCTGGGCGGCGACTCCGGCGCCGAGGATGCCCTCGACGACGAAGTTGAGCGCGCGCAGGTTCGGCAGCAGGTGCCGGGTGACGGGCAGGTCGCGGGTCTCGGGCAGCAACTGCCGGAAGGCGTCGGTGGTCAGGGTGCGGGCGAGCCACCGCCAGGCCTCGTCCGACCGCGCCCACACCCCCACGTTGGCGTTCCCGCCCTTGTCCCCGCTGCGTGCCCCGGCGACCAGGCCGAGGGGCGCCCGGCGGACCGGGCCGGGCGGGAGGGGCTGCGGGAGGGGCGGGGGCGGCACGGCGCCGAGGGGCCGGGTGTCCTGGGGCGGCGGCACGGGGACACGGCGTCCGTCGTGGAGGACGGCCCTGTGGTCGACGTCCCCATGGGGTACGTACACATCCTCGAACACCCCATAGGGGGAGCCCTTTCCGGGTGGGGCGAGCACATGGAAGCCCGGGTAGCTGGCGAGGGCCAGTTCCACGGCGGCCCCGCTGAGCGCCCGCCCCACGACCCGCTGGTCCGGGTCCCGGACGACGAGCCGCAGCAGCGCGCTGGCCGTCTCCTCGGTGTCCGCGTCGGCCCGGTCGGTGCGCACCAGTTCCCAGCGGACGTCCCGTGGCGGCGACTTGGCGAGCGCGCCGGCGAGTTGCTCCCGCACCAGGGCCGCCTTGGCCTCGATGTCGAGTCCGGTCAGGACGAAGACGACCTCGTTGCGGAAGCCGCCGAGCCGGTTGACCCCGGCCTTGAGGGTGGGCGGCGGCGGCTCCCCGCGCACCCCCTCGATCCGCACCCGGTCCGGTCCGTCCTGGCTCAGCCGTACGGTGTCCAGCCGGGCGGTGACGTCGGGTCCGGCGTAGCGGGCGCCGCCGGTCTCGTACAGCAGTTGCGCGGTGACCGTGCCCACGTCCACGAAGCCGCCGGTGCCCGGGTGCTTGGTGATCACGCTGGTGCCGTCGGCGTGCACCTCGGCGAGCGGGAAGCCGGGACGCCGTACGTCCCCCTCGCCGAAGAACGCGTAGTTGCCGCCCGTGGCCTGGGTCCCGCACTCCAGCACGTGACCGGCGACGACGGCGCCGGCGAGGCGGTCGTGGTCCGCCGGCCCCCAGCCGAAGTGGGCGGCGGCGGGGCCGGTGACGAGCGCGGCGTCGGTCACCCGGCCGGTGACCACCACGTCGGCGCCGGCCCGCAGGCACGCGGCGATGCCGAAGCCGCCGAGGTAGGCGTGGGCGGCGAGGGCGCCCGGGTGGGCGGCGGTCAGGTCGTCGCCCTCGACGTGCGCGACCCGCGCCGGGATGCCGAGCCGGTCCGCCAGCTCCCGTATCCGGCCGGCCAGTCCGGCGGGGTTGAGGCCGCCGGCGTTGGTGACGATCCGCACGCCGCGTTCGCGGGCGAGGCCCAGGCAGTCCTCCAGCTGGCGCAGGAAGGTGCGGGCGTAGCCGGCGGCCGGGTCCTTCAGCCGGTCGCGGCCGAGGATGAGCATGGTGAGTTCGGCGAGGTAGTCACCGGTGAGGACGTCGACCTCGCCGCCGGTGAGCATCTCGCGCAGGGCGTCCGCGCGGTCACCGTAGAAGCCGGAGAAGTTGCCGACGCGCAGCGGGTTCACCGGCCGGCCCCCTTCGGCGGGCGGCCGGTGCCGGGCGGGCCCGCGAAGGCCTGGGCGATGCCGAGCCAGCGGTCGGCGTCCGGGCCTGCGGCCGTCAGCGCGAGGTCGTCCCGGTGGGCGCGCTGGGTGACCAGGAGGCAGAAGTCGAGGGCGGGACCGGTGACGCGCTGGGCGGCGCGCTCGTCGCCGTACGCCCACACCTGGCCGGAGGGCGCGGTCAGTTCCACCCGGAACTCCTCGGCCGGCGGGGTCAGTCCGTGCACTCCGAAGGCGAAGTCACGGGTGCGCACGCCGAGCCGGGCCACATGCCGGAGCCGGTCGGTGGGTGGGCGCACCACACCCAGCGCGTCGGCGATGTCCAGCCCGTGGGCCCAGGTCTCCATCAGTCGGGCGGTGGCCATGGAGGCGGCCGACATGGGCGGGCCGTACCAGGGGAAACGGGCACCGGCCGGTGCGTCGCGCAGGGCCCGGTCGAGGGCGGTGCGTCCGCCGCGCCAGGCCGCCAGCAGGTCGCCGGGCGGGAGTACGGCGCCCTCCTCCGCCCCCTCGCCCACGAACGCGTCGGGTGCGGCGAGCGCCTTGTCGACCAGCGCCCGGAAGGCGTCGGCGTCGGTGACGGCCAGCAGGGCCGAGCGGTCGGTCCAGGCGAGGTGCGCGATCTGGTGGGCGACGGTCCAGCCGGCTGCCGGGGTGGGCAGGGCCCACTGCTCGGGGCTCAACTCTGCTACGAGCCGGTCGAGTTCACCGCTCTCGGCACGCAGGTCGTCAATGACGGGCGTCGGGTCGGCCATGAGGGGGAGCATGGCAGCGGGAGCAGAAACAATCAAGCACGCTTGCATGAATTGATGGCCGGCAGGACCCCGGCACGGGGAGACAAAGGGTCCGGACGGCTCGGCCCGCTCCGCCCGGACCCGGGGTCACACCGCTTCCACCGGCGGGTACACCGGCTCCCACCGGGCGGCCCGGACCGCCGCCTCGCAGTCGTAGAGGCCGTTCCGGGCGACACCCTCCTCCACCGCCACGCGGGCCACGGCCACGGCGACCGCCTCCGAGGTGGCGCGCAGGTCCCGGATCGGTGGCAGGACCGGCGCGTCGGAACGGGCGACCTCCGTGTCACCGGTCCGGCGGGCCACCGCGTCGGCCGCCGCGCGGAGCATGCGGTCGGTGACCCGGGAGGCGCGGGCGACGATCACACCGAGGCCGAGGCCGGGGAAGACCAGCGCGTTGTTGGCCTGGCCGATCTCGTACGTCGTGCCGTCCCGCTCCACCGGGGCGAAGGGGCTGCCGGTGGCCACCAGGGCCTTGCCGTCGGTCCAGTCGAGCAGGTCGGCGGGGGTGGCCTCGGCGAGGTCGGTCGGGTTGGACATGGGCAGGATGATCGGGCGCTCGGTGTGCCGGGCCATCTCGCGGACGATCTCCCGGGTGAAGGAGCCGCCCTGGCCGGAGGTGCCGATCAGGATGGTCGGGCGGGCCCGGCGGACCACCTCGTCCAGCGGGACGCCGGGCAGGTCCTCGTCCCGGCGCCAGTCGTCGACCTCGTCGGCGGGGCGGGCGTACGGCTTCTGGAAGTCCCGCAACCGGTCGCCCTGGTCGGTGGTGAGCAGGCCGTACCGGTCCACGCACCAGAAGCGGGCGGTGGCCTGCTCGGCGGACAGGCCCTCGGCGATCAGGGCGTCGCGCAACTGGTCGGCGACGCCGATGCCGGCGGTACCGGCGCCGAAGACGACGATCCGGTGCTCGGGCAGGGGCGTGCCGGTGGCGCGGACGCCGGACAGGACGGCGGCGAGGTTGACGGCGCCGGTGCCCTGGATGTCGTCGTTGAAGGTGCAGACCTGGTCGCGGTAGCGGTCGAGGATGCGGCGGGCGTTGGCGGTGCCGAAGTCCTCCCAGTGCAGCAGGGCGTGCGGGAAGAGCCGGGTCGCGGTGGTGACGTAGGCGTCGATGAAGGCGTCGTAGGTGTCGCGGTCGGCGCGCGGGTGGCGGTTGCCGAGGTAGAGGGGGTTGTCGAGGAGTTCCCGGCGGTTGGTGCCGACGTCGAGCATGACGGGCAGGGTGCGGCGCGGGTCGATGCCGGCGGCGGCCGTGTAGACGGCGAGCTTGCCGACGGCGATGTCGATGCCGCCGACGCCCCAGTCGCCGATGCCGAGGATGCCCTCGCCGTCGGTGGCCACGATCAGGTCGACGTCGTCGGCGCCCAGGCCGTGCGCGCGCAGGGAGCGTTCGATGTCGTCGGGGGCGTCCACGGAGAGGTAGACACCGCGCGGGCGCCGGTACTCCGTGCTGTACCGGCGGATCGCCGTGCCCACCGTGGGGGTGTAGACGACGGGCAGCATCTCTTCGAGGTGGTCGCCGACGAGCCGGTAGAACAGCACCTCGTTGCGGTCGTGCAGCGCGGTCAGGTTGACGCTCCTGGCCAGGTCGCCCGGCTGGTCCCGGAACTGGCCGTAGGCGCGTTCGGCCTGCTCGTCCTGGGTGAGCACACGGGGTGGGACCAGCCCGACGAGGTCGAGGGCGCGGCGCTCCTCCTCGGTGAAGGCGGTGCCGCGGTTGATCCGGGGATCGGCGAGAACGGCCCGGCCCCGGGCGGTCACCTTCAGCGGGCTGGGGTGGGTGTCACGAGCGTCGGTCACGAGATCCGCCTTCCGTCCGGCTGCGCCCCTTCAGGCCACACACAGGAGTGTGCGGGAGAGGGGCGGGACGCGCAGGGTGAGCGGGGAGGGGGTCCCGTGGGGACGGGCGGGCCTGGGAGGCGTCCTTCCGATCAGTGACCGGTAAGACGCTCCCTACGCTTCCGGCGCCCGCAGGCCGGCCTTCGTCCGGGAGGTCTGGGTGCGTACCGCGCCGATCGTCGCCGCGATGACCAGGCTGATCGCCGCGGCCTCGGTGGGGGTGAGGGACTGGCCGAGGATCAGGAAGCCGGCCGTGGCCGCGATGGCCGGTTCCAGGCTCATGAGGATGGCGAAGGTCGGGGCCGGCAGCCGGCGCAGGGCCAGCAGTTCGAGGGTGTAGGGCAGGACCGAGGAGAGCAGGGCCACCGCCGAGCCGAGGGCGACGGTGGTGGGGTTCAGGAGCCGGCTGCCGGCGTCGGCGATGCCCAAGGGAAGGAAGAGGAGGGCCGCGACCGCCATGGCCAGCGCCAGGCCGTCCGCCTGCGGGAAGCGTCGGCCCGTACGGGCGCTGAAGACTATGTAGGCAGCCCACATGGTGCCTGCACCCAGGGCGAAGCCGACACCTGTGGGGTCCAGCTTGCCGAAGCCTCCGCCGCCGAGCAGGAAGACGCCGGCGAGGGCCAGGCCGGCCCACAGGGCGTTGATCGCGCGGCGGGAGGCCACGACGGACAGGGCCAGGGGGCCGAGGACTTCGAGGGTGACCGCCGGGCCCAGCGGGATACGGGCGACCGCTTCGTAGAACAGGCCGTTCATCGCGCCCATGGTGACGCCGAAGACGACGACCGTGCCCCAGTCGGCCCGGGAGTGCCCGCGCAGCCGGGGCCGGCAGACGAGCAGGAGGACGACGGCCGCCGCGAGCAGGCGCAGGGTGACGACGCCCAGGGCACCGGCCCTGGGCATCAGCGTGACGGCCAGCGCGCCGCCGAACTGGACCGAGATCCCGCCGGCCAGCACCAGCCCCACGGGTCCGAGTGAGCCGAGCGGGCCGCGCGGGGCGGCCGGATGCGCGCCGTCGCCCGAGGTGGTCGGGGTCGGCGTGGTGGTGCTGAGCGGGGCGGTCACGAGCGGTCCTGGGCTTGGTCGGATTCGTGCATCTCGATGTACTACCAGGTCCAGGGTAATGGACTTCGACAGGGGCGTGAACCCTTGACGGGACTGTCCCGGATGCTGGGATCAGCCGCCCGGCCACGCCTCCTGGTCGCGGAACACCGGGGCCGTCGGGGCGGACGCCCTCGGGGCGCAGGCCGCCGGGGGTGCCTGGGCGTACGCCTCCTGCCTGTACGCGTACTCGTGGGCGTACCCGTTCCCGTACGCGTACCCGTTCCCGTACCCCTGTCCGCCGTACTCGGGCGTGTGTGGCGGCGCCGGTGTCCGCTGCTCCTCCCACAGCGGCATGCGCAGCTCCTCCGTGTCCAGCACCGCGTTGTTCTGCGAGCGGTGCAGCCGGGCGTAGGCGCCGCCCCGGGCGAGGAGTTCGCCGTGGCGGCCGCTCTCCACGATGCGGCCCCGGTCCACGACGAGGATGCGGTCCGCGTCGGGGGCGAGGTTCAGGTCGTGCGTGATCATGATGGTCGTCCGGCCTGCCATCAGCCGGCGCAGGGGTTCGACGACGCGGCGGGCGGCCAGCGCGTCGAGCCCGGTGGTCGGTTCGTCCAGGACCAGGACGGGCGCGTCGCGCAGGATGGCGCGGGCGATGGCCAGGCGCTGGAGCTGGCCGCCGGAGAGCCGGGCCGAGTGGGGGTCGACCCGGGTGTCGTAGCCGTCGGGCAGCCGCAGGATGAAGTCGTGGGCGTCGGCCGCCTTCGCCGCCTGCTCGATCGCCTGGTCGCTGGCGCCGGGCCGGCCGCAGGCGATGTTGGCGCGCACCGTGTCGTGCAGCACCAGGGTCTCCTGCGGAAGCAGGGTGACGTACTCGCGCAGCCGGGCCAGCGGGAAGTCCCGCACGGGCACGCCGTCCAGGAGCACGTCCCCGCGGTCCGGGTCGTAGAAGCGCAGCAGCAGCTTGGACACCGTGGACTTGCCCGCTCCGCTCGGGCCGGTGACGATCACCAGCTCGCCGGGGCTGACACGGAAGGAGAGGCCGTCGAGGGCGGCCGTCTGTGCGCCGGGGTAGCGGAAGGAGACGTCCCGCACCTCCACCGTGCCGTCCGGGCGGCCCACCCGCGCGTGGTGGCGGGGGTCCGCCACCGAGGGGCGCACGTCCAGGATCTCGATGAGGCGTTCGGCGCCGGCGGTGGCCGCGGTGACCGTGAGGCCGAGCTGGGCGAGGCCGCGGACGGGCGGGTAGAGGTAACCGAGGAAGGCGGCGAAGGCCAGCAGCTGCCCGAGGGTCATGCGGCCGGTGGAGATCTCCCAGGCTCCGATGCCGATGACGGCGAGCACGCACACCGTCTCGATGACCTGGACCAGCTGCTCGTAGGCCTCGTTCAGACGGGTGGAGCGGACGGAAGCGCGGAACCAGGCGTTCGCCTCCTCGCGCAGCCGGCGGCGCTCGGCGTCCCGGCGGTCGTACGCCTGGGTGAGCACGATGGTGCCGAGGGACTCCTCCACCACGGAGGTGATCGCGCCGTCGGCGACCCGGCCCTCGCGGGAGACGTCCTTGATGGAGCCGGAGAAGCGGCGGGCGGCCAGCCAGAACAGCGGGGCCAGGACGAAGGTGGCCGCGGCCAGGTCCCAGCGCAGCCAGAACGCGGCGGCGGCGTAGAAGAGGGCGGAGAAGGCCGCCGAGGCGGCGCCGACCAGGCCGGACACGACCATCATCTCGATCGCCTCGACGTCGCTGGTCAGCCGGGAGAGCAGATCGCCCTGGCGGTGCCGCTGGAAGAAGTGCGGGGGCAGTTGCTGCACGTGGTCGAAGACGTGCTCGCGCAGCCGCATCACGAAGCGCTCGGTGGCCCACGCGGCCAGCGAGTTGCCCGCGTACGCGACGAGCGCGCCGGCCACCGCGATCCCCAGCCACTGCGCGGCCGGGCTCCAGAACGCGGCGAGCGAGCCCCGCTGGAGGGCGTGGTCGGTGAGATCACCGAACAGCAGGATGGCCTCGGTCTCCGCGAGCGCGGCGAGCACCGTGCACAGCCAGACGGCCAGCAGCCATTTTCTGAGCCCCTTGGTCAGCGGCCAGAAACGGCGGAACGCGGTACGGGCGGGAATAGCGGGTGTTCCGTACTCGAATTCTTCACCCTCGTCAGCCATCAGAAATCCTTTCCGAATCACCTTCCCAGAGGAAGAGGAAAAGGGGTCGACGGTGCACCGTCGACCCCTTCCGGCTCAGCGTCCGATCACTGGTCCCGGCCGGCCGGCGGCTTGGGAAGCGGCTGGTGCGCGCGCTTCTTGGGCTTCGGCTGCGGCGGCGGGAGCTGCTTCGTCTTGGACTTGGGGGGCAGCGGGGAAAGCTTCTTGAAGCTCATTCCGACTCCTAATGTCGCGCTTTTCCTGTGGTGCTGAATTCCGCGTCCGGAACCCGACACCGAAGAAGTTACACGCCTCCCGGGCCGCCGGACGGCAAAAATGGCAAAGGGGCGCTGTGAATCCCCTGGGAAAAGCTGGGAGTTCGGCGGAGAACCTGAGAGCGGCCTCAGCGGCGGGCCAGATAGACGTCGAACGCCTTGTGCAGCAGCCGGTTCAGCGGGAAGTCCCACTCCCCCACGTACTCGACGGCCTCACCGCCCGCGCCCACCTTGAAGCGCAGCAGGCCGAGCAGGTGGTCGGACTCCTCCAGGGTGTCCGTGATGCCCCGGAAGTCGTAGACGTGCGCGCCGAGTTCGTGGGCGTCGCACATCATCCGCCACTGCAGGGCGTTGTTGGGCTGCACCTCGCGCTTGCGGCTGGTGGAGGCGCCGTAGGAGTACCAGACGTGCCCGCCGACGATCAGCATGGTGGCCGCGGCGAGGACGTCCCCGTCGTGGTGGGCGAGGTAGAGCCGCATCCGGTCGGGGTGCTCCGCGGTGAGCGCGGTCCACATGCGCTGGAAGTACGGCAGGGGGCGTGGGATGAAGCGGTCCCGTTCGGCGGTCTCGGCGTAGAGGCCGTAGAAGACCGGCAGGTCCTCCGCTCCGCCCCGGACGATCTTCACGCCCGCCTTCTCGGCCTTCTTGATGTTGCGCCGCCACTGCTGGTTGAGCCCGCGGTGGACGTCCTCCAGGGACCGGTCCGCGAGCGGGACCTGGCACACGTACCGGGGCTGCCCGGCGGCGAAGCCCTCCTCCCCGCCGGGCGCGGTCTGCCGCCAGCCCATGCGGCGCAGCCGCTCGGCAAGCGCGAGGCCCGGCCCGCAGGACGTCGCCGGTACGTCGCCCAGCCGGTGCGTGCCGGGGTCGGCGATCGCGGCCTTGACCGCCTCCGGGCTCCACCGCCGGGTCACCACGGGCGGCCCCATCTTCACCGTGAAGGCGCCCCGGGCCTTGAGGTGCGCCAGCAGCGGCTCCAGCCAGCGCTCCGGATCGGGCGCGTCCCAGTCGATGACGGGCCCCTCGGGGAGGTAGGCCAGATACCGCTTCAGCCTGGGCAAGGGCCGCAGCAGCACCAGTCCGGCCCCCACGAGCCGCCCGTCCGCCTCGAACCATCCCAGGCTCTCGGCCCGCCAGTCCGGTTTCACGCCCCCCCACGACGGCACCTGCAGATGGCTGACCGAGGCACGCTGTGCCACGAAGGCGAGGTGCTCGGCACGGGTGAGGGGGCGGAGGGTCAGGGGACGGGGGGTCAGCGACATGGGCGGGGCTCCTTCGGTCACGGGGCCGGTCCCTGGGGCGAGGCCGGTACGACGACGGTGAGGACGGTGCCGGCGGCCGCTTCGGTGCCGCCGTGTCGGTGACGGTGCCGCCGGCGTCCGTGGAGATCGCCGGTGTGCTCACCCTACGAAGCGTCCCGTCCGTCCTTCGGCCCCCACGCTTCCAGCACGTCCGTGTCCGTCGCCCGGGCGTACAGGAAGTAGTCGGCCCACGCGGCGATGTCCGGGTTGGAGCACTCCCGGGTCAGCCGGGCCACCGCCGCCGGTATGTCGTACGGCGTCACGCGCAGGTCGGTGCCGGGGCCGAGGAGGCACCAGTGGGCGCCGGGGCGGCCGTAGGGCATCCCGACGCTGCCGGGGTTGACCACCAGGCGGCCGTGGGCCAGTCGGACGTAGGGCATGTGGGTGTGGCCGCAGACGACCGTGCCGATGCCGGGCGGCAGGCCGGCGAAGACCTCCGCCCAGCGGGCCGGGCGCGAATCGACCAGGACCAGTTCCTCGTCGTCGCGCGGGGTGGCGTGACAGAAGAGGACCGGGCCGAGTCCGCGCACGCGCAGGGTGCGGGTGCGCGGCAGGGCGGCCAGGAAGCCGACCTGGTCCGGGCGCAGCGCGCGGGCGGCGTACGGGCCGATGGGGTCCGGGATCTCCGCGCGCTCGCCCCGCCGGTACTCCACCAGTTCCCGGTCCGCGTTGCCGCCGATCCACAGCACCCGGTCGCCCTGCTCGCGCAGCAGGTCCAGTACCTCGGCCGGCTGCGGGCCCCGCCGTGATGTCCCCGGTGAGGACGATCCGCTCGGCGGCGGCCACCTCGGGCTCCGCCAGTACCGCCTCCAGGGCGGGCAGCACGCCGTGGATGTCGGAGAGGACCGCCAGGCGGGTGTACTCCTCGTCCTCGTTCACCCGGCACCCCCCGCCGGGGAGTCCAGCGCGTCCGCCAGCACCTCCGCCAGGTGCCGGCCCCGGACACCGGCGAGCTGTTCCAGCTGGGTGCGGCAGGAGAAGCCGTCCGCCATGATCAGTGTGCCGGGCGGGGACTGCCGGACCGAGGGCAGGAGCTGTTCCTCCGCACAGGCCCGGGAGACCTCGAAGTGGCCTTTTTCGAAGCCGAAGTCGCCCGCCAGGCCGCAGCAGCCTCCGCTCAGCTCGCCGGTGAGGCCGGCGGCGGCGCGCAGCCGGCGGTCGGGGGTGTCGCCGAGCACCGCGTGCTGGTGGCAGTGGGTCTGGCCGGCGACCGGGCGGCCGACGGCGGGCGGGGTCCAGTGCGGGGCGTG
This sequence comes from Streptomyces sp. NPDC047841, assembly GCF_040704085.1. Lineage (NCBI taxonomy): Bacteria > Bacillati > Actinomycetota > Actinomycetes > Kitasatosporales > Streptomycetaceae > Streptomyces > Streptomyces sp. NPDC047841. Next base: position 316,248 of record NZ_JBEYRP010000005.1, read on the forward strand.
CCGTTCCAGGGTCTCGGCGAAGGTGCGGACGGCGGCGGACAGCCGGGCGGCGCGCGGGTCGCCGGGCAGCAGCTCCGGAAGGTCGGTGCGCAGGGCGGCGGCGCAGCTCGGTTCCAGGACGACGACCGGGACCCCGGCCTCCAGCACCGGTTCCATCAGGTCCAGGGTGCGGCGCAGGACGTCGCGGGCGCGGTCCAGCTGGCCGGTGGAGAGGTAGGTCAGTCCGCAGCAGACCCGGGCCCGGCGGGCCGCGAGCAGCGCGGTCGCCGCCCTGGTCCTGCCGTCCGCGATCGCTCCCCGGCGCAGCAGCAGCGTCGGCGGCAAGGCCACGCGCAGCCCGGCGGCCTCCAGCACCCGCACGGCGGCCCGGCCGACGGACGGCGCGAGGTACTCCGTGAAGGTGTCCGGCCAGAGGACGACCAGGTTTCCGCCGCCCTCGGCGCCCAGCTCAGGCACGTCTCCAGCACCCGGCGCGGGCAGACCTTCAGCGCCCGGCGACGGCAGCTCCCCCACGCCCGGCGCAGACAGCTCCCCCACGCCCGGCGCAGGCGACTCCCCCACACCCGACGCCGGCAGGCCCCCCGCACGCGCCTCAGGCAAGCCGCCGGCATCCGGCTCACGCAGGTCAGCGCCCGGCATCCCCGCGGCAGCCCCTGCGGGGGCCCGGTCGTGCCACCATGCCGTGAACGTCTGGGTCGCCAGTCGCGGGATCTGCCGTTCCGGGGTGATCCCGGCCAGCCGTTTGCCGAGGGCGGCCAGTGGGCGCACCCGGGCCAGGGCGTTGAGCAGGGGAGCCGTTCGTGTGCGGGCGGTCCAGCGGAGCCATTCCGGGAGCCGGCCCAGGGTGTGGTGGGCGGCGGGGCGGCGGCGGCCGGCGTAGTGGTGGTGCAGGAACTCCGCCTTGTAGGTGGCCATGTCGACGCCGACCGGGCAGTCAGAGCGGCAGCCCTTGCAGGACAGGCACAGGTCCAGGGCGTCCCGGACCTCAGGAGACCGCCAGCCGTCGGTGATCAGCTCGCCCGCGAGCATCTCGTGCAGCAGCCGGGCCCGGCCGCGTGTGGAGTGCTCCTCCTCGCCGGTGACCCGGAAGGAGGGGCACATCACGGCGGGCCCGGCCGCCGTGGTCGTACGGCACTTGGCGACGCCGACGCAGCGGCGGACGGCCGCGGCGAAGTCGCCGCCGTCCGCCGGGTAGCCGAAGGCGACGTCGACCGGGCGCCCCGGCAGGACGGAGAAGCGGAGGTTGGCGTCGAGCGGGGCCGGGCGGACCAGCATGCCGGGGTTGAGCAGGTCGTCGGGGTCCCAGAGGGCCTTGGCCCGCTCGAAGAGCCGGACCGTCTCCTCGCCGTACATGCGGGGCAGCAGTTCCGCGCGGGCCTGGCCGTCGCCGTGCTCCCCGGAGAGGGAGCCGCCGTGGGCCACCACCAGGTCGGCCAGTTCCTCGGAGAAGCGGCGGAAGCGGCCGACACCGGCCTCGGTGAGCAGGTCGAAGTCGACGCGGACGTGGATGCAGCCGTCGCCGAAGTGGCCGTACGGCGTGCCCCGCAGGCCGTGCGCGGCGAGGAGGGCGCGGAAGTCGCGCAGGTAGGCGCCGAGCCGGGCCGGTGGCACCGCGCAGTCCTCCCAGCCGGGCCAGGCCTCCGTGCCGTCCGGCATCCGGGTGGCCGTGCCGGACGCGTCCTCGCGGATGCGCCACAGGGTCCGCTGGTCCGCCGGGTCGGTGACGACCAGCGCCGACACGACGTCGGCGGCGCGCACGATCTCCTGCGCCCGCGCGCGTGCCTCCGCCGCCGTCCGCCCGCCGGTCTCCACGAACAGCCAGGCGCCTCCCGCCGGCAGGCCCGCGCCGGCCGGTACCAGGTCGGCGGCCATGCCCTCCACCGTGAGCGGCCGCAGCGGCAGCAGGCCGGCGGCGGCCTCGGCGGCGGCGCTCTCGTCGGCGTACGCCAGCACGGCCAGGGCACGCGCGCGCGGAGCCTCGACCAGGCCGACCACGGCCTCGGTGAGGATGCCCAGGGTGCCCTCGGAGCCGCAGAAGGAGCGGGCGACGTCCGCGCCCTTCTCGGGCAGCAGCGCGTCCATCGCGTACCCGGAGATGCGGCGGGGCAGGTCCGGGAAACCCGTGCGCATCCGGGCCAGTTCGCCCTCGGCCAGCTCCCGCAGCCCGTCCGGGGCGCCCGCCCAGCCCGGCCCGAGCCGCAGCCGCTGCCCGCGCGCGGTGAGCACGGACAGCTCCCGCACGCTGTCCGCGGTCGTGCCCCAGGCGACCGAGTGGGAACCGCAGGAGTTGTTGCCGATCATCCCGCCGAGCGTGCACCTGCTGTGCGTGGACGGGTCGGGGCCGAAGCGCAGCCCGTGCGGTGCGGCGGCCTCCTGGAGCCGGTCGAGCACGAGCCCCGGCTGCACGACGGCCGTGCGGCTGCCCGGGTCCAGCTCCAGCAGGCCGGCCATGTGCCGGGTGAAGTCCAGGACCACGCCGGTGCCGGTCGCCTGCCCGGCGATCGACGTGCCCCCGCCCCGCGCCACCACCGGCACCCCGCGCGCCCGGCACACCTCCAGCGCGGCGGCCACGTCGTCCGCGTCCCTGGGGGCCACGACCCCGAGGGGCACCCGCCGGTAGTTGGACGCGTCCATCGTGACCAGGGCCCGGGCGGTGGCGTCGAACCCGACCTCGCCGCGCACGGCCCCGCGCAGCGCACGGGCCAGCTCGGCGGCACCGTCGCCACCGGCACCGACACCGGCACCGGCACCGGCACCGACAACAGCAGCGGCACCAGCACCGGCACGCCACGCACCCCGGGACCCGCTCCCCGCCGCCCCGGCCGCCCCCGCTGCCCCCGCACCACCCGTTCGATCCGTCATGCATCCAGGATGCATCCGCTCACGCACCGTCACCGCGTGTTTTCCACAAGCCCGCACGTATCGTCGTACAACCTCACAAGTCCGTGTCCTGGTGATCTCGTCTCATCGGACGGACACCTCTCCACCTCGCTCTCCGCCACGGGCTAACCTCGTGCCGTGGCCGACATCCAGATTCCCGCAGACATCAAGCCCGCCGACGGACGTTTCGGCGCCGGCCCCTCCAAGGTGCGCACCGAGGCGCTGGACGCCCTCGCCGCCACCGGAACCTCCCTGCTCGGCACCTCCCACCGTCAGGCTCCCGTCAAGAACCTGGTCGGCAAGGTCCGCGAGGGCATCTCCGAGCTGTTCTCCCTCCCCGAGGGATACGAGGTGATCCTCGGCAACGGCGGCTCCACCGCCTTCTGGGACATCGCCACCCACGGCCTGATCGAGAACAAGTCGCAGCACCTGAACTTCGGCGAGTTCTCCTCCAAGTTCGCCAAGGCGGCCAAGCTCGCGCCCTGGCTGTCCGAGCCCACCGTCATCGCCTCCGACCCCGGCACCCACCCGGAGCCGCGGGCCGAGGCCGGCGTCGACGTCTACGCCTTCACCCACAACGAGACCTCCACCGGTGTGGCCATGCCGATCCAGCGCGTGGCCGGCGCCGACGAGGGCGCGCTCGTCCTGGTGGACGCCACCTCCGGCGCGGGCGGCCTCCCGGTCGACATCGCCGAGACCGACGTCTACTACTTCGCCCCGCAGAAGTCCTTCGCCTCCGACGGCGGCCTGTGGATCGGTGTCTTCTCCCCGGCCGCGATCGAGCGCGCCGAGCGGATCCACGCGTCCGGGCGGCACGTCCCGGAGTTCTTCAGCCTGCCGACCGCGATCGACAACTCGCGCAAGAACCAGACGTACAACACCCCGGCCCTCGCCACCCTCTTCCTGCTGAACGAGCAGCTGGAGTGGCTCAACGGCCAGGGCGGCCTCTCCTGGTCCACGGCCCGGACGAAGGACTCCTCGACCCGGCTGTACGGCTGGGCGGAGGAGGCCAAGTACGCCACCCCGTTCGTCTCGGACCCGGCCAAGCGCTCGCAGGTCATCGGCACGATCGACTTCTCCGACGAGATCGACGCCGCCGCCGTCGCCAAGGTGCTGCGCGCGAACGGCATCGTGGACACCGAGCCGTACCGCAAGCTCGGCCGCAACCAGCTGCGCGTCGCGATGTTCCCGGCGATCGACCCGGCGGACGTCGAGGCGCTGACGAAGTGCGTCGACTACGTGATCGAGAAGCTCTGACCGTCCCCGGACACGGCTCACCGAAGGGGCGCCCGGCACCACCGGGCGCCCCTTCGTCACTTCCGGCGCCCCTTTGCCGCCGCCGGGCGGATGCCGCCCCGGTCAGCCGCGCCGCAGCCGCCGCAGGCCGAACAGGGCCGCCGCACCGACCAGGACGATCACGGCCCCGACCTTCAGGCCGCCCCCGCCGCCCTCGTCCGAGGACGTGCCGGAGCCCCCCTTCGCCGAGGACGACCCGGCGTCGGGCCGGCCGGGCGCGTCGACGGCCTGGACGGCGCTGTTCGCGCCCTCGCTGCCGTACATCAGCTTGGTGCCGTCGACGGAGTACGACACGGACTCCCCCTGCCCCTGCAACGGGACGTCCAGGCGCCCCTCGCGCTTGATGCGGCCGCCGTTCCAGCGGTAGTGGATGCCGCCGAAGTAGCCGCGCACGGCGAGGTCCCGGCCGTCCGGGGAGAAGGCGGCGTCGGTGGCCCACAGGTCGACGGCGGCGATGGGCTTGAAGACGTTCGTGCCCGAGGTGGACAGGGTGGCGGGGCCCTCGTACAGGTGCCCGCCGTCCTCCTTCTTGTCGATGATGTAGACGCGCCCGGTCTTCGGGTGGACCAGCAGCGACTCGGCGTCGCGCGGCCCGTCGGAGTACTTCACGACGTACTGCGTGGCCGTGACCGTCTGGTCCGTCAGGTTCTTCGGCTCGGGCAGCCGGTAGATCCACACGTAGGGCCACCTGCCGCCGAAGTTGTCGCCGATGTCACCGACGTAGATCTCGTTGTGCGGCCCGATGGAGATGGCCTCGACGTCACGCGGTGAGCCGATCCCGCGCAGGGTGATCCGGGCGACGGTCTTCCCGGTCGCGCTGTCCACCGCGTAGAGGTACGGCCCGTCGTCGCTGTCGTTGTGCGTCCAGTAGACGCCGGGGTGCAGCCGGGAGGCGGCGAGCCCGCTGGACTCGGTGATCCGCGGGTCCTTGAGGGTGAACCCCTGGTCGCCCGCCCCGTCGGCGGTTCCGTCGGCGGAGGCGGGCAGCGCGCAGGCACCGGCGAGCAGCAACCCGGCGAGGACGGCGAACGATCGACGCATGCCCCAAGCCTGCCATTCCCCACGGGGGTTCGAGACACACGGGCGCCGTGGACGGGGACGTGGTCCGCCTCACAGGGACCACCGGTCCCGTGCGTCAGGGAGATCGTCCATCATGACCGGATGCTTAGGTTCATGCCCGTGGGCGACTCCATGACGATCGGGAGCGCGGGCGAACACACATGGCGTTACCGGCTGTGGCGGCACCTGCGCGGGGCGTACGGCGGCCCGTTCACCTTCGTCGGACCGCGCGAGACGCTGTACGACAAGGAGGCCGACGCCCCGACGTCCCTCGCCTACGCCGACCCCGCCTTCCCGCGCGCCCACCTCGCGGGCTGGGGCGAGGGCTGGCTGCACATGGCCCCGCTGATCGGCGACGCGGTGCGCGTCCACCGCCCCGGCGTCCTCCTGGTCTCCCTGGGCCTGATCGACCTCGGCTTCTACACGAACGCCGAGCAGACGGCGGAGAACGTACGGGCCTTCGTGGCGGGCGCCCGGGCGGCGGACCCGCGCATCCGGATGGTGCTGCTGCCGGTCATCCCGAACATCCGGGCGGCGGCCGACGCGCCCTTCGCCGAGCAGGTCGACCGGTTCAACGTGCTGCTCGCCAAGGCGGTGGCCGACCTGGACGAGCCGCGCTCGCCGCTCCTGCTCGCCTCGCCGCCCGAGGGGTACGACGTGCACACCGACACCTACGACGGCACGCATCCCAACGCGCGCGGGGAGCACCTGATAGCGGAGGCGTTCGCGGGGGCGATGCGGGAGGCGTGGGGGGTCGGCGGGGCGTCCGTGGCCTGATCGGCCCGACCGGATTCCGGCGCTTCCCGGCCGGGTCCCGTGTCGTTGTACCGCGCGGCCGCACTCTTCTCGGGGGGCGGCCGGGGAGGAGCACCACGATGACCGTCCTGGAAGACAGGGGCGAGATCACGACGGCCGGTGCCGGCACCGGGCGCCTGGACGAGTGGTTCGAGCGGCTGGAGCGGATGCCCGTCCCCGACGGTTACAAGGTCGAGATCGTGGGGGGCGATGTCTTCATGACGCCGCAGCGGGACGTCCACTGGCACACCATCCGCGAGATCCTCTGGGCGCTCGAAGACCGCTTCGGGAGGCGCTCGGCGCGCGTGCTCCCGGACGTCCGCATCGACTTCCCCGGCAACGGGAACGGCTTCTGCCCCGACGTCGCCAAGTTCCGCGAAGGCGCGGCGAAGGACGACGACGGGCGCCGGCGCCACGAAGACGTGGAGTTCGTCGCCGAGGTGGTCGCGAAGGCGACGGCCCACAACGACTACGGGCCCAAGAAGGCCGCGTACGCCCGCGCGGGGATCCCGGTGTACCTCGTCGCCGACCCGTACCAGGGCAGGTGCCATGTGTACACGGAGCCCAAGAAGGGCGAGTACGCCCGCGAGCTGCGCGTCGACTACGGGACCGACGTCGACCTCACGGCGACCCCGCTACGCCTCACCCTCAGAACCGCCGACTTCCCCCGCGACTGACCCCGCTCCCGCAGGGCCTTGCATAGAGCGCACTCGAAGTCGTTGGCTGGTGGACCATGGAGTACACGCAGCTAGGACGCACGGGACTCAAGGTCAGCCGGCTCGTCCTCGGGACGATGAACTTCGGTCCGCAGACCGACGAAGCCGACAGTCACGCGATCATGGACGCGGCGCTGGACGCGGGCATCAACTTCTTCGACACGGCCAACGTGTACGGCTGGGGCGAGAACAAGGGCCGGACCGAGTCCATCATCGGCAACTGGTTCGCCAAGGGCGGCGGCCGGCGCGAGAAGACGGTCATCGCCACCAAGGTGTACGGCAACATGGACGCGGACGGCGCGACCGTCTGGCCCAACCACGACAAGCTCTCCGCGCTGAACATCCGGCGCGCGGTGGACGCCAGCCTGAAGCGGCTGCGGACCGACTACATCGACCTCTACCAGTTCCACCACATCGACCGCAGCACCCCGTTCGAGGAGATCTGGCAGGCGATCGACGTCCTCGTCCAGCAGGGCAAGATCCTCTACGTCGGTTCCAGCAACTTCCCCGGCTACAAGATCGCCCAGGCCAACGAGGCCGCCGCCCGGCGCGGCGGCACCATCGGCCTGGTCAGCGAGCAGTGCCTGTACAACCTGGCCGAGCGCCGCGCCGAGATGGAGGTCATCCCGGCCGCGCAGGACTACGGCCTCGGGGTGATCCCCTGGTCGCCGCTGCACGGCGGTCTGCTGGGCGGGGTCATCAAGAAGGAGGTGCGGGGCGGTCGCCGCGCCTCGGGCCGGACCGCGGACACCCTCAAGGACCCGGCGGCCCGCGCGCAGGTCCAGGCCTACGAGGACCTGCTCGACAAGCACGGCCTGGAGCCCGGCGAGGTGGCCCTGGCCTGGTTGCTGACCCGCCCCGGCGTGACGGGACCGATCGTCGGCCCGCGCACCGCCGAACAGCTCCAGTCGGCCCTCCGGGCGGTCGAGCTGGAGCTCGGCGAGGACCTGCTGGCCGGCCTGGACGAGATCTTCCCGGGCCCGGGCCCGTCCCCGGAGGCGTTCGCCTGGTAGGCGCCCCCAAGGAGTGGCGGGGCCGCATGCGACCTGCGGTCCCGCCGCCTGGGCGCGGCCGGCCGGGGACGGCCCGCGGCCGCCTGAGCAGCCGCCGTGCCCGCGCCCGGGGCGCCCGGGCGCCCCGCTACCTGACGGCCGACGCCAAGGCCACCACCACGAACATCAACACAAGCGCACCGGCCATGATCCGGTTCCGGGTTTTCGGGTCCACGCATCCGAGACTAACCGGCTCCGCCCAGCGCCCACCGCTCGACCACCTCGTACCGCGGCTGCTCCCCAGGCACCCCGGACGTCGGCAGCCGGCTGCGCACCAGCGCCAGGTCGGCCACGGTCCAGGTCGCGCCGGCGAACTCCGCGAGGTCCGTCACATACGGCCGCACGTCCACCGCGTCCCGGCTGCGGGCCAGCGTCAGATGGGCCTTGTACCGCCGGTGCTCCCCCATCGGCACCCCGGCCTTGCGGGCCGCCGCCTCCGCCCGGTCGGCCAGCAGCCGCAGCGCCTCCACGTCCCCCCGGGCGCCCGTCCACAGCGCCCGGCCCCGGCCGAACTGGCCGCCGCCGGCGAGCGAGAGCGGGAAGGGGTCCGTACGGTGGGCCGCGCGGGCCAGGCGGTCCGCCAGGGCGGGTACGACATCGTCGGCGACCTCGCCGTAGAACGCGAGGGTGAAGTGCCAGCCGGGGCGGGCGGTCCAGCGCAGCCGGCCGGCGTCCGGCAGCCGCCTCAGCCGGTCCACCTCGGCGGCGAGTTCCTCCACGACGTCCCCGGGCGGCAGTACGGCGGCGAAGAGTCTCATGGCTCTCACGATCGCAGACCCCGGCGGGCATGATGGGCCGATGACGATCACCATCCGAGAGGGCGGGCCGGACGACCTGCCCGCGATACTGGGCATGCTCGACAGCAGTGTGGAGTGGCTCGTCTCACAGGGCCGGACCGGCCAGTGGGGCACCGAGCCGCTGTCGGAGCACACCAGGACCGTCGAGGCGGTAGCGGGCGCCCTGGACGCGGGCACCACGTACATCGCCGAGGTGGACGGCGTTCCGGCCGCCACGCTCACCCTGACCGACGGACCCGGCGCCTACCTGTCCCACCTCCCGCCGCCCGGCGAGCCCGAGCGGTACATCCACTGGCTCGCCTCCGACCGCCGCTTCAAGGGGCGGGGCGTGGGCAGCGCGCTGCTCGCGCACGCCGCCGAGGTGACCCGGCGGGCCGGTGTGGGCCTGCTCCGGGTGGACTGCTACGCGGGCGGTGACCGCCGGCTCGTCGCCTACTACGAGGCCAACGGATTCACCCCGACGCACACCTACACCCACGGCCCGGACGACTGGCCGGGACAGGTGCTGGCCCGGAGGGTCGACCAGGACCCTCCGGACGAGCGCTGACGGGACGGCCGGGCAAGCTCACGCCGCCGTGGCCGACCGCACCCGCGGATGGCCGTGGTGCCGGCCCGCCCACGCGCGCCGGCACCAGGCCGATCGCCCCGGCCGACACCACACCGCCGGCACAACGGCCCCGCCCCGAAGGACCCTCCGGGAGAACCCCTCCGGCAAGCGGCCGGCAAGCTCACGCCGCCGTGGCCAACCGCTCCCGCTCGCGCGGCACGAACCGCACCCGCGGATGGCCGTGGTGCCAGCCCACCGACAGCCGCAGGCCGCCGACGCGGGCCAGGACCAGGCCGATCGCCGCGGCCGCCGCCGCCGACACCACACCGCCGGCCGCGAAGCCGACGCGGGCGCCGTAGGTGTCGGTGATCCAGCCGACCACCGGGGCGCCCAGCGGCGTACCGCCCATGAAGACCATCATGAACAGGGCCATCACCCGGCCGCGCATGGCCGGGTCGGTGCCCATCTGCACGGCGGTGTTCGCGGTGACGTTCACCGTCAGGCCGAAGATCCCGATCGGGACCATGAGCAGCGCGAACAGCCAGTACGACGGGGCCACCGCGGCCACGGTCTCCAGCAGGCCGAAGGCCAGCGCGGCGGCGATCAGCACGCGCAGCCGGGCCGTGCCGCGCCGGGCGGCCAGCAGGGCGCCGACCAGGGAACCGACGGCCATCAGGGTGTTGAAGAGGCTGTAGGCACCGGCTCCGGCGTGGAAGACGTGGTCCGCGTAGGCGGACAGCCACACCGGGAAGTTGAAGCCGAAGGTGCCGATGAAGCCGACCAGCACGATCGGCCAGATCAGCTCCGGCCGCTTGGCCACGTACCGCAGCCCTTCGCGCAGCTGGCCCTTGCCGCGCGGGGCGCGCTCCACCACGTGCAGCTCGCCGGCGCGCATCAGCAGCAGCCCGGCGATCGGCGCGGCGAAGGACAGGCCGTTGGCGAGGAACGCCCAGCCGGTGCCCACACCGGTGATCATCAGGCCGGCGACGGCGGGGCCGACGAGCCGGGCGGACTGGAAGTTCGCCGAGTTCAGGCTGACCGCGTTCTGGAGCTGCTCGGGGCCGACCATCTCGGAGACGAAGGACTGCCGGGCGGGGTTGTCGACCACCGTGGCGAGGCCGACGGCGAAGGCGGCGACGTAGACGTGCCAGACCTGGACGTGACCGGAGAGGGTCAGCGCGGCGAGGGCGAGACCGGTGAGGGCCATCGCGCTCTGGGTGACCAGCAGAGCGGGGCGCTTGGGCAGGCGGTCCACGAGGACGCCGCCGTACAGGCCGAACAGCAGCATCGGCAGGAACTGGAGGGCCGTCGTGATGCCGACGGCCGCGGAGGAGCCGGTGAGGCTGAGCACCAGCCAGTCCTGGGCGATGCGCTGCATCCAGGTGCCGGTGTTGGAGACGACCTGCCCGATGAAGAAGAGGCGGTAGTTACGGATCCTCAGCGAGCTGAACATCGACGACTTGCGGGAAACACGGGTCGTAGGGGTGGCCGGTGCGGGGGCGGAAGGTGTTCCGGATCCCGTACTCAAAGGGTTCGCCTCCTCGGATGGCGCGCTTACAGGTGTGCGAGTTTCTCCAGCACGGGGGCGGCGGCGCGCAGGGTCGCCCACTCGTCGTCGTCGAGGCCGTCGGCCAGGCCGGCCAGGAAGGCGTTGCGCTTGCGGCGGCTCTCTTCGAGCATGGCCTCGGCCTGTTCGGTCTGGGTGACGACCTTCTGGCGCCGGTCCTCGGGGTGCGGCTCCAGCCTGACCAGGCCCTTGGCTTCGAGCAGCGCGACGATGCGGGTCATCGACGGCGGCTGGACGTGCTCCTTGCGGGCCAGTTCGCCCGGGGTGGCGGAGCCGCAGCGGGCGAGGGTGCCGAGCACCGACATCTCGGTGGGGCTCAGCGACTCGTCGACCCGCTGGTGCTTGAGCCGACGGGACAGCCGCATCACTGCGGAGCGGAGTGCGTTCACGGCGGCCGCGTCGTCGCCATGGGTAAGGTCCGGCATGTTCTTTAGCGTAACTCATTACTCTCGCTAAAGACCAATCGGGCGTGCCCAGGATGCCCGTGACGCCCGCCACTGAACCTTGCGATCACCCGAACGGGTGAGCCGGGTCCGGAAAACGACGCACCGGACGGCCCGCTGTGGCGACCCTCGTAGGCATGGGGACCAGTGTGCTCAGCCTGCGGATGGACGGGGAGCTGCTCGAACGGCTCCGGCAGCACGCGGCGAGAAGAGGAATGAGCGTCCAGGACTATGTCGTCCGGACGCTCATTCGGGATGACTTCGACGAGCGGTTCCAGACCGCCGTCGAGGAGACGGAGAAGTTCTACGGCGTCACCTGACGCCCGCCGGTCAGGTCAGGCCCAGGGCCGGCATCAGGTAGTAGAAGGCGAAGACCGCCGAGACGACGTACATCGCCGCCGGGATCTCCCGGGCCCGCCCGGCGACCAGGCGCAGCACCGTGAAGGTGATGAAGCCCATGCCGATGCCGTTCGTGATCGAGTAGGTGAACGGCATCATCAGCATCGTCACGAACGCCGGGATCGCGATGGTGTAGTCCGCCCAGTCGATCTCCTTGATGGAGTTCGACAGGATCAGGAAGCCGACCGCGACCAGCGCCGGGGTGGCCGCCTGGGACGGGACCATCGTGGCGACCGGGGTGAGGAACAGCGCGACGGCGAACAGGCCGCCCGTGACGACGTTGGCGAAGCCGGTGCGGGCGCCCTCGCCGACGCCGGCCGTGGACTCCACGAAGGCGGTGGTGGCCGAGGAGGAGCTGGCGCCGCCCGCCGCGACCGCGAGGCCGTCCACGAAGAGGACCTTGTTGATGCCCGGCATGTAGCCCTCGGCGTCCGTCAGCTTGGCCTCGTCGCTGATGCCCATGATCGTGCCCATCGCGTCGAAGAAGCACGACAGCAGGACCGTGAAGACGAACAGGATGCCGGTCAGCACGCCGACCTTGGAGAAGCCGCCGAACAGGCTGATGTGGCCGACCAGGCCGAAGTCGGGGGTGTCGACCGGGTTGCCCGGCCACTTCGGGACCGTCAGGCCCCAGGACGGGATCGTGGCGACCGCGTTGATGATCACCGCGAGGACGGTCATGCCGACGATGGAGATGAGGATCGCGCCCGGCACCTTGCGGACGATCAGCGCGAAGGTGAGGAGCGCGCCCAGGATGAAGATCAGCACCGGCCAGCCGGTGAGGTGGCCGCCGGTGCCGAGCTGCACCGGGACGGTGGTCTGGGCGGCGTCCGGCACCCGGGTGACGAAGCCGGAGTCGACCAGGCCGATCAGCATGATGAACAGGCCGATACCGATGGAGATCGCCTTGCGCAGGCCGAACGGCACGGCGTTCATCACGCGCTCGCGCAGCCCGGTGGCGACCAGCAGCATGACCACGAAACCGGCGAGGACGACCATGCCCATGGCGTCCGGCCAGGACATGCGCGGCGCGAGCTGGAGGGCGACCACCGAGTTCACGCCGAGGCCGGCGGCGAGCGCGATCGGCACGTTGCCGATGACGCCCATCAGCAGCGTGGAGAACGCGGCTGTCAGCGCGGTCGCCGTCACCAGCTGGCCGTTGTCCAGGTGGTGGCCGTACATGTCCTTCGCGCTGCTGAGGATGATCGGGTTCAGCACGATGATGTACGCCATGGCGAAGAAGGTGGCGAAACCGCCACGGACCTCACGGGCGAGGGTGCTGCCGCGCTCGGAGATCTTGAAGTAGCGGTCGAGGGCGCCATAGGCGGACGCGCCACCCGGCTTCTCGGGGGTGGGGACCTTGGCGGGTGCCGAGGTGGACATGCGGGACCTCATCACCAGCGGGGTTCCCCCGAGCCCCGTTGGAGTTTCCTACGATAAGAAGCGGTCAAAGGCAAACCGTTTCAGTATGAACGTATGAGGGGCAGATCGCTATCTCCGCGCGTAGACAGCGGCGGCGCTTAAGCTGTGCGCATGGCTAAGTGGACCCCCAAGCACGAGGCGCCGGAGCCCCTGGAGGGGCCCGTGGTCGCCACGATCACCGGCGGCACCCTCGTGTGGTTCGTCCTCTTCCTGGTCCAGCTCCCCTTCTACGGCTGGTTCGAGGACCACGGGCACCTGTGGTGGCTGTGGACGTGCCTGGCCGGGGGCGGGCTGGGACTGATCGGGGTCTGGTACGTCCGCAGGCGGGACGCCGCGATCAAGCGGGCGGCGGCTCCGGAGGCGGCGTCGGCCGAGTAGCCGGCGGGGGCTCCGCTCCTCCCGGGCCCCGTCTGGTGGGCGAGCGGGCGGCATCGCACGTACCGTCGACTGCATGAGCCATATAGACGCGGGCGCCGAGATCGACCCCGTGCGTCCCGTGGCCCTGCCGGGGCGCGCCGCGACCGGGCTGACCGGCGCCGAGGTCGCCGACCGCGTCGGCCGGGGCCTGGTCAACGACATACCGGTGCGCAGCAGCCGGTCGCTCGGGGAGATCGTCCGGGCCAACGTCTTCACCCGGTTCAACGCGATCATCGGTGTCCTGTGGCTGATCACGCTGTTCGTCGCGCCGATCCAGGACAGCCTCTTCGGCTTCGTGATCCTCGCCAACACCGGCATCGGCATCGTCCAGGAGTGGCGCGCCAAACAGACCCTGGACTCGCTCGCGGTGATCGGGGAGGCCCGGCCCACGGTACGGCGGGACGGGGTCGCGACCGAGGTGGCCACCCATGAGATCGTCCTGGACGACCTCATCGAGATCGGTCCGGGCGACAAGATCGTGGTCGACGGGGTGTGCGCGGAGGCGGACGGACTGGAGATCGACGAGTCGCTGCTCACCGGCGAGGCCGATCCCGTCGTCAAACGCCCCGGCGACCCGGTGCTGTCCGGCAGTTTCGTGGTCGCGGGCGGCGGCGCCTTCACGGCCACCAAGGTCGGCCGCGAGGCCTACGCCGCCCAGCTCGCCGAGGAGGCGTCCCGGTTCACGCTCGTCCACTCCGAGCTGCGCACCGGCATCTCCACGATCCTCAAGTACGTCACCTGGATGATGGTGCCGGCGGCGGTCGGACTCGTCATCACCCAGCTCGTCGTCAAGAACGACGACCTGAAGGACTCCGTCGCCCGCACGATCGGCGGGATCGTCCCGATGGTGCCCGAGGGGCTGGTGCTGCTCACCTCCGTGGCCTTCGCGATCGGCGTCATCCGGCTCGGCCGCAAGCAGTGCCTCGTGCAGGAGCTGCCGGCCATCGAGGGCCTGGCCCGTGTCGACACCGTCTGCCTGGACAAGACCGGCACGCTCACCGAGGGCGGCATGGACGTCACCGAGCTGCGGACGCTGGACGGGGCGGACGAGACGTACGTCCGCAAGGTGCTCGGCGCGCTCGGCGAGTCCGACCCGCGCCCCAACGCCTCCCTCCAGGCCATCATCGACGCCTACCCGGACAGCGACGACTGGCGCTGCGTCGAGTCGCTGCCCTTCTCCTCCGCCCGCAAGTACAGCGGGGCCGCGTTCAGCGAGGGCGACGGCGAGACCAGCACCTGGCTGCTCGGCGCCCCGGACGTGCTCCTCGGCGCCGACGACCCGGCGCTCGCCGAGACCGCGCGCCTGAACGAACAGGGCCTGCGCGTGCTGCTGCTGGCCCGCGCGCACCGGGACCTGGACGACTCCGAGCCGGCCCGGGGCGCCCGCCCCACCGCCCTGGTCGTCCTGGAGCAGCGGCTGCGGCCCGACGCCTCCGACACCCTGCGCTACTTCGCCGAGCAGGACGTCCGCGCCAAGGTCATCTCCGGTGACAACGCGGTGTCGGTCGGCGCGGTCGCGGCGAAGCTGGGCCTGGAGGGTGCGGCGGTGGACGCGCGGCGGCTGCCCGCCGAGCGGCCGGCGATGGCGCAGGCCCTGGACGCGGGCACGGTCTTCGGGCGGGTGACCCCGCAGCAGAAGCGGGACATGGTGGGCGCGCTCCAGTCGCGCGGGCACACGGTCGCGATGACCGGGGACGGCGTGAACGACGTGCTGGCCCTGAAGGACGCGGACATCGGGGTCGCCATGGGCTCCGGTTCGGAGGCCACGCGGGCGGTGGCCCAGATCGTGCTGCTGGACAACAGCTTCGCGACCCTGCCGTCGGTGGTCGCCGAGGGCCGCCGGGTGATCGGCAACATCACGCGCGTGGCAACGCTGTTCCTGGTGAAGACGGTCTACTCGGTGCTGCTGGCGGTGCTGGTGGTGTGCTGGCAGGTGGAGTACCCCTTCCTGCCCCGGCACCTGACCCTGCTGTCCACGCTCACCATCGGCGTCCCGGCCTTCTTCCTGGCCCTCGCGCCGAACACGGAGCGGGCGAGACCGCACTTCGTGCGCCGGGTGATGCGGTACGCGATCCCCGGCGGGGTGCTGGCCGGCGTCGCGACCTTCTTCACGTACCTGCTGGCGCGGCACCACTACACCGGCCCCGGCGCGCTGGCCGCGGAGACGAGCGCGGCCACCCTGACCCTGTTCCTGATCTCCATGTGGGTCCTGGCGATCATCGCCCGCCCCTACACCTGGTGGCGGGTGGCCCTGGTGGCCGCGATGGCCGTGGCCTTCCTGTTCGTCCTCGCCGTCCCGGCGCTCCAGGACTTCTTCGCGCTGAAGCTGGTCGGCATGGAGCTGCCGTGGACGGCGGTCGGCGTGGCCGCGGTCGCGGCGGCCGTCCTGGAGTACCTGTGGAGGTGGGTCGGCCGCCGCTTCCCGGACTGAGTCCGGCCGGGTGCCGTTACTGCACGTCGACGTAGTCGGCCGCGGAGCTGACCGCCGACGTGGTGGACGTACCGGCGAAGCTGTAGCGGTAGTAGCCGTCGGAGCCGGCCGTCACCGTGGTCTTCAGGGCGCCCGTGGAGGACGAGGTGATGGTCTTGACGGTGGTGTAGGTGGTGCTGCCCGCCTTGCAGAACTGGAGCTTGACGGACTGGCCGCCGAAGCCGATGTAGGTGCCGTGCTGCCAGTCGGCGCGGGTCAGCTTGCCGGTGACGGTCAGGGTCTTGCCCTTCTTGACCGGCTCCGGGGTGGCGTCGGCGGTGAGCTTGGCCGCGCGGCGGACCGGGATGGTGCCGAGGTCGTTCTGCCACTTCTCGGCCTCGGTCTTCTTGTCGACCGCGAGCCCGCCCTCCTTCCAGGTGCCGGCGTCCGAGTTGTACAGCTCGTCGGCGGGGAGGGTGATGTAGGCCGTGCAGTTCACGGTGGTGCTGTTCACGGTGGTGCAGGTGCCCGGGTCGTCGCTGACGACCTGGGTGTCGGCGTCCTTGGCCGACGCGCCCCGGTAGAGCACCGGGCCGGTCAGGACGTTGGACATCGAGACAGTGGTGGGGTGGGTCACGGTGTAGGTCGCCTTGACCTTGACCGTGGAGGTCGCCCCGAGGGTGATCGCCTTGCCGCTGTTGACCTTCACGTTGGAGAAGGTGACGTTCGGCGCCGCGGCGGCCGCGTGGGCGGCCGGGACGGCGAAGGCGGAGAGGGCCAGGGCGCCGGAGACGGCGGCCACGGTGGCACGTATGCGCATGTGCGTTTCCCCTGGAGGGAGAAGTGATCGTGGAGTCGGTCGACTCACGCGGTCAGATCCGCGAGGCAGAGGACTGGTTGTACGGCAAGGCCGCGTTCCGGCCAGATTTGGGCCTCGGATTACCAGCACATGACACAACTGAGAAGGAACGTTCCGCCCCCGGGGGTGCCGGGAGGCACTCCCGGGGGCGGAACCGTGCCGCTTACTGCACGTCGATGAAGTCGGCCGCGGAGCTGACCGCCGAGGTGGTCGAGCCGCCCGCGAAGGAGAAGCGGTAGTAGCCGTCGACCGTGGCGGTGGTCGTCGTCTTCAGGTTGCCCTTGGTGTCCGCCTTGATGGTCTTCAGCGTGGTGTAGGTGCTGGAGCTCTTCTTGCGGAACTGGAGCTTCACGGACTGCGAGCCGTAGCCG
This sequence comes from Streptomyces sp. NPDC047841, assembly GCF_040704085.1. Classification (NCBI taxonomy): domain Bacteria; kingdom Bacillati; phylum Actinomycetota; class Actinomycetes; order Kitasatosporales; family Streptomycetaceae; genus Streptomyces; species Streptomyces sp. NPDC047841. Next base: position 333,278 of record NZ_JBEYRP010000005.1, read on the forward strand.
CCGTACTTCAGCGACTCCCAGTTGGCGCGGGTGAGGGCGCCCGTCACGGTGACGGTCTTGCCCTTCTTCACCGGCTCGGGGGTGGCGTTGGCGGTGAGCTTGGCGGCGCGCTGGAAGGAGAAGGAACCGGCCTTCTGCTTCCAGACGAAGTCGCCGTCCTTGGCGTCGATCCACGCGTCCACGTACCAGGTGCCGGCGCTCTTGTTGGTGAGGTAGTCCGTCTTCGGGTCGATCTTCACCGAGGCGGTGCAGGTGGAGGTGGTGGCGTTGACCTTGGTGCAGGTGGGCTTGCCCGTGTCCGCGTACCCGTTGTCGGGGCCGTAGAGGGTGAACGCCTCGGCGCCCTTGATGCCCGAGTTGTCCGTGGCGGTCACGCTGACCTTCACGGTGACCGCGCTGGAGGTGCCGATCTGCACCTTGTTGTCGCCGTCGACGACCACCTTGGTGATCTTCGTGTCGCCGTAACCGCCGTCGGCCTGGGCGGCCGGGACGGCGAGGGCGGACAGGGCCAGGGCGCCGCCGACGACGGCGACAGAGGCACGGATGCGCATGTGTGGTCCCCACGTTGTGATCTGGGGAGTCGGGTGACTCCGCAGATGTGACGCGGGAACAAAGTGAAAGGTTGTACGAGTAGTGAAAATTTTGTGCGGGCGTGTTTCAGCGGGGGCCGGCCCCGGCGGAGCCGGCCCGGCTAGTCGAACCACCGGTCCCGCGCCAGCTCCTGCGTCCGCGACGGGTCCTCCAGCAGCGCGGCCACCTCGAACCGCCGGGGCCACTGCCCCGCCGCCCACGCCAGCCCCGCCGCGACCCCCTCCAGGGTGGCCGCGTGCAGCACCCCGTCGCCGGTGAGCCGCCAGTCGATCTCCACGCCGTCCACGACCAGTTCCTCGTGCTCGACGTAGGTGCCCGGCGTACGCGGCCCGAGCAGCACCCGCACCGCGTCCGGTACGTCGTGCTCGCTCCCCTCGGAGTGCACCTCCCCGGTGACGGACTCGCTCAGCCGGCGCACCTGGAACAGCTCGGCCAGCTCGGCGGCCCGCGCCGGGCGGACCGGCAGCAGCGGCACGCCCGAGGTGAACGGCAGCAGGTCCGGCGAGTCGACCACGACGGCCGACCCGGCGTCCACGACCTCCACGCGCCCGTCGACCACGGCCCGCAGCTCGTCCGGCAGGGTCACCCGCTCGGGCTCCAGCTCCGCCAGCGCGCTGTACAGGCCGTGCAGCTGGGCGGGGGTGACGGGCCGCTCCGGGTCGGCGAGGCGGTCCAGCAGTTCGGCGGCGCCGCCGGGCTCGTCCAGCAGCGCGCCGACGGAGGTGCGCACGCCGAGCGCCCGCAGCACCTGCTCGTCCTCGAACCCGGTGGCGTCGGCCTCGTCGTACAGCCCGCGCAGCAGCGGGTCGCCGCCGGCCGCGAGCAGCCCGGCCGGGCGCCGGCCGTCGAGCACCGGGTGCCCGCGCAGCCACCACGCGGTGTACGGCCGTACGGCCTCGTGGGTGCCGTCGGGCAGCAGGACGCGCACGGGCTGGGTCAGAGCGTCCCGCAGCGGCGGCCGGGCCAGCAGGGCGAGCGCCTCGGGCCAGTGGTCGTCGTCCACCAGGTCCAGGTCGCGGACGGCGACGAGTTCGGTGGCGACCGGCGGCACCGGGCTGTCCGGGAACCGGTCGAGGATGTCCTCGCACCACACGTCCACGGCGTCCAGCAGACCGGCGTCGTCGGGTTCGGCGTAGTCGCCGTCCCGGGGCTCCAGTTCGTCGGGGTCGAGGACGACGTCCGTGGCCCGGACGAGCGCGAAGCCGGCGAGCACCCCGCACGCGGCGAGCGGCTGCTCACCCCACTTCTCCGCCAGGTCGGCGTCCACGGCGGCCAGTTCACCCTCCCGGATGACCCGGGCGAAGGGGCTGCCGGGGAACACCAGCTCACCGGCGGGCGCGAGTTCCCCGTCCTCGTCGGGCAGCGCGAGGGCGCCCAGCCAGGGCTCGTCGCCCGGTTCGAGCGCCGCGTCCCGCACCAGTGCGAGCACCGTGTCGGCCAGCTCCTCGGCGTCCGGCGCGTCCTCCTCCCAGCCGAGGGCGCCGTCGTCCTCCAGCGAGCCCGCGACGGCGGCCCGCACCTGAGGGGTGGTCAGCACCGCGCGCGGGGTCGCGGGCAGCGCCCCGAGCTTCTCCAGCAGCGGGTGCGCGGCGTCCGCGTGCGCCACCTTCAGCCCGAGCCGCCCCAGCACGTCCGGGTCGATCCGGGCGGCGTCCGGCGTGGGCAGCAGCACCTGCCGGGGCCCGATGGTCGTCCTGCGGTCGGCCAGCGGCACCGGCAGCCCGGACAGCCGCTCGGGGTCGACCCCGGCGAGGCTGTCGTACAGCCGCCACCACCACCGCGGCTCCCTCTCCAGCCCGGCGAGCCGGTCGACGGCGTCGGCGAGCGGCAGCCGGGCGACCCCGAGGGTGCGCAGCTCGGCGCGCCGCTCCAGCCCGGCCGGGAGCAGGGTGGGCAGCACCTCGGCGAGCACCCGCACCGTGTCCGTGCCGGCGCCCTCCACGATCTCGGCGTCGCGGGGCCGCAGCGCCTCCGGCAGCTCGTCGTCGCCCTTCGCCTCGACCGCCGGGGGCAGGAAGGCGGTGCGCGGCAGCCGCTCCAGCACGGCCTGCCGCAGGGCCCCGTCCAGCGCGCCCTTGCCGAGCGGCCCCGGCACGAGGTCGATGATCCCGGCCAGCACCGGCCGCCAGGAGGCGAGCAGTGCGGCGTAGGCGTCGGCGGCGCGCTCCACCAGGAAGTCGGTGAGCGGACCGGGCGCCGCGTGCCGGCGGGTGGTGTCCAGCGGGAAGGAGGCGATGAGCAGGGCGGGCACGCCGAGGGGCTCGTCGCTCGGCGTCGGCGCGTGCACGACGGGGCTCGTACGGGGCCGGGCCGGGGCGCCGTAGGCGTCGACGGGCACGGCCCAGGTCACCGACCAGTGCGGCCGCAGCCGTTCCTCGACCGGCCGGCCGGCGAGGAGGTCGGGCGTGAGCGGCCCGTCGGCCGAGACCGTGCGCCAGTTGGTGATGCCGTCCCGGGAGTCCTCCACGATGGTGAAGGGGCCGTCGGTACGCCGGCTGATCGTGCGGGGGGCCTCGTCGCCGACCTCCACGACGACCTCCGCCAGCCCCGGCAGCGCGAGGAGCAGGGCGTCGTCGACGCCCGCGAGCAGCCGCTCGGCGAGGTCGGCGGCGGCGGCGTCCCGCAGCGGCAGGATGACGGCGGTGTCGTAGGGCTCCGGAGCGGTGCCCTCGGCGGCGAAGGGCAGCCGCAGCAGGGGCACGTGCCCGTCGCGCCGCCGCACCTCGTCCCCGAGCCCGGGGCTGTGCCGGGCGGTGTCGGCGGCCAGCTCCCTGGCCTCGGCGAGGGACCAGCGCACCCCGCCGTGCCGCCCCACGATCGCCGGTTCGTCGGTGACGGCGAGCACGGCGGCGAACCCGACGCCGAACCGGCCGACGGCACCGGGCGTCGCCTCGGCGTCCCGCTTCGCGGAGGCGCGCAGCGTGGACAGCGACTCGGCACCGGCCGCGTCCAGCGGGGCCCCGGTGTTGGCGGCCACGAGCACGCCGTCGCGGAGGGTGAGCCGCAACCGGCCCGGCACGTGCGCCCGCGCGGCGGCGTCGGCGGCGTTCTGGGCCAGCTCGACGACGAGCCGGTCCCGGTACCCCCCGAGGACCAGGTCCTCCTCGGCGTTGGCGTCCTCCCGGAACCGGGCGGGGCTGGTCGCCCAGGCGTCGAGGACACCGCGACGCAGACGGGCGGTGCCGAAGGGGTCGGCGCCCTCGGCCGCCGGCCGCACGAACTTGCTCACGTTGACTCTCCTCTACGACGTGAGGACGAAGGTACAGCGCAAAGCGGGGAGGCCATCAACGCGGACGGTGAGGGTAGGCGGTAGGGACCATCCGTTGGCACGGTAGTGCCGGTACGTACGAAAGTGGTGCCCGTTCCATGGCCGAGACCCGGGATGTCGTCGAGCTGATCCTGAAGGACCACCGCCGCATGGAGGACCTGTTCCGCCTCATGCGCAGCGTGGAGGCCGACCGCGCGGCCGCGCTGGAGGAGTTCGCGGACCTGCTGATCGCGCACGCGCTGGCCGAGGAGGCCAAGGTCTACCCCGCCCTGAAGCGGTACAAGAACATCGACGACGAAGAGGTCGAGCACGGCGAGCACGAGCACGACGAGGGCAACGAGGCCCTGCTGGAACTCCTACAGGTCGAGGAGGTCGGCTCCGAGGAGTGGGACGAGAAGCTGGAGGCGCTGGTGGAGGCCGTCACCCACCACGCCGACGAGGAGGAGCGCACGATCCTCAACGGCGCGCGCGAGAACGTGGCGGCGGAGCGGCGCGCGGAGCTGGGCGCGGCGTTCTGGGAGGAGCGTGAGCGTCTACTGAAGTCCGGGTGCGGCTCGGCCGACAACGTGCGCCGGCTCGTGAAGTCGTCCTGACCCGCGCCCCCGGGGCCGGGGGCTCAGGGGCCCGGCCCCGGGTCCGGCTCGACGGCACGGCCCAGGCCGGCGCGGGCCGCTTCCAGCTGGGCGGCGAACGCGATGCCGAGGAACAGGGCGATGCCGGTCAGGTTGGCCCACAGCAGCAGGGCCACGAAGGCGGTGAGCGGCCCGTACACGGCGCCGAAGGAGCCGCTGCGGGAGACGTAGAGCGTCAGCAGCCAGGTCGCGGTGACCCACAGCACCAGGTGGACGGCGGAACCGAACGCCAGCCAGGTGTACCCGGGCTGGTCCCGGCGCGGCGACCAGCGGAAGATGACGGCGGAGGCGATCCAGGCGAGGGCGATTCCCACGGGCACCTCCAGGGCGCCCCACCACGCCGGGGGCCGGGAGGTGCCCAGCGCCTCGGCCGTCGCCGCGGTCACGGCCTGCCCGGCGACCAGGACCAGGAAGCCCAGGACCATGGGCACGCCGGCGGCGAAGGCGAGCAGCACGGCCCTGCCGTACTTCCGCGGGAAGGGCCGGTCCCGTTCGATGCCGTAGATCCGGTTGGCGCCCCGTTCCACCTGGCCCATGGCGGAGGCGAGGTTGAGGACGGAGAAGGCGAGCCCCAGGCACAGCGCGACGGTGCTCCACGCGTCGGAGCCGGCGGTGCGGCGGGTGCCGCGCAGCGCCTCGCGGACCACGTCGGCGCTGGCTCCCGGCACGATCCTGCCCAGGGTCAGCTCGACGATCCGCCCCAGGCTCTCCGTGTGCGCGGCCGTGGCGAGGCCGACGAGCGCGATGGTGAACGGCACCAGGCCGAGCACGATCTGGAAGCCGAGGGCGCGGGCGTTGGTGAAGCCGTCGGCGTAGCGGAACCGGGAGAAGGCGTCGAGCAGCAGGCGCGTGCCCCCGTAGCGGCGCAGCGCGGTGAAGGCCTCGTCGCCGGAGAGTTCGTCCCCGATCATGTCCCGTGTCTGCGGGACGTGCACCACCGTTCCCATGGTCCGGGTCCCTCCTCAGCTGTGGCCGCGGCCGGCCGGCACCGCGGGGTCCGGGTGGTTCCCGGGTCCGCCGCCCGGTCCGGCCAGCGGGGTCGGCGACAGGGCCGTGGGTTCCTCGCCCGGTTCGAGCAGGGTGTCCGCGGCGCCGACGATCAGCGGGTCGGGGGTGCCGACCGCTTCGTGGTCCTTGGCGGGGTAGTCGAAGCGGTCCAGGAGGCTGCGCATCGCCTCCAGCCGGCCGCGCCGCTTGTCGTTGTTCTTCACGACCGTCCAGGGCGCGTGCGCGGTGTCGGTCGCCCGGAACATGTCGACCTTGGCCGCGGTGTACTCGTCCCAGTGGCCGAGCGAGGCCAGGTCGGTGGGGGAGAGCTTCCAGCGGCGCACCGGGTCGACCTGCCGTATGGCGAACCGGGTCCGCTGCTCGGCGCGGGACACCGAGAACCAGAGCTTGACCAGCAGGACTCCGTCGTCGGTGAGCAGCCGCTCGAACAGCGGTGCCTGCCGCAGGAACTGCCGGTACTCGGCCTCCGTGCAGAATCCCATGACCCGCTCGACGCCGGCCCGGTTGTACCAGGACCGGTCGAAGAAGACCATTTCCCCGCGGGCCGGCAGGTGCGTCACGTACCGCTGGAAGTACCACTGACCCGCCTCCCGCTCGGTCGGCTTGTCCAGCGCCACCACGCGTGCCCCCCGCGGGTTCAGCCGCTCGGTGAACCGTTTGATGGTGCCGCCCTTGCCGGCCGCGTCCCGCCCCTCGCACACCACGACGATCCGCTGCCCCGTGTCCTTCACCCAGCGCTGGAGCTTGAGGAGTTCGATCTGCAGGATCCGCTTGGTCCGCTCGTACTCGCGCCGGCCGATCAGGTGGTCGTAGGGGTGGTTCTCCCGCCAGGTCTCCACCGGCCGGCCGCCGGCGTCCAGCAGCACCGGCCGCTCCGGCTGCCGGTCGTCCACCTCGAACCCGCGCAGCAGGTCGTCCTCGCCCCCCGTGCCCCGGGTCTCCCGTGCCTCCGTCGCCCGCCCGTGCTCGGCCACGGCACCACCTTTCCGCCTCGCCCCGCACCGGGGCCGCCCCGCCCCGGTCTCCTCACACGTGCCCGCCCGGACGGGTCCCAGACGCCTGTACCGTCGCTGTGGCCGTTCCTTTCCGTACCGTCCGAGACAGGAAGGCGATCACATGCCCGAACTGCGCCTTGGCCCGCTGCTGAGGTACACCGACGGCTCCCGCGCCACCGTGTGGGTCGAGACGAGCGCGCCCTGCACGGCCGAGGTGCGCTGTTCCGACGGCGCGGCGGGCACGGCCCCCACCTTCCAGGTGGCCGGGCACCACTACGCGCTCGTCACGGTGACCGGACTGCGACCGGGCACCGCCCCCTCCTACGAGGTGGTGCTGGACGGCACCCCGGTGTGGCCCCTGCCCGACTCCCGTTTCCCGCCGTCCGTCATCCGCACGCCCGGCAGCGGCGACACCGTCCGCGTCACCTTCGGGTCGTGCCGCTGGGCCGCGCCCCCGGCGGACGGCAAGGACCCGGTGGGCCCCGACGCCCTCGACACCCTGGCCCGCCGGCTGTCCGCCGACCCTGGCGCCGAACGCCCCGACGTCCTGCTGCTCCTGGGCGACCAGATCTACGCGGACGAGACCTCCGAGGAGACCCGGCGCTGGCTGGCCGGCCGCCGCAGCCTGGACGAGCCGCCCGGCGGCCAGGTCGCCGACTACGAGGAGTACTGCCACCTCTACTACGAGTCCTGGCTCGACCCGGAGGTCCGCTGGCTGCTGTCCACCGTGCCCAGCTTCATGATCTTCGACGACCACGACATCGTGGACGACTGGAACACCTCCGCCTCCTGGCTCGCCGACATGCGCGCCACCGACTGGTGGCAGGAACGGCTGCTGAGCGGCCTGATGTCGTACTGGGTCCACCAGCACATCGGCAACCTCTCCCCCGCCGAACTGGCCGACGACCCGACCTGGGCCGCGGTACGGGCCACCCCGGACGGTACGAAGGCGCTGCGCGCGCTGGCCGAACAGGCCGACGCCGACTCCGCCACGGTCCGCTTCAGCTACCGGCGCGACTTGGGCCGGGTCCGGGTGGTGATGGTCGACTCCCGGGCCGCGCGGGTCCTGGAGGAGGGCCGCCGCTCCATGCTGGACCCGGGCGAGGCCGACTGGCTGCGCGCGCAGGTCCTGGGCGACGAGGGGGCCTACGACCACCTCCTGATCGGCACCTCCCTGCCCTGGCTGCTGCCGCACCTGGTGCACGACACCGAGGGCTGGGACGCGGCCCTGTGCGCCGGGGAACGCGGCGACCGCTGGGCCCGCTTCGGCGAGTGGCTGCGCCGCGGGGCCGACCTGGAGCACTGGGCGGCCTTCCCCCGCTCCTTCGCCGACCTAGCCGGCCTCATAGCCGAGGTGGCGACGGCACCGGGCGCCCCGGCGAGCGTGTGCGTGCTCTCCGGGGACGTGCACCACGGTTACGTCGCCGAGGCCACCTGGCGCTCCGGCGACCTCGGCGTGCCCGTCGTCCAGCTCACCTGCTCACCCGTGCACAACTCCGTGCCGGCGGCCATGCGGGTCGGCTTCCGCGTCGGCTGGAGCGCGCCGGCCCGCGTCCTGGGCCGCCTCCTCGCCCGGCACGGCCGCACGCCCAAGCCGCCGGTGCGGTGGCGCAAGCGGGGTGGGCCGTGGTTCGGCAACCAGCTCATGACGCTGACGCTGCACGGCCGTTCGGCCCGCCTGCGCCTGGAACGCACCGGCAAGGAGGCGAGCCTCGAAACGGTCCACGAGGCGAGCCTCACCGGGTGATTCAGCGCCGGGCGGCGTACGTGACGAACTCCGTCCAGGTGGCGGGGGCGACGGTGAGGAGGGGGCCGTTGTCCTGCTTGGAGTCGCGGATGTGGATGGTGGCGGGGGTGGGGGCGGCGTCCCAGTCCAGGGCGACTTCGACGCAGGAGTCGCCTTCACTGCCGCTGCTGTAGCTGCTCTTGAACCAACGGATCATGTTGCCCCCAGCAGTTGCTCGATAAAGGATGTCGACTCGCGTGGAGTGAGCGCCTGGGCCCGGATGATGCCGTAGCGCAGCTCAAGGATACGGAGGTGCTTGGGCTGCTCGACCGGTCGGCCATTGGCCAATGCGGGCGACCGTCCTACGGCTGACCCGTCGGAGAACTTCAGCATCTCGATACTCCCGTCCACTCCAGCATGCTCCTGGCGGTCCATCGGCATCACCTGTAGCTCGACATTCCGCAACTTTGTGACTTCCAGCAGATGTTGCAGCTGGCTACGGAGCGCCTCCCGCCCTCCCAGGGGCCGACGCAGGGTCCACTCCTCCAAGACGAAGCTGATCTCCGGGGCCGGGTCCCGCTCGAAGACGGACTTGCGAGCCATGCGCGCCGTTACGTACCGCTCGATCTCGGTGTCGCTGTACGCCGGGCGCCGCATCATCAGGAGCGCACGCGCGTACTCCGGCGTCTGCAACAACCCATGGACGCTGAGCGGGTCATACAGCTGAAGCTCCACCGCCTTCGCCTCCACCTCCGCCAAAGCCCGAACCTTCTTCGGATAGCGGACCTTCTCCACGTCCTCCTTCATCGCCGCGAGCAACCCACCCGCATCGAGAAGCTTGTCCGCCTTGTCGAGGTACTCCGGCCGAGGAATCCGCTTGCCCGACTCGACCTTGTAGACCATGTCCTCGCTGTAGCCCACGGCCTTGGCGAAGTCGGCGGCGCGCAGGGCCACCGCTTCCCGGCGCAGCCTGAGTTGGCGGCCCACGGTGGCGATGACGGCGACGCCCCACTCGTCGTCCGGCTCGACCTCCCAGCCCGGCTCCTCTTCCTCACCCACACCGCACCACCCCCTTCTCGACATGCCCGGACACCACCGGACACGCGCTGGACAGTGACCCTACGCAACCGCGTCGTCACTGTTCAGGGGTAACAGGCACAGCCACTCTGAGTGATGTGAACCAGGAAATCTCCACCCACATCTCCACCCCCGTCCCGCACTTCACGGTGCGGCTCTCCCCCACGCCCCGCGGGGCCCGTCTCGCCCGGCTGCTCGCCAGGGAGCAACTGCGCTCCTGGGGCCTGCCGTTGGACCCGGCGGAGCTGATCGTGGCCGAGCTGGCCGCCAACGCGGCCGGTCACGGCCGGGTGGCCGGACGGGACTTCCGGCTGACGTTGTACGCCGTCGGGGACACGCTCCGTGTCGAGGTGACCGACACGCGCGGTGACCGGCTGCCCGAACTCGGCCGTCCGGAACCGGACGCCGAGGGCGGGCGGGGGCTGCTCCTCGTGGAGGCGCTGGCGGAGCGCTGGGGTACGGCGCACGGGCCCGCGCCGCGGAAGACGGTGTGGGCCGAGGTGCGCGTGGGGGGTCAGGAGTGGCCGAGTTCCGCCGTCTCGTCGTCGCCGGTCTCCGGCACCGAACCGGAGTCGCGGGCCGGGCGGAGCGGGAAGGCGTCGACCCGGGTCTCGTCGACGACCGGCGGGGCCGGCTGCGGGGGCTTGGGCATGACCGCCGCCTCCGAGTGGCCGCCGCAGCCGTAGGCGAGGGAGACCACGCGGCCGTCGGCCGGGGAGAACTCGTTGGCGCAGACGCCGAAGGCCTGGCCGAGGGAGCCGCCGATGGGGGCGAGGAAGCCGCAGCTCACACAGGTGGCGGGGGCCGCCTGGGCCATCGGCGTCTTCGGGCCGAAGGCCTCCTCCCAGCGGTCCGCGGCGGTGTGCAGGCCGTAGCGGGACAGGACGCGCGCGCGGCGCAGGCCCAGTTCCTCGGCCAAGGACGCGATGGTGCCGCGCGAAGGGGTCGTCGGCTGGACGGCGGGCGTGCCCGGCGTGACGTCGGCGTCCTCCGCCTCCGCCAGTTCCCGCATCTCCTCGGACACCGCCGAGTTCGGCGGCGGCTCCTCCTCGCCCGTGTAACCGGGCTCCAGACGCAGGTCGTCCTGGTCGGTGGGGAGCAGGTCGCCGGGGCCGAGGTCGCCGGGGCGCAGGCGCTCGCTCCACGGGACCCACTCGGGGGCGAGGAGGGCGTCGGGGCCGGGCAGCAGGACGACCTCGTCGAGCGTGACGATCTTGGCGCGGGAGGCGCGGGCCACCGTCACCGCCCAGCGCCAGCCGCGGTAGCCCAGTTCCTCGCACGCGAAGAAGTGCGTGACGACGCGGTCGCCCTCCGACACCAGGCCGGCGTGCTCGCCGACCACGCCGGGCGCGGCGGCCTCCTCGGCGGCGGCGCGGGCGAGGTCGACGGCCTCGGCGCACAGGCGGTCGGGGGTGCGGCTTCGCGTGGTCGCTGCGCTCACAGGTATCGCTTCTCTCCTACGCCGTCTCGTCGAGTGCGGCTGCCTCCGGCGGTTTCGCCGACGGAGCGGACCTGGGGACCGCATCGACGTCTGCATCCGCGCGCCTGGGCGCACCTCTGCCATCCATTCTGCGTTATGGCTGAGATAGGCACGCTACACCGGACGGGATTCGTGCATATTCCCACCCGCCCCTCTGCCTGCGCCGACCGGGGTCGTGAGCCGCCACACCCGTCCGATCCGCACTATCCGGCCGTATCTCGGGGCACTATGAACGTCGTGGCAGCCGCGGACAGGGCGAATGGTCGGGGCGGCGGTTCGGGCCGGGTGGGTGGTGCCGTCCGCTCGGTCGGCCGTGCCCTGCAGTTTCCCGTGACCGGAACGGCCCGCGGCATCCGCAGGGCCACGCACGCGCACGGCGCGGGCGAGTCGGGTCTGGGCAAGCTGATCGAGTTGCACGCGGTGAACGGCGCGGGGGACGTCATGGTCACCGTGGCCCTCGCGTCCACGGTGTTCTTCTCGGTGCCGACCGACGAGGCGCGCGGCCGGGTCGCCCTCTACCTCGCGATCACCATGGCGCCCTTCACGGTCCTCGCGCCGGTGATCGGCCCCCTCCTGGACCGGCTGCCGCACGGGCGGCGGGCCGCGATGGCCGGGGCGATGCTGGCGCGGGCGCTGCTCTCGCTGATCATCTCGGGGGCGGTGGCGAGCGGCAGCCTGGAGCTGTACCCGGCCGCGCTGGGCGTGCTGGTGGCGTCCAAGGCGTACGGGGTGGTCCGCAGTGCCGTCGTGCCGCGGCTGCTGCCGCCGCGGTTCTCGCTCGTGAAGGCCAACTCCCGGGTGACCCTCGCCGGGCTGCTGGCCACCGGTGCCGCCGCGCCGGTCGCGGCGGGGCTGCACGCCCTCGGCGATCCGTGGCCGCTCTACGGCGCCTTCGTGATCTTCGTCGCCGGTACGTTGCTGTCGTTCTCCCTGCCGCCCAAGGTGGACTCGGCCAAGGGCGAGGACGTGGCGCTGCTCGCGGCCGACGAGCAGCACCTGCGCGGGCCGCACCGGGGGCAGGCCAGGCGGCCGGGGCTGCGGACGGTCGGGCCGGCCGTCACGCACGCGCTCGGCGCCAACGCCGCCCTGCGCTGCCTGTCCGGCTTCCTGATCTTCTTCCTCGCCTTCCTGCTGCGCGAGCACCCGCTGACCGGGGAGAGCGCGGCGGTGTCGCTGGGGATAGTGGGCGTCGCGGCCGGGGCGGGCAACGCCCTCGGCACGGCCGTGGGCGCCTGGTTCCGCTCCCGCGCGCCGGAAATCATCATCGTGACGGTGGTGGCGGTGGTGCTCGGCACGGCGGTCGTCGCGGCGATCCTCTTCGGGGCGTTCCTGGTGGCCTGCCTGGCCGCGGTCGCCGGGTTCGCACAGGCGCTGGCCAAGCTGGCGCTGGACGCGCTGATCCAGCGGGACGTGCCCGAGCTGGTGCGCACCTCGGCGTTCGCCCGCTCCGAGACGCTGCTCCAGATGGCGTGGGTGTTCGGCGGCGCGGTCGGCATCGTGATGCCGCTCAACGGCGCGGTCGGGCTGCTGGTCGGCGCCGCATTCGTGGCCGTCGGCTGGCTGAGCACGCTCAGGGGGCTGCTCGCCTCGGCCCGGCAGGGCGGCCGGGCCCGGACCCGGGTGGCGTGACGCCCTGGCGGGCACGGGCACGCGTGGCGTAACGAACCGGGCACGCCGTACCCCACGTGGGGGGACGGCTCGGGGCGCCCGATAGCCTTCGGCCATGACCACGCTGCCCCGCGGCGAAGCCGCTGATGTACCCCGCGTTGCGCGACGCCGCCGCGTCGTCGCCGCCGCCGGCGCCGTTTCCGCCGGACTGCTCGTCCTGTCGGCCTGTGACAAGCCGAGCCCCGTCGCGACGATCACCGTCGGCGGGGACTCGGTCAACTCCGAGGCCGTCTGCTACAACGACGGCAAGGCGCTGGACGAGAAGTCGCTGAAGGAGTGCGTCAAGAACGCCGACGACATCAAGTCGATCAAGATCGGCCAGGACCAGACCGTCCGCATCGGCGTCGACCCGAAGATCGCGGACGCGGGCTGGATCGTGCTGGTCAACGGCCGCCAGTTCAGCGACTCCAGCAAGGAGACGTACCGCACGATCCCGAGCAGCGCGTTCTTCAACGTCCAGTACGGCACCCAGGGCAACACCAACACCCTGTCGATCCGGATGGGCGAGAACACGAACAAGGGCATGTGGTCCTTCAAGCTGAAGAAGGCCTGATCACGACGTCTCTTCCGGTCCCGGTCCTCGTCGCCACCGCGGTCCCCGTCGAGCGGGACGCGGTGGCCGGGGCGCTGCCCGGACCGGGCGGGGAGGTACGGCTGCCGGGCGCGTCCCTGGTCCGTACGGCCGCGGGCTGGGACCTGCTCGCCGCCGGCGTCGGCCCGGCGCTCGCCGCCGCCACGACCGCCGGCGCCCTCACCGCCGCCGCGCTGGCCGGCCGCCCCTACGGCCTGGTCGTCTCGGCCGGGATCGGCGGCGGCTTCGCCCCCCGGGCGCCCCTCGGCTCGCTCGTCGTCGCGGACGCGATCACCGTCGCCGACCTCGGCGCCGAGACCGCCGACGGGTTCCTGCCGGTCACCGAACTCGGATTCGGGACCGTCACCCACCGGCCGCCGGAATCACTCGTACGAGTCGTGTCCGAGGCCACCGGTGCCCGGACCGGCACGATCCTGACCGTGTCCACGGTGACCGGCACCGCCGCCCGCGCCGCCGCCCTGCGCGACCGGCACCCCGGCGCGCTCGCCGAGGGCATGGAGGGGTTCGGGGTGGCGGAGGCCGCCGCCGCGCACGGGGTGCCCGTGCTGGAGATCCGCGCGGTCTCGAACCCGGTGGGGCCCCGCGACCGCGCCGCCTGGCGCATCGGTGACGCCCTCGCCGCCCTCACCGGGGGCTTCGGGAAGCTCGCGCCCGCATTGGAGAGTTGGAACGCACATGACCGCTGAACCGCTGCAGATCGCGTACTCCCCCTGCCCGAACGACACCTTCGTCTTCGACGCCCTCGCCCACGGCCGCGTCTCCGGCGCCCCCGCGCTGGACGTGACCTTCGCCGACATCGACATCACCAACGGCATGGCCGAGCGCGGCGAGTTCGACGTGCTGAAGGTGTCGTACGCCGTCCTGCCGTACGTCCTCGGCGAGTACGCGCTGCTGCCGTGCGGCGGTGCGCTGGGCCGGGGCTGCGGACCGCTGGTGCTCACCCGGGAGGCCGACGCCGACCTGACGGGCCGTACGGTCGCGGTGCCGAGCGAGAAATCGACCGCGTACCTTCTGTTCCGGCTGTGGGCCGCCGACACCCTTGGGATTGAGAGGGGCGGGCCCGCAGGGCCCTCGGTTGAGGGCGGTGGTGGGAGACGGGCGGGCGGAGTGGGCGAGATCGTGGTCATGCCGTTCCACGAGATCATGCCGGCCGTGCGGGACGGCAAGGTGGACGCGGGCCTGGTCATCCACGAGGCCCGCTTCACCTACCGGAACTACGGACTGCACAAGCTCGCCGACATGGGCGAGCACTGGGAGCGCACCACCGGGCTGCCGATCCCGCTGGGCGCGATCATCGCCAAGCGGTCCCTGGGCGCCGAGCGGCTCGGCCGGCTCGCCGACGCCGTCCGGGCCTCCGTACGCGCCGCCTGGGACGACCCGGAGGCCTCCCGGCCGTACGTCATGGAGCACGCCCAGGAGATGGACCCGGCCGTCGCCGACCAGCACATCGGGCTGTACGTCAACGAGTTCACGGCCGGCCTCGGCGAGGACGGCTACGCGGCCGTCCGGGGCCTCCTCACGCGCGCGGCGGCCGAGGGACTGGTGCCGCCCCTCGGCCCCGACGCGCTCGCTTTCCCGTAATGCGGGCCGGACCTCCGGATACCGCTCAGACGTCGAGCTGATCGGCGACCGCGCGGAGCAGACCGGCGATCTTCTTGCCGGAGGTCTTGTCGGGGTAACGGCCCTTCTCCAGCATCGGCGTGATGTTCTCGAGAAGGGTCGTCAAATCCTGCACGATCGACGCCAGCTCGTCCGGCTTCTTGCGCTGGGCGGCGGCGACGGACGGCGTCGGGTCGAGCACGATCACCGACAGGGCCTGGTCACCGCGCTGACCGGCGACGACACCGAACTCCACGCGCTGTCCCGGCTTGAGCGCATCGACTCCGGCGGGGAGAACCGAGGAATGGACGAAGACGTCACCGCCGTCGTCGCGGGAGAGGAAGCCGAAGCCCTTCTCGCTGTTGAACCACTTGACCTTGCCGGTAGGCACGTCTGTCCTCGTCCTCGTATCTCGTCGGGAAAACTGCTTGGAAACGGCTCTTGATAGCACTAGAGCGGGTCGACCACGACCCGCCGGTACCAAGGCTAATGGTCTTGGGGCGGGTGACAAGACGTCCCCCGGTTGTTCTCTCGCGCAGGGAACTACCCTGGTCCGGTGCGTGACAAAACCCAACCGAATTCCCCCGCGCCCGGCGACCGACTGATCCGCGCCGGTGCCGTCGTCTTCTTCCTCGGGGCCGTGGCCACCCTCGTCACGGTGGCCCCGCTGTTCCTCGGAGCGAAGCCTTTTCCGGCCTACATGTTCGGATTGAGCATGCTCATGGCCGTCGGATTTCTCGTGGCCGGCGCGGGTGTCCTGCGCTCCGTCGCCGCCGGGCGGCGTCAGGCGAGGGGCGCGGCCCCGGGCGCCTCGCGGTAGCCGCCGAGCCACGCGGGGAACGCGGACAGGTCCGGCAGGACGACGTCCGCGCCGGCCGCGCGCAGCTCACCGGCCGGGCACGGGCCGGTCGCCACGGCGACCGAGAACGCACCCGCCGCACGGGCCCCGCGGACGTCCCCGACGTGGTCGCCGACGTACACGCCCGCGCCGTACTCGCGCAGCGCCGCCGCCTTCTGCTCGGCCCACAGGTCGCCGACGACCACGTCCGGCTCGATGCCGAGGTGGGCCAGGTGCAGCTTGGCGTTCGGCTCGTACTTCGCCGTCACCACCATCGTCCGCCCGCCGGCCGCCCGCACCGCCTCGATCGCCTCCCGGGCGCCGTCCATCGCGGGCGTCGCGGCGATGGCGATGGAGGGGTACATCTCCCGGTACAGGTCGGCCACCGCCGGCACCTCGTCGGCCGGGAACCAGTGGATCAGCTCCTCCGCGAGCGGCGGGCCCAGCCGGGTCACCGCCAGGTCGGCGTCGATGAACGTCCCCGTCCGCTCCGCCAGGGCCAGGTAGCAGGCACGGATGCCCGGGCGGGAGTCGATGAGGGTCATGTCGAGGTCGAAACCGACGGTCAGCGAGGAGGCCATGGGGGCCATTGTGCCGGGTGCCTCCGGCGGTTCGGCCGGGTGGGGTTCGGGGGGTGAGGGTTGTCCGCCGGGTGCGGGTGCGTCGTGGTCGCCCGCGCAGTTCCCCGCGCCCCTTGGGTGGGTCAGCCGCAGCGTGGTCAAGGGGCGCGGGGAACTGCGCGATCAGCCCCCACGCACCCGCGGCCTGACGACGGCCGCAAGCCCCACGGCGGCTAACCGGACTTTCTCTGGGAGCGCCAGAGGAGGAACAGGGCCGAGGCGAGCGCCGCTCCCCTGACCACCCACGGCCAGGTGGCGGTCACCGCGTCGTTCATGTGGCCCTGGGCGATCGGGTCCCCCCAGCGGCCCTCGTTGCGGCCCCACAGCCACACCAGCCCCGCCGCGACCGCCGTGCCCGGCAGGACCATCACCGCCCACTTGGTCTCGGCGGGGGTCAGCCGCCGGGAGCCGTAGGCGATGGCCCAGCCGAGGAGCAGCGCGAACCAGTTGCCGAGCACCGCGCCGGCGACGAGCGCGGCGGCGGCCAGCAGCAGCAGGGGGTTGGACCAGCCGGCGGACGGGAGGGGGAGGAGGAGGCGGCGGCGGCGGCGCTTGGGCGCCGCCTCCGGCGCGGCCACGGCGGGCTCCGGCGCCGGCTCGGCCTTCTCGGCGGCAGCCGCCCGCGGGGGCTTCCTGAGCATTTCCGGGATCTCCACGCCGCCGACGAACCCCGGCACCGGGTCGGTGTCCCCCGCGGGCCCGGCGGTGCCCACGCGCCACCAGTCGGGCGGTGCCGCGGCGTCCCCCAGTTCGTGCGCGGGGGCGAGGTGCGGCGGGGCCGGTACGTCCCGCGCGGCCGGCGGCTCCGGCTCGGCGGGGCGCGGGCGCGGCACTACCCGGCGCAACCCCTTCGGCCGCGTCCGCCCGGCCGGCTCCGGCGCCCGCTCCCGCGAGGAGGGCTGCTCGGGTACGGCGGTGGGCGGGGGCTGCGGGAGGCCGCCGGTGCCGCCCGCCGCCGCGACCACCTCGTCCGGGCTGCCCATGCGGTCCAGGATGCGGCGGACCGCGGCGGGCGAGTCCACCGTCGACTGCGCCCGGTGCCGGTCGATCTCGTTGCGCAGCTCCGACACGAGCCGCATCCGCGTCGCCGACGGCAGCTGGCGCTGCTGGGCGATGTCTCCGACGCGGCTCAGATACTCGTAGACGACCTGGTCGCTCTCGATCCCCACGCGACCCCTCCGGGGTGACGCCGACTGATACTCCGTGAGGACCGTACCGCTTCTCGCGGATGCCGCAGGCATATGGAAGTCCGCTACCGTTGGCCGGATGAGCCCCGAGGCCCACTCAGCCCCTCGGTCCCTCGCGGAGGCGCTCCGCGCGCGGGACGACGCCTCCCTGGCCGCGCTGCTGCGCAGCCGCCCCGACCTCATCACCCCCGTCCCCACCGACCTCACCCAGCTCGCCACCCGCGCCGGCACCCGTGCCTCGGTGCTGCGCGCCCTGGAGCGGCTGGACCGGTTCGCGCTGCAGACGGCGGAGGCGCTGGCCGTGGCCCCGGACCCGGCGTCGTACGACACGCTGCTCGGTCTGATGGCCGGGGACGCCGGCGACGAGACGGTCGCCCGCGCGCTGCCCCGGGCCGTCGCCACCCTGCGCGAGCAGGCCCTGGTGTGGGGCGACGACGACCGGCTGCGGCTGGTGCGGACCGCCCGTGAGCTGCTCGCGCCGTCCGCGCAGCACCCGTCCCCGACCGGGCTGGGCCCGACCGTGCAGGAGGCGACCTCGGGCATGTCGCCGGGGCGGATCCAGGAGATCGTGACGACGGCCGGGCTGCCGTCGACCCATGACTCGGTGTCCGCCGTGGCCGCGCTGACCGGGCTGTTCACCCACCGCAAGAAGATGGCGAAGCTGCTCGCCGGGGCCCCGGAGGCGGCCCGCGAGGTGCTGTCCCGGCTGGTGTGGGGGCCGCCGTACGGGCAGGTCACCGCCGATCCGGCGGCGCACCTGCGCTGGCTGCTGGACCGCGGTCTGCTGCTGCCGACGGCGCCCGGCACGGTCGTGCTGCCCCGCGAGGTCGCCCTGCATCTGCGCGAGGGCCGCGCCCACCGCGCGCCCGAACCGCTGCCGCCCGCCGTGGCGCCGGCCGCGACCCACAGCCCGCAGGTGGTCGACGCGACGGCGGCCGGGCAGGCGTACACCGCGCTGGCCACGGTGGAGGAGCTGCTCAAGGACTGGGACGAGGGCGGGCCCGCGGTGCTGCGGGCGGGCGGTCTGAGCGTCCGTGACCTGAAGCGGACCGCCGTGGCGCTGGACGTGTCCGAGCCGGTCGCCGCGTTCTGGGCCGAGCTGGCCTACGCGTCCGGCCTGATCGCCTCCGACGGCGAGGCCGACGAGCGGTACGCGGCCACCCCGGCCTACGACGAGTGGCTGGAGCTGCCCCCGGCCGAGCGCTGGGCCCGGCTCGCCCGGACCTGGCTGACGGCCACCCGTACGCCGGGGCTGGTCGGCGGCCGGGACGCCAAGGACCGGACGCTGTCGGCGCTCGGTCCGGGCCTCGACCGCTCCGCCGCGCCCGAGGTGCGGCACCGGGTGTTGTCCCTGCTGGCCGCGCTGCCGCGGGGCGCGGCGCCGGACGCGGAGTCGGTGCTGGCCCGGCTGCGCTGGGAGCGGCCCCTGCGGGGGGCCCGGCGCGACGGTGCCCGCGACGACGACCTGCGCTCCCGGCTGGCCCGCTGGACCCTGTCGGAGGCGGAACTGCTGGGGGTGACGGGCCGGGGCGCGCTGTCGTCCCAGGGACGCGCGCTGCTGGGGGCACCGGCCGGCCCCGCCGCCCCGGACGCCGGCCCCGCCGAGCCCACCGGCCCCGGTGACAAGCTCCCGGTGCACCACCACCGGGCCCCCGAGCGGCCCGCGCCCCTCTCCCCCGCCGAGCAGGGCGCCGCGGCCGACGCCGCTGCCCGGCTGCTCGCCCCGCTGCTGCCCGAGCCGCTGGACCACGTGCTGCTCCAGGCCGACCTGACGGCGGTGGCGCCCGGCCCGCTGCGGCGCCCGCTCGCGGACATGCTGGGGGTGCTCGCGAACGTGGAGTCCAAGGGCGGCGCGACCGTGTACCGGTTCACCCCGGCCTCCGTCCGCCGTGCCCTGGACGCCGGCCGGACCGCCGCCGACCTGCACGCCTTCCTCGTCGAGCACTCCCGCACCCCGATCCCGCAGCCGCTCGCCTACCTGATCGACGACGTGGCCCGCCGGCACGGCCACCTGCGGGTCGGCGCGGCCTCGGCGTACGTCCGCTGCGACGACGACGCCCTGCTGAACGAGATCCTCGCCGACAAGCGCGCCGCGGCCCTGAGCCTGCGCCGCCTGGCGCCGACCGTGCTGGCCGCCCCGGCCGACCCGGCGGCGCTGCTGGAGGGGCTGCGCGCGATGGGGTACGCGCCCGCCGCCGAGTCCGCGGAGGGCGATGTCCTGATCACCCGGGCGCACGCCCACCGCACCCCGCCGCGCACCGCGCCCGAGCCGGTGCCGGACGGGCCGCCGCCGCCCGACGCCACGCTGCTCTCGGCGGCGATCCGCGCGATCCGGGCCGGTGACCTGGCCGCCACCACCCCGCGCAAGCCCGTCGGCGAGCCCCTGGCGGGTGGCGAGCTGCCCCGCACCTCCGCCGCCGAGACCCTGGCCACCGTGCAGGCCGCCGTCCTGACCGGCGACTCGGTGTGGATCGGCTACGTCAACGCCGAGGGCGCCGCCAGCCAGCGGGTCATCGCCCCGATCCGGGTCGAGGGCGGCTTCGTGACGGCGTACGACCACACGGCGGACGAGGTGCGGACGTTCCCCCTGCACCGGATCACCGGGGTCGCGGAGCTGGCGGACGACTGAAAGGGTTCTAGCAGTCCCCGACCGGTGTGTCCGCCGGGAGGCCGAAGTGGGCGCGGGCGGCGCTCTCCAGGACGTCGGACGGGGTCGTGTCGTCCAGGGGGGAACGGGCCAGGAAGCCGAAGTGGGCCTCGGTCCAGTCCTCGTTCCCGGCGCCGTCCGGCGGCGCCTCGCGCGAGAGGACCCGGTACCCGCCGTCCGTGTCCCGTTCCAGCCGCACCACCTGCGGCCCCCGTCCGCCGCCGCACTCCACCAGGCCGCCGCCGCGCACCCCGTACTCCAGGCACAGCGTGTCGACGCCCGCGCGCACCTCGCCGCCGTGCTCCGCCACGTCGAGCGCCTCGGCCCGGCAGAACCAGCGCGCGTGCAGCGCGGGCACGTCCTCGCCGTAGCCGGTGCCGTGGCTGTCCGCCGCGAGCCGGGCCTCGACGACCGGCCGTATCTCCTCCCACAGCCGGGTGTCGACGGTTCCCGGCCGCATCGCCCAGGTGCCGGTGGCCACCAGGACCACCACGGCTCCGCTGCCGACGGCCCATCTGCGTGCCGACATCCCCGAACTCCTCACCCGGCCGCGCACCCGCGCCGCCTCGTCGTGTGTCAGGACTCGCGGCGGGGCGCGGGGGTTGCGCCCGGTGTCCGGCGCCGCCGCCGATCTTGCGGCCGTGGAGCCCTGAGGCCGCATGAGGCACACTGGACGTTTGGCCGTCATGGAAAGGGTGCCGCGCGTGAATGGTCCGCTGATCGTCCAGTCCGACAAGACCCTGCTCCTGGAAGTCGACCACGAGCGGGCCGACGACTGCCGGCGTGCCATCGCGCCCTTCGCCGAGCTGGAGCGGGCCCCCGAACACATCCACACCTACCGGGTCACCCCGCTCGGGCTGTGGAACGCGCGCGCCGCCGGGCACGACGCGGAGCAGGTCGTGGACGCCCTGGTGCAGTACAGCCGCTACCCCGTGCCGCACGCCCTGCTCGTGGACATCGCCGAGACGATGGACCGCTACGGCCGCCTCACCCTGACCAAGCACCCCGCGCACGGGCTGGTCCTCACCACCACCGACCGGCCGGTGCTGGAGGAGGTGCTGAAGTCCAAGCGGATCGCCCCGCTGGTCGGCGCCCGGCTCGACCCGGACACCGTGGCCGTGCACCCCTCCGAGCGCGGGCAGATCAAGCAGACGCTGCTGAAGCTGGGCTGGCCGGCCGAGGACCTCGCCGGATACGTCGACGGCGAGGCGCACCCGATCGAGCTGCTGGAGGACGGCTGGACGCTGCGCCCGTACCAGAAGCAGGCCGTGGAGAACTTCTGGCACGGCGGCAGCGGGGTCGTCGTGCTGCCCTGCGGCGCCGGGAAGACGCTGGTCGGGGCCGGGGCCATGGCCCAGGCGAAGTCGACCACGCTGATCCTCGTCACCAACACCGTCTCCGCCCGGCAGTGGAAGCACGAGCTGGTGAAGCGGACCTCGCTGACCGAGGACGAGATCGGCGAGTACAGCGGGACGCGGAAGGAGATCCGGCCCGTCACCATCGCGACCTACCAGGTGCTGACGACCAAGCGGAAGGGCGTCTACCCGCACCTGGAGCTGTTCGACTCCCGGGACTGGGGCCTGGTCGTCTACGACGAGGTGCACCTGCTGCCCGCGCCCGTCTTCAAGTTCACCGCCGATCTCCAGGCGCGGCGGCGGATCGGGCTCACGGCCACCCTCGTGCGCGAGGACGGCCGCGAGTCGGACGTGTTCTCCCTCATCGGGCCCAAGCGGTTCGACGCGCCCTGGAAGGAGATCGAGGCGCAGGGCTACATCGCGCCCGCCGACTGCGTCGAGGTCCGGGTCAACCTGACCGAATCCGAGCGGCTGGCGTACGCGACGGCCGAGACGGAGGAGAAGTACCGCTTCTGCGCCACGACGGCGACCAAGCGGAAGGTCACCGAGGCGATCGTCCGCCGGTTCGCCGGGCAGCAGATCCTCGTCATCGGGCAGTACATCGACCAGCTGGACGAGCTGGGCGAGCACCTGAACGCCCCGGTGATCAAGGGCGAGACCTCCAACGCGCAGCGCGAGAAGCTCTTCGACGCGTTCCGCGAGGGCGAGATCAGCGTGCTGGTGGTGTCGAAGGTCGCCAACTTCTCCATCGACCTGCCCGAGGCCACGGTCGCCGTCCAGGTGTCCGGCACCTTCGGCTCCCGGCAGGAGGAGGCCCAGCGGCTCGGCCGGGTGCTGCGCCCCAAGGCCGACGGCCACCAGGCCCACTTCTACTCGGTCGTCGCCCGCGACACCATCGACCAGGACTTCGCCGCCCACCGGCAGCGCTTCCTGGCCGAGCAGGGGTACGCCTACCGGATCGTCGACGCGGACGAGATCCTGGCCGAGAGCTGATCCGTCAGGCCGAGTGGACCTCCAGGGCGGCGCGCACGGCGGACTCCAGGGCCCCCTCGATCCACGCCGGTTTGACGGAGGTGTGGTCGCCCGCGAAGTGCAGGGGGCCCTCGGGCTCCGGGATGGACGGCAGCAGTTCGGTGTGCTGGCCGGGCAGGAGCACGGACGCCTCACCGTAGGCGTAGGGGTCGCGCAGCCAGCTCTGGGTGCGGCCCGCGCCGGTGTAGAAGACCTCGATCCGCTGGCCGTAGACCTCCTGGAGGCCGCACAGGGCGTGCGGATAGCGGGCGTCGTCGTCGAGGGAGTCCCAGCGCAGGGCGTCGTCGGCCCAGCTGTAGGAGGCCAGGACGACCCCGCCCTCGCTGCCGGGGACCGGGTGGGACGGGTGGTACATGAAGCGGTTGGCGTTGTCCGACACCGAGCCGCCGCCGATGACGTGGGCCGCCTCCGGCTGGTCCCGGCCGCCGGCGCGGTTGGCGGCGTAGTGCACGCGCTGGCCGGGGGTGATGTGCCCGCGCGGGACGGAGGGGTGCGCGCCGAGCAGGCGGCCGTCGCCGGGAGTCCGCCCGGTGCGGTAGGCGTCGTAGAGGCCGGGGTCGACGCGGTTCAGCTCCCGCTTCCAGTCGGCCTCGTCGAACTCCCACCAGCGGCGGCTGAACTCCAGCAGCACCTTGGTCGCGCAGTCGTAGTGCAGTTCGGTGACCGCGCGGCGCTTGGTGTACGACATCAGCGGGCTGATCTGCACGTGCCGCAGTCCGGAGAAGGGCACGGTCACCACGGCCGCGTCCGCGGTGAACTGCTCCCGCACGACCCGGCCCCCGCGCCCCTCGGAGACGGTGTCCACCCACACGTGGGGGCCCTTGGCGTGGACGTGCCGCGTGTCGCCGGCGGCGCGGGCGGGGTCGTAGTACTCGATCCGGGTGACCCGCCGGTCGAACCGCACGGTGTCGCGGACCTTGGCCAGCAGGGCGTCGGGCAGGACGGCCGTGCCGCCCTCCAGCTCCCAGAACGCGGTGTCCGGGCTGATCAGGGAGGAGCCGATGAAGCTGTGGACGAAGGACAGGGGCAGCCGTGAGGTGAGGTTCTCGACGGTGCCGATGAGGTCGACCGTCCGCTCGTCCAGGCCCGCGTGCTCGGTCAGGAAGCGGAACATCGACCAGTCGCCGAAGCGCTGGATCACCCTGGCCCAGCCCCGCACCCGTTCGGGCAGCGGCTTGTCGACGCGCTTGCCGTCCGGGCCGACGGTGCTGAACTCGTCGCGCACCGGGTCGAGGACCGAGCGCAGGATGGCCGCGGCCGGTGTGTCCCAGTGGGCGCGCGGGACGCCGAAGGAGCGGTTGACGCGCCGGGGTGCGCGGGCGTAGTCGGCGCGCCGCACCCGGACGCCGTTGACGTGGATCCAGGTGTGGGAGGCGGGGCGTCCGTCCGCGTCGACGTCGACGTAGTAGAACGGCCGCTTCTTCAGGCCCAGTTGGCCGATGAGGTCCATCACCAGCGGATGGCTGCCGGGCAGCCGCATCGCGCCGGCCTCGGCGTACTGGTGAGGGTCGGCGAAGGGCTGCGCCGCCTTCTCGTGGCCGCCGCGGCGGAAGGTCTTGATGCGTCCGCCCGCCCGGTTGCCGTTGGCCTCCAGGACGGTCACGCGGTGCCCGGCCCGCTTCAGCAGCCAGGCCGTGACGAGGCCGGCCGGGCCCGCTCCGATGACCAGGACGCTCCTCGGCCCGCCCGCCCGCCGTCGCGGGAGGCCGTCCTTGAGCACGCGCTGGTAGCCGGGGACGAGGGGCCGGTCGCCGGAGTCCACGACGAGCAGGGCCCGTGCGGCGGCGAGGCAGCGGTCGAAGTCCGGGCCGCGCCCGCCGGAGGGGGCCGCCGGGGCGGGGGCGCGAGGGGGCGCCGCGGCGGGCAGGGCCGCCGCGCTGCCCGCGCCGAGGAGGGTGGCCGCGGTGGTCGTGCCGGCGGCGGCCGTGAGCGTACGCCTGGTCAGGCCGCCGTTGCCGGCGCCCGCCTGGTGGTCTTCGGTCATGGCGAACTTCTACTGGCCCGCCGGGCCGCCGCACCCCGGATCGCGGCGAATGGGCACGGACGGGCGAAGACCGCCGTTCAAACCGGTGCGGCAGGGGTGCGCGGGGGCACGCCGGGGTGGTCCGGCCGCACCCGATTACGGCGAAGGGATGAATCGCGCCGCGCGCCGCGCGTCGCGGGGCGCCGGGTCAGGACACTGCCCCCTACAGGCCCGTGTGCGGAGGGGGAACAAGGTGGAACAGCGGCGTCCCGGGGCGGGTGCGCGAGCGCGGTACTGGTTCGACACGACCCTGGCGCGCGGCACCTCGGCCCTGGTCGGCTGGCTGGTGGCGGTCTGCCTGGCCCTCGTCGTCCCCGCGAGCGCGGTGCTGGTGTGGACGGCTCCGCACCCCCCGGCCGGCCTCTCCGGGAAACTGGCGCAGGTCTGGCGCCTGACCGGGGAGACGCTGCGGCTGGGCGGCACCACCGGCACCCCGGTGCGGGTGCTGCTGTCGGTGCTGCTGGCCCTCGTCGCCCTGGTGTACGTCTCGACCCTCGTCGGCCTCATCACCACCGGGCTGACCGAGCGGCTCATCGCCCTGCGGCGCGGCCGCTCCACGCTGGTCGAGCACGGCCACGTGGTGGTGCTGGGCTGGTCGGAGCAGGTGTTCACGGTAGTGGGCGAACTGGTCGCGGCGGGCGCCAACCAGCGGCGCTCGGCCGTGGCCGTCCTGGCCGACCGGGACAAGACGGCCATGGAGGAGGCCCTGTACAGCAAGGTGGGGCCCACCGGCCGGACCCGGCTGGTCTGCCGCAGCGGTCCGCCGACCGATCCGGCCGTGCTGGCGCTGACCAGTCCGGCCACGGCCGACTCGGTGCTCGTGCTGCCGCCCGACGACCCGCGCGGCGACGCGGACGTGGTCAAGACCCTGCTGGCCCTGCGGGCGGCGGTGTCCGGGGACGACGCCGCCGCGCCCGTCGTGGCCGCGGTCCGGGACAGCGCCTACCTGCTCGCGGCCCGCCTGGCGGCGGGAGAGCACGGCATCGTCGTGGAGAGCGACACGGTCACCGCGCGGCTCATCGCCCAGGCCGCGCGCCGCCCGGGGCTGTCCCTCGTCCACCGCGAACTCCTCGACTTCGCCGGGGACGAGTTCTACCCGGCCTCACACCCGTCGCTGGTCGGCCGCGACTTCGGTGACGTGCTGCTCTCCTACGGCAACGCGTGCGCGGTCGGGCTGGTCCGTGCCGACGGGCCCTGGCTGAACCCCCCGGCGGGGACGGTGATCGGGCCGGACGACCGGATCATCGTCATCGCCGCCGACGACGACACCGCCGAACTCGCCGACTGCACACGGTGGGTCGAGGAGCGGCTCGTGGCGGCACCCCGGCCGCGGGAGACCCGGCCGGAGCGGCTGCTGGTGCTGGGCTGGAACCGCCGGGCGCCGCTCATCCTGCGGGAGTGGGGCCGCAACGCACCGCCCGGCTCCGTCGCCGACGTGGTGACGGAGGAGGACGGGGCGAGCGTGCGGACGGCGTGCGGCACCGGCGAGGCCCATGGGAGATGTGTGCACCGCGCGGGCGACACCACCCGGCCGGAGACGCTGTACGGCCTGGACATCGCCTCCTACGACAGCGTCATCGTGCTCGGCCGGGACCCGCGGCCCGGGGAACCCCCGGAGGAGCCGGACAACCGCACGCTCGTCACCCTGCTCGTGCTGCGCCACCTCGAACAGCGGATCGGCCGGGAGCTGCCGGTGGTCACCGAACTCGCCGACGACGGCAACCGGCCCCTCGCACCGCTCGGCCCCGGAGCCGACGTGATCATCAGCGGCAAGCTGGTCGGGCTGCTGATGACGCAGATCTCCCAGAACCGCCATCTGGCGGCGGTGTTCGACGAGCTGTTCTCGGCCGGCGGCACCCAGGTCCATCTGCGGCCGGCCGCCGACTACGTCCTGTCCGGCCAGGAGGCGTCGTTCGCCACGGTCGTCGCCGCGGCGCGCGGCCGGGGCGAGTGCGCCATCGGGTACCGCAGCCACGCCGACGCCGGCCGCGCCCCCGGCTACGGGCTGCGCGTCAATCCGCCCAAGGCCGAACGCCGGTGCTGGACCGCCGGTGACGAGGTCGTCGTCATCGCCGGCGCCGGCCAGGGCCGCGCGGGCGGCGGCGGGCGCGTTCCGCGGAGCCGCGAGGCGCGGGACGAACGCCACGACGGTGACGGCCACGGCGACGGCCGTTCGGGAGGGGACGCCCGCGCCCCGGACACCCGTGCCGGGGACGGCACGGACCCGTCGGCGGGGTGACACCGGACCGGTTGGCCGGCCCCTTCACCGGGGACTGGTGGCCGGGGCCGGTGCACAGCGGCCGGCCACGCTGTCGTACGACACCAGCAGCCCCAGCGCCAGCAGGGGGTACGCGGCCGCCAACGGCTGCTGCCACCAGGGCAGTTGCAGATCGCGGGCGCCCTCGTGGGGCACCAGCCACATCGTGCGGGCGGTGAAGACCAGGGCCACCAGTACGGCCGTGCGGGCGCGGCCCTCCGCCAGCAGCACGGCGAGCAGCGGCACGCACCACACCCAGTGGTGGGTCCAGCTGATCGGGCAGACCAGCAGGGCCGTGCCCGCGGTCAGCAGGAGGCCGTGGCTCTCCCGGCGGGCCCGTGCGGCCAGCGCCAGGCCCACCACGGCGACCACCGCCGCCGGCAGCGCCCAGGCCAGGCCCGGCGCGGGGTCGCCCAGCGCCCGGGCGACCAGCCCGCGCAGGGACTGGTTGTCCACGATCCACGCCTTGCCCACCCGGCCGGTCTCGAACAGCCGCCGGGTCCAGAAGTCCACGCTCGCCGAGGGCAGCAGGGCGGCACCGAGCGCGACCGTCCCCGCGAAGGCCGCCCCCGCCGTCGCCGCCTCCCGCACCCGGCCGCGCACGAGCAGGTACGCCATGAACACGGCCGGGGTGAGCTTGAGCCCGGCCGCCATGCCGAGGGCCACGCCCTTGGCGCGGGCACCGGGCGGGCGGGTCAGGTCCCACAGGACGAGGCAGGCGAGGGCCAGGTTGATCTGCCCGAACAGGAGCGTCTGGAAGACCGGTTCCAGCCACAGGGCGAGGGCCGTGGCCGCGCAGAGCGGGGCCGGGGGCAGGGGCCGGGAGGCCAGGCGGGCGGAGAGGGCGACCAGGGCGGCGAGCAGCAGCGCGTTGCCCGCGAGGAAGAGGGCCTTCAGGACCGGGAGCGGAAGCCAGACCGCGGGGACGAACAGGAGCGCCGCGAAGGGCGGATAGGTCGCCGGGAGGTGCCACTCGGTGACCGTGAAGCCGTACAGGTCGGTGCCGTGGACCACCGCCGCGCCCTCGGCCCGGTAGACGAGGAGATCGGCCATGGGCGCGCCGCGCAGGACGCACAGGGTGACGAAGGCGGCGAGGGAGAGGGCGAGGAGGAGCAGGGCAGGGCAGGAGGGCGTCAACGTCCGTTTCCGCACGGACGCGACCCTATGCCGTCACTTGTGGTGTATGCCCGCTTCCTCGCCGTACTCGCCGAGGATGACGACGCTGAAGGCAGCCTCCAGGAACACCTTCACGGCGCGCAGGGCGTTGCCCAGCGGGTGGTGGTGGGGGCCGTCGACGGCCGTGGCGCCGGATGGGGGGCGGACGGGTGCCGGTGTGATGCTTGCTGCGCTCATGTCTCCATGGTGGAACTCCGGACCCCTCGGCCGCATCGGTCTGCGGGTGCAGACCTGGACGGCCCCGCGTAGATCTCCGGGTGGACGCCGTCCCTGGCCCTGGGACCACCCGTCCCCTAGGGGTCCCGGCCGGCGGGGCTCGGAAATGCAGTGGCCCCGACCCGGCCCCCTCACCTAAAATCTCCGCTCTTGCCCGCCTCCCCCACGGAGTGCCGTCGCCCGGCCGGAAACCGGGCGGCATCGTCGTAGCCCGCAGCAGGCCAACCGGAGGCACCCCCTTGTCCACGCCCGCCCACGACCCGCTCGACGACCCCCTTGCCCGGGAGCGCGCCCACCTCGCCGCGTCCCGTACCGCCCTGCGCGCCATGCGCGAGGACGTGGAGGCGCTCGACATCAGCGACGTCACCGCCAACTGGGTCAACGCCGCGGTGCTCTCCCGCCAGATCGACGACCGCATCAAGGCGCTGGCCGACCTCAGCGACACCCCGCTGTTCTTCGGCCGGCTCGACTACCTGCACGCCCCGGGCGCCGAGCGGGCCGAGGGCGCCGGCGGCGAGCGGTTCTACATCGGGCGGCGGCACGTCCACGACGCCGACGGCGACCCCATGGTCATCGACTGGCGCGCACCGGTCTCCCAGCCGTTCTACCGGGCGTCCAGGAAGGACCCCCTGGACGTCGGGCTGCGCCGCCGCTTCGGGTACACCGGCGGCGATCTGACCGCCTACGAGGACGAGCACCTCTCCGACCCCGCGGAGTCGTCGGGGGCCGCCACCACCAGCAAGCTGCTCCAGCAGGAGATCGAGCGGCCCCGCGTCGGCCCGATGCGGGACATCGTCGCCACCATCCAGCCCGAGCAGGACGAGATCGTCCGCAGCGGGCTCGGCGGCACGGTGTGCGTGCAGGGGGGCCCGGGCACCGGGAAGACCGCCGTCGGCCTGCACCGGGTCGCGTACCTGCTCTACGCCCACCGGGAGCGGCTGGCCCGCACCGGCACGCTGGTCATCGGGCCGAACCGGTCCTTCCTGCACTACATCGAGCAGGTCCTGCCGGCGCTCGGCGAGTTGAGCGTGCGGCAGGCGACCGTGGACGACCTGGTCGCGCAGGTGGAGGTGCGCGGCACGGACGACGCCGCCGCCGCGATCGTCAAGGGCGACGCCCGGATGGCCGAGGTCCTCCGGCGCGCGCTGTACTCCCACGTGACCATGCCCGGCGAGCCGGTGGTGGTCGTGCGCGGCTCGCGGCGCTGGCGGGTACCGGCGTACGAACTGGAGGAGATCGTCCGGGAGTTGCTGGACCGGGACATCCGCTACGGCGCGGCCCGCGAGGCCCTGCCGCAGCGCATCGCGCACGCGGTGCTGGTGCAGATGGAGCGGGCCGGGGAGGCCCCGGACGACCGGGTGCAGGACGCGGTCGCCCGCAACAGCGCGGTGAAGGCGGCCGTGAAGGCGGTCTGGCCGGCCGTCGACCCGGCCAAGCTGGTGCTGCGGCTGCTGACCGACGCGGAGTTCCTCGCCGAGCACGCGGACGGGCTCCTGGACGAGGACGAGCAGAAGACGATCCTGTGGGCCAAGGCGGTGCGCAGCGTGAAGGCGGCCACGTGGTCGCCGGCGGACGCCGTGCTGATCGACGAGGCGGCCGATCTGATCCAGCGCACGCACTCGCTCGGCCATGTCGTCCTGGACGAGGCGCAGGACCTCTCGCCCATGCAGTACCGGGCCGTCGGCCGCCGCTGCACCACCGGCAGCGCGACCGTGCTGGGCGACCTCGCGCAGGGGACGACCCCGTGGGCGACCCGGAGCTGGGCGGAGGCACTGGCCCACCTCGGCAAGCCGGAGGGTGCCGTCGAGGAGCTGACGGCCGGTTTCCGCGTGCCGGCGGACGTCATCGCGTACGCCTCCCGGCTGCTGCCGCACATCGCGCCCGGCCTCACCCCGGTCGCCTCCGTCCGGGAGAACCCCGGGTTCTTCGAGGTGCGTACGGCCACGGGGGCGGGCGACGTCGTCGCCGCGTGCACCGAGCTGCTGCGCAACGAGGGCTCGACCGGCCTGATCGCCGCCGACGCCCGCGTCCCGGCGCTCGCCGAGGCCCTGACGGCGGCCGGCATCCCGTACCTGGCCCCCGGTGAGGAGACCACCCGCGAGACCCGGCTGACCCTGGTCCCCGCCTCGCTCGCCAAGGGCCTGGAGTACGACTACGTGGTCCTCGACGAGCCGCAGGCCGTGGTGGACGGCGAGCCGGACGAACGCACGGGCCTGCGGCGCCTGTACGTGGCGCTGACCCGCGCGGTGTCGGGCCTGATCGTGACGCACACGGCCCCTCTGCCGCCGCAGCTCACCGAGTAGGCAGCGGGGACGAGGGCGCCGCCCCGGAGACCCCGTCCGGCGAAACCGGGCCCCGCGCGCGAGGCGGCGGCGCCGTCCAGCGCCGAGCGCCACCCGGCGACCGCGGCCGGCGAGACCGCGCCGCGCGCGAACACCACTGGGTGAACGACCGCCCCGAGCGCACCCCGCGCGCGACCGGCCAGCCCCGCCGTCAAAGGTCGTACGCCACTGGGCGGACCGGGCAGCCGCCGAAACCGGGCCGCGCGCATCCGTCCAGCGCCGTGCGCCACCCGCGCGCGAACGGGTGCGTCGCCGCCGAGCGCCGCCACCGGAACCAGGTCGCGCGCCGACAGCCGTGCCCCCGTCCCAGTGCGTCCGCCACTGGGTGGGCGACCGCCCCGAGCGCACTGCGCGCGCGACTGGGCAGCCCCGCCGTCAAACGCCGTACGCCACTGGGCGGACCGCAGCTACCGAAGCCGGGGCTCGCGTCGCCGTCCGCGCCGTGCGCCACCCGGCGACCGCGACCGCAACCGCGGGGCCCGCGCCGCGCGCGCGGCTAGGCGGCCTCGCCGTCCAGCGTCGTGCGCCACTGGGCGACCGCCGCTGCCGAGACCGGGCCCTGCCAGCCGTCGGGGCGGGCCGCGCCGCCGATGTGGAACGCGGTGATCCCGCCCGCGCGCAGCCGCGCGACATGGTCGAGGCGCAGTCCGCCGCCGACCATGATCTGCTGCTCGTACCCGGGCTCGCCATCGTGTGCCGCTTCCGCGAGCAGCGTGGGCAGGCCGTCGTCCACGCCCGTGGCGGAGCCGGCGGTGAGGTAGGTGTCCAGACCCGGCAGGTCGGCGAGCTGCTTGCGCAGGGCGTCCCGGTCGGCGGCCCGGTCGATCGCCCGGTGGAAGGTCCAGCGGCAGCCGCCGAGCGCGTCGACGACCCGCTCCACCGCGCCCAGGTCCACGCCGCCGTCCGTGTCGAGGAACCCGAGCACGAACTGGTCGGCGCCGGCCTGGCGCAGCGCGTCGGCGACGCCGATCAGCCGGTCCAGGTCGCCGGCCGCGAAGCCGTCGGCGAGGCGGAGCATCACGCGCAGGTCGATGTCGACGGCGGCGCGGATCGCGGCGACGGTGGCGGGCGCGGGGGTGAGCCCGTCGGCCGCCATCTCGGTGACCAGCTCCAGTCGGTCCGCGCCTCCGGCCTGGGCGGCGACCGCGTCCTCGACGTCGAGCGCGATCACCTCCAGGACTGCACGCTTGCTCATGGCACCCCATTCGTCGGCGCTACAGGTCTAGTCCAATCCGGTCCAAGACTACGCCTGCCGGAGGACGCCCTTCACCCGAAGATGTTCAGCTCCTCCTCCCGGGCCCCCGCCAGCTCGTAGGACGCCCCGTTCAGCGGCCGCCCCGCGTACAGCCGTACGAGCGTGGCCGCGTCGCCGATGTACCGGGCGGGCGGGCCGTCGGCGGCCGGCGCGCCGAGCCGCAGCGGTTCGTCGAGGTCGTCCAGGTCGGCGTGGAGCGGCACGTGTTCCTTCTGCCGGGTGAGCCGCGCCAGCAGCGTCAGCGCGTGGGGCAGCCCGGCCCCGGCGTACGCCCCCGGCGCCCCCAGCACCTCCCGCACGTCCCCGGCGTGCACCCACTCACCGAGGGCGATCGCGTCCAGCGAACCGTCCGACCCGGCGATCACCGGTCCGGCCTCCGTCATCCCGCGTTCCAGCTCGTCCACGACCCGCGCGTTCGTCCAGCCGGCCCGCTCGGCGATGTCCCGCTCGTTCGACTCCGGCGAGAACACGCCCGCCTCGAACCGGTTCTCCACCACCCGCGTCAGCACGGCGGAACAGTGCGCCAGCACGTCCCGCACCGACCAG
The DNA here is from genome assembly GCF_040704085.1 of Streptomyces sp. NPDC047841. Lineage (NCBI taxonomy): Bacteria > Bacillati > Actinomycetota > Actinomycetes > Kitasatosporales > Streptomycetaceae > Streptomyces > Streptomyces sp. NPDC047841. The sequence continues at coordinate 365,408 of NZ_JBEYRP010000005.1, forward strand.
CCGGGACACCCGGCCGACGGCAGCGCGAAGTCGGCGTCGGGCCGCGACCGCAGCAGCGGTACGAGGGCGTCGCGCTCGGTGGCCAGCAACCGCCCGGGGAGCTCGGGATCGCGTACTTCCTGCGTCTCAGTCATGGGGAGCACGCTAGGGCCGCCGGGGACGCCCGTCACGCGCGAAACGGACGGGCGGCCGGGACGCGGCACCGGCACCGGCACCGGCACCGGCACCCGACAGAATGGGGACATGGCCGACCTCGACGCCCTGCGCCTCCGTTTCGCCCGCGCCCTGGAAGCAGCCCGCTCCCCCGGCGGCGGCCCCGACCCCGCCCCCTACGCCGACAACCTGCTCGCCCGCTGGCAGGAGCCGCAGCGCCGCTACCACACGGTGGCCCACCTCACCGCCGTGCTCGACCACGTCGACGTGCTGGAGGAGTACGCGGCCGACCCGGACGCGGTCCGCCTCGCCGCCTGGTTCCACGACGCCGTCTACCTCCCCGAACGCTCCGAGAACGAGGAGCGGTCCGCGCGGCTGGCCGAGCGCGCCCTCCCGGAGGCCGGCGTGCCGGAGGCGAGGACGGCCGAGGTGGCCCGGCTGGTCCGGCTCACCGTCGGCCACGACCCGGCCGACGACGACCGCGACGGGCAGGTGCTGTGCGACGCCGACCTCGCGATCCTGGCCGCGCCCCCGTCGGCGTACGCCGTCTACACCGCCGAGGTCCGCGAGGAGTACCACTTCGTACCGGGCGACGCCTTCCGCGCCGGCCGCTCGGCGGTCCTGCGTCAGCTCCTCGCCCTGCCCCGGCTGTACCGCACCCCGTACGGGCAGGAGCACTGGGAGGCCACCGCCCGCTACAACCTCACGTCCGAGCTGGAAATGCTGTCGACCTGAGGACACCACCGCCGTACTGTGCGCGCATGCGGACCATGAGCGGGGATCAGGTGGAGGAGGCCGTCGCGAGCTGCGCGGCGGTCCTGCGCACGGCGCTGGACCGGGACTGGGACGCGGTCGGCGCGGCCGGTCTGGAGTGGAGCTGCCGTACCACGGCCTTTCACATCGCCGAGGACTTCGCCGCGTACGCGAGCCGCCTCGCCGCCCGCGCCCAGGACCGCCTCCCGCTGCGCATCACCCTCCCCGAGGGCACCGACAACGCCGGCCTGCTCCAGGTGATCGAGGCCACCGGCGCCCTGCTGGCCGCCGCCGTCCGCACCACCCCGCCCGGCGTCCGCGCCTTCCACCCCGCCCGCTTCGGCAGCGCCGACGGCGAGGGCTACGCCGCGATGGGCGTCGCCGAGGCCCTGCTGCACACCCACGACATCGCCCGGGGCCTCGGCCTGCCCTACGAACCGCCCGCCGGACTCGCCGAGTCCGTTCTGACCCGGCTCTTCCCGCACGTCCAGCCCGGCCCCGCGCCCTGGCCGACGCTGCTGTGGGCGACCGGCCGCGGCGAGCTGCCCGGCCGCGCCCCGGTCACCGACTGGACCTGGTACAACAACCTCGTCCTGCCGGCCGGACGCGTCACCCTCACCGGCATCCGCCCGGCCGCCGCCCGCGATCTGGCCCTCGGCGGCGACGGCGGCTTCGACTGGCTGGACGACGGCCCGTACGAGGGCACCCGGGAGGCCTGCTCCTATCTGACGAAGGCGTACGAAGCCGGCGTGCACCGCCCCGAGTTCGGGGTCTTCGCCCTGGTGCGGGCCGAGGACGGCCGGGCGGTGGGTGGCATGGGCTTCCACGGCGCGCCGGACGACGAGCGCCGGGTGGAGATCGGCTACGACCTGGTCGGCAGCGCCCGCGGCCACGGCTACGCGACCGAGGCGCTGCGCACGCTGACCGAGTGGGCGCTGGCCCGGGACGACGTCGACTCGGTCATCGCCACGATCGAACCGGCCAACCTGCCGTCCCAACGGGTGGTCACCCGGGCGGGCTTCACCCGCGCGACCGTGGAGGAGGAGCGCACGGCCCACGACGAGGACGACACCGAGGCCGGGCTGCGGCTCTACGTCCGCCGGGCCTGACGCCCCTTGCGCCTGCGCAGACCGGCCGAGTGCAGCAGGCGGACCACCTCGCGACTGCTGACCTGCACCGCGCCCGCGGCCACCGCGTCCGCGTAGCGGTGGGACGGGACGTCGTAGTGGTCGCTGTCGAAGGCCCGGCGGGGCATGCCCAGGCCCTCGGCGAACAGGTGGAGTTCGTCGTACGACACGTCGCTGACCAGGTGCGACCACATGCGCCCGTGGCCGGGCCAGGTCGGCGGGTCGATGTAGAGGGTCACCGGCGCCTCAGGAGGACGTCGTCCCGCGCAGGGCCGGCCCCAGCGAGCCCACCGGCGAGACCTTCACGCCGGCCTTGTGGCACACCCAGTGCGGATCGGGGCCCAGTTCCGGCTCCACGTCCAGCGCGTGCGGGTCGCCCGAGCCGCAGACCGGGCACAGCGGCCAGCGGCCGTACCGCTCCAGCAGCGCGTCCTGCACGTCCTGGGCGACCAGCCCGGCCACGAAGGCGGCGCCGTCCGGCCACTGCTCGACCCACCAGCGCCGCTGGGCGATGGAGTCCTCCACCAGGGAGACGACGTCGGCCTCCGCGACGTCTCCCGCGACGAGATCCGCGAGCACGAGGGCGCGGGCCGCGTGCAGTGACTGCTCCAGGGGGCTGATGGGGTCCATGCCCCCATTGTGCGCACTCTTGACCAGGACACCGAACCGAAAATATCTTTCAGGAGTGACCCAGGACGTGAAGGAAATTTTCGGCAGTCCGGGCGGATCACTCGCCGCCAAGGTGCGCACGCTCGCCCCGTCCATGACCCGGTCCATGCAGCGCGTCGCCGAGGCCGTCGCCGGTGACCCGGCCGGCTGCGCCGCCCTCACGGTCACGGGCCTCGCCGAACTCACCGGCACCAGCGAGGCGACGGTCGTCCGCACCGCCCGGCTGCTCGGCTATCCGGGCTACCGCGACCTGCGCCTCGCCCTCGCCGGGCTCGCCGCCCAGCAGCAGTCCGGGCGCGCGCCCGCGATCACGACGGACATCGCGGTGGACGACCCCATCGCCGACGTCGTCACCAAGCTCGCCTACGAGGAGCAGCAGACCCTCGCCGACACCGCCGCCGGACTCGACACCGTCCAGCTCGGCGCGGCCGTCACGGCGCTGGCCGCCGCCCGGCGCACCGACGTGTACGGCATAGGGGCGTCCGGGCTGGTCGCCCAGGACCTCACCCAGAAGCTGCTGCGGATAGGGCTCATAGCCCACGCGCACAGCGACCCGCACCTCGCGGTGACCAACGCGGTGCAGCTCCGTTCGGGTGACGTGGCCCTCGCGATCACGCACTCCGGGTCCACCGGGGACGTCATCGAACCGCTCCGGGTGGCCTTCGAGCGGGGGGCGACGACGGTGGCCATCACCGGGCGGCCGGACTCGCCGGTCACGCAGTACGCCGACCTCGTGCTGACGACGTCGACGTCACGGGAGACGGAGCTGCGGCCCGCCGCGATGTCCTCCCGGACGAGCCAGCTGCTGGTCGTGGACTGTCTGTTCGTGGGAGTGGCGCAGCGGACGTACGAGACGGCGGCGCCCGCGCTGGCCGCCTCCTACGAGGCGTTGGCGCACCGGCACCGGAGCGGTTCGCGCTAGGGGGTAGGAAGGAACCGCACCAGGTTCACCCCCCTCACACGTCACCGGAGAGAGCCGCCCCCTATGACCTCTCGCGACACGACCTCGCACGACATGACCTCCCTCGACCTGCGCGACCAGCTGGCCTCGCTGACCACCGAGGCCTTCCGCCCGGAACTCGCCGAGATCGACCGGTTGCCCACCCTCGACATCGCGCGGCTGATGAACGGCGAGGACGCGGGCGTGCCCGCCGCCGTGGCGACGCAGCTGCCCCGGATCGCCGCCGCCGTCGACGCGGTCGCCGCGCGCATGGGCCGCGGCGGGCGGCTCGTCTACGCCGGTGCCGGGACCGCCGGCCGGCTGGGCGTGCTGGACGCCTCCGAGTGCCCGCCCACCTTCAACACCGACCCCGAGCGGGTCGTCGGCCTGATCGCGGGCGGTCCCGCGGCCATGGTCACCTCGGTCGAGGGCGCGGAGGACTCAGCGGAGCTGGCCCGCCGGGACCTGGACGCGCTGAAGCTCACCCCGGACGACACCGTGGTCGGCGTCTCCGCCTCCGGCCGCACCCCGTACGCCGTCGGCGCCGTCGAGCACGCCCGCGCGCTCGGTGCGCTGACCATCGGCCTGGCCTGCAACGCGGGCAGCGCGCTGGCCGCCGCGGCCGAGCACCCCATCGAGGTCGTCGTGGGGCCGGAGCTGATCACCGGTTCCACCCGGCTGAAGGCGGGCACGGCCCAGAAGCTGGTGCTGAACATGCTCTCGACGATCACGATGATCCGGCTCGGCAAGACGTACGGGAACCTGATGGTCGACGTGCGCGCCTCCAACGACAAGCTCCGGGCCCGCTCCCACCGGATCGTCTCCCTGGCCACCGGAGCGAGCGACGCCGACATCGAGAAGGCCCTCACTCAGACCGGCGGCGAGGTGAAGCACGCGATCCTGGCCCTCCTCGCCGGCGTGGACGGCCCGACGGCGGCCCGCCTGCTGGCGGAGTCCGGCGGCCATCTGCGCACGGCGCTGGGCCACGCGGCACGCTGACGGACCGCGCGGTCAGGGCACCATGGAGGCAAGGAGGCACCCACCGACATGAATCACGCCCAGCTCACCGCCCTCGGACGGGCTCTCCGGCTGCTCGGGGAGCACGGGGACGCCCTGACCGCCGACACGCCCGACGCCCGGCTGCACGAGATCAAGGACGACCTGCGGCGGGCCCTCGACCTGCTGGACGACACCGTGACCACCGCCGCGCCCGCCACCCGCTGCCCGGAGCACCCGCAGGGACCGGTGGACGAGAGCGCGCCCGACCTGTGCCTGCTGTGCGAGACCCGGCGCCGGGCCGCCCGGCGGTCGGAGTTCCAGGGCGGCAGGCCCCGGCCGGGCGAGCCGGTGCCCACCGCCCCCTCCCGGTACGGCGTGCGCGGTGACCGGCCGCAGGCGCAGCAGCGGTGGCTGCCGGAGCTGTGGAACGGCCAGGAGTGGCAGCTGTGCGGGACGCCGAGGCGGGACCGGCGCGAGGCGGAGGCGTACCTCGCCGCCCAGCGGCGCGGCTCCCGGCCCGCCCTGGCGTACCGGCTCGTGCACGAGTTCACCGACTACGAGGTGCTGCGGGTGTGGGGGACGCCGGTGCGGGTCGACATCGAGCCGATGGGCAACCTCTAGCCCCCGGCGCCCCCCGGGGGGACCCCGGTCAGCTCAGGGTCTTCAGGGCCGCCGCGTCGTACGGCTTCAGCTCGTCGAAGCGGTCGGAGAGCACCTTGGCCGCCCACTCGGGGTCCTGGAGCAGCGCGCGGCCGACGGCCACCAGGTCGAACTCGTCCGCCTCCAGGCGGTCCAGGAGGTTGTCGATGCCCTTGACCGGGGAGCCCTCGCCCTGGAAGGCGTTGATGAAGTCGCCGTCGAGGCCGACCGAGCCGACGGAGATGACGGGCTTGCCGGTGAGCTTCTTCGTCCAGCCGGCCAGGTTCAGGTCGGAGCCGTCGAACTCGGGCAGCCAGTAGCGGCGGGTGGAGGCGTGGAAGGCGTCGACGCCGGCCTCCGCGAGCGGGGTGAGGATGGCCTCCAGCTCCTCGGGGGTCTCGGCGAGCCGGGCGGTGTAGTCCTGCTGCTTCCACTGCGAGTAGCGGAAGAGGACCGGGAAGTCCGGCGACACCGCCGCCCGCACGGCGGCGACGATCTCGGCGGAGAACCGGGTGCGGGCCACCGGGTCGCCGCCGTACGCGTCGGTGCGGCGGTTGGTGCCCGCCCACAGGAACTGGTCGAGGAGGTAGCCGTGGGCGCCGTGGAGCTCCACGCCGTCGAAGCCGATGCGCTCGGCGGCGGCAGCGGCCTCGGCGAACGCGGCGACGACGTCGTCCACGTCCGACTGCGTCATCGCCTTGCCGGTGGGCTCGGCGCCGGCGGCCTCCAGGCCGGAGGGGCCGACGGCGGGCGCGTCCGGGAAGGGGGCGTCGCCCTGCTTGCGGACCATGCCGATGTGCCACAGCTGCGGGACGATCGTGCCGCCGGCCGCGTGCACGTCCTCGGCGACCTTCGCCCAGCCCGCCAGCTGCTCCTCGCCGTGGAAGCGCGGGACGCGCGCGCTGTTGCCGGCCGACTCGTGGCCGACGTACGTGCCCTCGGTGACGATGAGGCCGACACCGGCGGCGGCCCGGCGGGCGTAGTACGAGCGGACGTCCTCGCCCGGGACGCCGCCCGGCGAGAACATGCGGGTCATGGGCGCCATCACGATGCGGTTCGGGACGGTGAGGCCGTTCAGCCTGACGGGGCGGGACAGGACGCGGGCCGCGCGCGAGGCGGCGGGCGTGGTCACGGTCACGTGGGGGGCTCCTCGTGAGTCGACGGGGTGAACCGGTTGGTATGTGCGCACGCATTGTTGCAGCGTCTTAAGTAAACACCCCACCGGCCCGTGTACCGGACCGGTCTCCGTTTCGCTCACGTGATACCGGACACTCTCCGCCGGTCCCGGGAAACGCCGAGGGCGGCACCCCCAGCCGGTAGCTGGGAGTGCCGCCCTCGGTCCGCAGGACGAGCGATCGGCCGTCAGGTCGATCAGAAGTCCATGTCACCGCCCGGCATGCCGCCGCCGGCCGGGGCCGCGGCCTTCTCCGGCTTGTCGGCGATGACGGCCTCGGTGGTGAGGAACAGCGCGGCGATGGAGGCGGCGTTCTGCAGCGCGGAACGGGTCACCTTCGCCGGGTCGATGATGCCCTCGGCGACCAGGTCGACGTACTCGCCGGTCGCGGCGTTCAGGCCGTGACCCGGGGTCAGGTTGCGCACCTTCTCCACCACGACGCCGCCCTCGAGGCCGGCGTTGACGGCGATCTGCTTCAGCGGGGCCTCCAGGGCGATGCGCACGGCGTTGGCGCCGGTCGCCTCGTCACCCTCCAGCTCCAGCTTCTCGAAGACCTGGGAGGCCTGGAGCAGGGCCACGCCACCACCGGCGACGATGCCCTCCTCGACGGCCGCCTTCGCGTTGCGGACGGCGTCCTCGATGCGGTGCTTGCGCTCCTTGAGCTCCACCTCGGTGGCGGCACCGGCCTTGATGACCGCGACACCGCCGGCGAGCTTCGCCAGGCGCTCCTGCAGCTTCTCGCGGTCGTAGTCCGAGTCGCTGTTCTCGATCTCGGTGCGGATCTGGTTCACACGGCCGTTGACCTGCTCGGAGGAGCCGGCACCGTCGACGATGGTGGTCTCGTCCTTGGTGATGACGACCTTGCGGGCGCGGCCCAGGAGGTCCAGGGTCGCGTTCTCCAGCTTGAGGCCGACCTCCTCGGAGATGACCTCGCCGCCCGTGAGGATGGCGATGTCGCCGAGCATGGCCTTGCGGCGGTCACCGAAGCCCGGGGCCTTGACGGCGACGGACTTGAAGGTGCCGCGGATCTTGTTGACGACCAGGGTCGACAGGGCCTCGCCCTCGACGTCCTCGGCGATGATCAGCAGCGGCTTGCCCGACTGCATGACCTTCTCCAGCAGCGGGAGCAGGTCCTTGACCGAGGAGATCTTGGAGTTGGCGATGAGGATGTACGGGTCCTCCAGCACCGCCTCCATGCGCTCCATGTCGGTCGCGAAGTAGGCGGAGATGTAGCCCTTGTCGAAGCGCATGCCCTCGGTGAGCTCGAGCTCCAGACCGAAGGTGTTGGACTCCTCGACGGTGATGACGCCTTCCTTGCCGACCTTGTCCATGGCCTCGGCGATCAGCTCGCCGATCTGGGTGTCGGCGGCGGAGATGGACGCGGTGGAGGCGATCTGCTCCTTGGTCTCGACGTCCTTCGCCTGCTCCAGCAGGGCGGCGGAGACGGCCTCGACGGCCTTCTCGATACCGCGCTTCAGAGCCATCGGGTTGGCACCGGCGGCGACGTTGCGCAGGCCCTCCTTGACCAGGGCCTGGGCGAGCACGGTCGCGGTGGTCGTACCGTCACCGGCGACGTCGTCCGTCTTCTTGGCGACTTCCTTGACCAGCTCGGCGCCGATCTTCTCGTACGGGTCCTCGAGCTCGATCTCCTTGGCGATGGAGACACCATCGTTGGTGATCGTGGGGGCGCCCCACTTCTTCTCGAGGACGACGTTGCGGCCCTTGGGGCCGAGCGTCACCTTCACGGCGTCCGCGAGCTGGTTCATGCCGCGCTCGAGGCCGCGCCGCGCCTCCTCGTCGAACGCGATGATCTTGGCCATGTGAAGTGGTCCCTCCAGGACTGGGGGTGATTCCTTCGGACCGCGCCCGCGCCCGCGACGGACGGCTCGCGCGCCTCGTGGTTCCTTGCCCCACCCGGCCCGCGGGCCTCACCGACCCGGTCCTTCGCTGTCACTCTCACCTTCAGAGTGCTAACGCCAATGATTAGCACTCGGCATGGTCGAGTGCAAGCGCCTGGGCGGGTGGGAGCCCCCCGTCAGCCGCACGCGAACAGCGGAACCGGGGCACGGCGAAGGGCCCGCACCCTCTGCGAGGTGCGGGCCCTTCGGACAAGAGACGTTCAGGCGGTGACGCGAACCATGTCGGCCTGCGGACCCTTCTGGCCCTGCGAGATCTCGAACTCGACCCGCTGGCCCTCTTCCAGGGTGCGGTAGCCGTCCATCTGAATCGCGCTGTAGTGGACGAAGACGTCCGCACCACCGTCGACCGCGATGAAGCCGTACCCCTTCTCCGCGTTGAACCACTTGACGGTGCCCTGAGCCATGCCTAACTCCCCTATTACTGGCCCTTGCACAGATCCACACTTCGCGGACCCGGGTCAGACCTCACCCCCCAATTGGTCGGGGGCGTGCGCCGGAACGCGTCGACCGCGGCTGAATGTATCTGTCCAACTGCCGTCTGCAACAGGTCAATCGGACGAGAATTCTGGACGCGAGCGGTCCGGAATGTAGTGAGAATTCATCGGAATTCAGGGCAAGTCGGGCCCCATAAAAGCCACAAAAGCCGCAGACAACCCACACACTTTGGCTACTTCTTGTCGGGCGGGCGGCATGGAACGCAGGGCCCGCGACCCGGAGGCCGCGACCGCGTTCCCCAACTCTACCGCGCTCAATCACACAGAATTGCCCCCTCCGCTTCTCTCACGGAGGGGGCAATCGGGCGAACAGCCGGTAATCGCGGTTACCGAAGGTAATGAGCGGGCGGATCCGCGGCTCAGCCGCCGGCGACCGCCGGGATGATCGAGACGCCGGCCCCCTCGGGGGTCGCCGTGTCCAGGCCCTGCTCGAAGCGGACGTCGTCGTCGTTGACGTACACGTTGACGAACCGGCGCAGCTTGCCCTGGTCGTCCAGGACGCGCGCGGCGATGCCCGTGTGGTTCTTCTCCAGGTCGGCGATGACCTCGCCGAGCGTCGCGCCCTCGGCGGCGACCTCGGCCTGCCCGCCGGTGTAGGTGCGCAGGATGGTGGGGATGCGAACGGTCACGCTCATGCGGTCGGACCTCCGGTCGGGTTCACGGGTACGGCGGGGCCTGTCATGCGAGGCCGGCCTCGCGGAAGGAGTCCAGGGTCGGGCGGATGGTGGCGGTGAGGCCGGTCCCGGCCACCGCGTCCAGGGTCTTCAGGCCGTCACCGGTGTTCAGGACGACCGTCGTCTTCGCCGGGTCCAGCACGCCCGCCTCCAGCAGCTTGCGGGTGACGCCGACCGTCACGCCGCCGGCGGTCTCCGCGAAGATGCCCTCGGTCCGCGCGAGCAGCTTGATCGCGTCCACGACCTGCTCGTCCGTCACGTCCTCCACGGCACCGCCGGTGCGGCGCGCGATGTCCAGGACGTACGGCCCGTCGGCCGGGTTGCCGATGGCCAGCGACTTGGCGATGGTGTTCGGCTTCTGGGGCCGTACGACGTCGTGGCCGGCCTTGAAGGCGGTCGAGACCGGGGAGCAGCCCTCGGCCTGGGCACCGAAGATCTTGTACGGCCTGTCCTCGACCAGCCCCAGCTTGATCAGCTCCTGGAGCCCCTTGTCGATCTTCGTGAGCTGGGAGCCGGAGGCGATCGGGACCACGATCTGGTCCGGCAGCCGCCAGCCGAGCTGCTCGCAGATCTCGTACGCCAGGGTCTTGGAGCCCTCCGCGTAGTACGGCCGCAGGTTGACGTTGACGAAGCCCCAGCCCTCGCCGGCCGGGTCGCCGATCAGCTCGGAGCAGAAGCGGTTCACGTCGTCGTAGTTGCCCTCGATGCCGACGAGTTCACCGCCGTAGACCGCGGCCATGACGATCTTGCCCTGCTCCAGGTCGTGCGGGATGAACACGCAGGAGCGCAAGCCGGCGCGGGCGGCGGCGGCGCCGACGGCGCCGGCCAGGTTGCCGGTCGAGGAGCAGGACAGGGTGGTGAAGCCGAAGGCGCGGGCGGCCTCCAGGGCCTGGGCCACGACCCGGTCCTTGAAGGAGTGGGTCGGGTTGCCGGAGTCGTCCTTGACGTACAGACCGCCGGTCACGCCCAGCTCGCGGGCCAGGTTGTCGGCCTTGACGAGCTTGGTCCAGCCGGGGTTGATGTTCGGCTTGCCGGCGACGTCCGCCGGGACCGGCAGCAGGGGCGCGTAGCGCCAGATGTTCGCGGGGCCCGCCTCGATGCGGCGGCGCAGGTCCTCGGTGTCGTAGGCGGAGAAGTCGTAGGCGATCTCCAGCGGGCCGAAGCACTCCTCGCAGGCGAAGACCGGGCCGAGCGGCACCCGGTGGCCGCACTCGCGACAGCTCAGGGCCGCGGCGGGGCCGAGGTCGACGGTGGATTCGCTGGTGGTGGCAACTGTCTGCACAGCCATGGAGGCGAGGCCCTTTCTCCTCATCTTCCTCACGGCGCACCTCGCCGTGAGACGGAATTGGCACCTTCCCTGGCCGTGAGCCTCGCGCGAACGAGTCCGGTCAGGGGGGTTGCCGGGGCTTCACCGGGCCGTGTCCCTCTGCCCCTCTGGATGAGCGGTATGCGGTTGTGGAACGCACGCGACCCCCGACATGCGATGGTCATCGGCGTTGTTCAAGACTGTAACCGACGGCAGGGACAGTTGAGATAGTCGTCCGAACCGCGAGACACGAGTGAGGAGCCGCAGACTGTGCTGGAAGAAGTCGAGCGCTGGCTGACCACCCGGTCCTGGTCCGTGGCCGACCGGCCGCTGCACCAGATCCTCGCCGCCAAGCAGCGCACGGGCCAGACCGTCAGTGTCGTGCTGCCCGCGCTCAACGAGGAGGAGACCGTCGGCGACATCGTCGCGGTCGTCCGCCGCGACCTCATGGAGCGGGTGCCGCTCGTCGACGAGCTGGTGGTCGTCGACTCGGGCTCCACCGACCGCACCTCCGAGGTCGCCGCGCGCGCCGGCGCCCGGGTCGTCCACCGCGACACCATCCTGCCGCGCCTCCCGGCCGTCCCCGGCAAGGGCGAGGTGCTGTGGCGGTCGCTGCTGGTGACCGGCGGGGACATCGTCTGCTTCATCGACGCGGACCTCAGGGAGTTCTCCTCCGACTTCGTCTCCGGGATCGTCGGCCCGCTGCTCACCGACCCGGACGTCGACCTGGTCAAGGCGATGTACGACCGCCCGCTCGGCGGCAGTGCCGGGCAGGGCGGCCGGGTCACCGAGCTCATGGCCCGCCCGCTGCTGAACATGCACTGGCCGCGGCTGGCCGGGTTCGTGCAGCCGCTGGGCGGCGAGTACGCGGCCCGCCGCACCCTGCTGGAACAGCTGCCCTTCCCCGTCGGCTACGGCGTGGAGCTGGGCATGCTGGTGGACGCGCTGCACCTGGTGGGCCTGGACGCGCTGGCCCAGGTCGACGTGGGCGTGCGCAGGCACCGGCACCAGGACGGTCAGGCGCTCGGCCGGATGGCCGCCGCGATCTACCGCACCGCCCAGCTCCGGCTGGCCCGCGGCCATCTGATCCGGCCCGCGCTGACCCAGTTCGAGCGGGGGGAGGAGGGGTTCGAGCCGCGCACCTACTCGGTGGACACCGAGGAGCGGCCGCCCATGGCGGAGATCGCGGAGTACGCCGAGCGCAAGGTGGCGTGAACGGGCCGTACACGGTCCGTCCGCCGGGCGGGCCGTACGTTTGAGCGGTTGGGGGCCGGGCTAGGTTGAGGCGTATGGCTTCCACGCTCGATGCTGCTCAGAAGGCTCAGGTGCTGGTCGCGTCGAACCGCGGCCCGGTCTCCTATCAGGTGGGCGAGGACGGCTCGCTGCACGCCCGGCGGGGCGGCGGCGGGCTGGTCTCGGGACTGTCCGCCATCGGCTCCGACGCGGGCTCGGTGTGGGTGTGCGCCGCGCTGGGCGACGGCGACCGGGCGGCCGTCCGGCGCGCGGCCGGCGGGCTGCTGCCGGCCGAGGAGACCGGCGGGCAGCGCGTGCGGATGCTCGACATCGACGCGGCCGTGCACGCCGAGGCGTACAACGGCATCGCCAACTCGGTGCTCTGGTTCGTCCACCACATGCTGTACCAGACCCCGCTGGAGCCGGTCTTCGACGCCGGTTTCCGGCGGCAGTGGGCGTCGTACGAGGCCTACAACCGGGCGTTCGCCGAGGCGCTGGCCGAGGAGGCGGCCGAGGGCGCGGCCGTGCTGATCCAGGACTACCACCTGGCCCTGGCCCCGCGGATGCTTCGCCAGCTCCGGCCCGACCTGCGCATCGGCCACTTCTCGCACACCCCGTGGGCGCCGCCGGACTACTTCCGGCTCCTTCCCGACGACATCGCGGCCGAGCTGCTCAGCGGCATCCTGGGCGCGGACCGGGCGGCGTTCCTCACCCGGCGGTGGGCGGACGCGTTCACGGACTGCTGCCACGCGGTGCTGGGGCCGGGCATCCCCTCCGGCACCCGGATCGGGGTGCACGGGCTGGGCGCGGACGCGGACTTCCTGCGCGAGCGGGCGCACGAGCCGGACGTGGACGAGCGGATGGCGGCGCTGCGGGCGGAGATCGGAGCGGGCCGGAAGACGATCGTCCGGGTGGACCGGACCGAGCTGTCCAAGAACATCGTGCGCGGGCTGCTGGCCTACGAGCAGCTGCTGGAGGACCACCCCGAGTGGCGGGAGAAGGTCGTCCACGTGGCCTTCGCGTACCCGTCCCGGCAGGACCTCGCCGTGTACCGGGAGTACACCGCCGAGGTGCGGCGGGTCGCGGACGAGATCAACGAGCGGTACGGCACGGCCGGCTGGACCCCGGTCGTGCTGCACGTGAAGGACGACTTCGCCCGCTCCCTCGCCGCCTACCGGCTGGCCGACGTGGCGCTGGTGAACCCCATCCGGGACGGCATGAACCTGGTCGCCAAGGAGGTCCCGGTCGTCTCCGACGAGGGCTGCGCGCTGGTGCTGTCGCGGGAGGCGGGGGCGTACGAGGAGCTGGGCGAGGACGCCTTCGTGGTGAACCCGTACGACATCGCGGGCACGGCACGGGCCCTGCACGAGGCGCTGAGCCTGCCGGCGGACGCGCGGGCGGAGCGCTCGAAGCGGCTGGCCGCCGCCGCGACCGCGCTGCCGCCGGCCCGGTGGTTCCTCGATCAGCTGGCGGCGCTGGACCCCCGGCCGAGCTGAGCGGCCAGCGCCCGCAGCAGGCCCACGACCCCCTCCGGGCCGTCGACCACCAGATCGGCCCGGTCCGCCAGTTCCGTGACCTCCGTGCTGCCGCTGCACACCAGCAGGCCGGGGACGCCGTTGGTGCGCAGCTTCTCGATCGCGGCGAAGGCGGGGAGGTCGCCCAGGTCGTCGCCGGCGTAGACGACACAGCCGGCCCGGACGGCGCGGGCGTGGTCCAGGAGGGCCACGCCCTTGTCCATGCCCGGCGGGCGCAGTTCCAGGACCATCCGGCCGGGCTCGACGATCAGGCCGTGGCGGGTGGCGAGGTCGGCGAGGGGGGCGCGCAGGGCCTCGAACGCGGCCCGCGGATCGGGGGCGCGGCGGGTGTGCACCGCCAGCGCCCGGCCCTTCTCCTCGATCCACGTGCCCTCCCCCGCTCCGGCGCGCTCCAGCAGGCCCGGCAGTTCGGCGCGGGCGGCGGCCACGCCGGGGTGCGGGGGCGGGGCGGTCAGCTCGCCGGTGGCCGCGTCCCAGCGCTCGGCGCCGTAGTGGCCGAGGACGGTGAGGTGCTCCAGGCCGGGGACGCCGGCGAAGCCGCCGTAGCGGACCGCGACCTCGGGCGGGCGGCCGGTGATCACGGCGACGGAGGCGATCTCGGGGGCGAGGGCGGCGAGGGCGGGCACGGCCCCGGGGTGGGCGCGGGCCTGCTCGGGGTCGGCGACGATCGGGGCCAGCGTGCCGTCGAAGTCCAGGCCGACCAGGGCGGTGCGGGGCTGCGCGAGCAGGGCGGCGAGGCCGTCCTGGCCGGCTTGGGTGCGCGGGGTCGGCAGAGCGTCCATAGCGTCCATACCGCGACACTATCCAGCTCGGGGCGGCTCACGCCTGGGCCGGCGCCGCACGCCCCGGGGTCCGGCTCCGGTCCCCCGCCGGGGCGTGCGGAAGGTCAGCGTTCCGCGCGTCTCGTCTCGCGGATCCGGCGCAGGCGGTTGACCGTCACCGGGTCGTGGGCCAGGGCCCGCTCGTCGTCCAGGAGGGCGTTGAGGAGCTGGTAGTAGCGGACGGGGGACAGGTCCAGCTCCTCCCGTATCGCGCGTTCCTTCGCGCCGGGGCCGGGGAAGGCCCGGCGCTCCAGCGCGAGGACCGCTTGCTCGCGGGTGCCCAGTTCCATGCCTGCCACGGTAGCGGCGGGCACCGACAGCGGGCTTCAGTTCACGCTGCTGCTGTCGGCCGCCAGGGCCGCCGACTGCAGGCGGGTCAGGACACCGGCGGGGCTGCCGCCGGGGGCGACCGCCTGGCCGATGTTCTGCTTCACGGCCGCGCTGACCGCCGCCCAGGAGGTCTTGCCGACGGGGTACAGCTCCGAGGTCGGCAGCTGCTCCAGGAAGGGGCGCAGGGCCTTGTCGGCGGAGGCGTCCGACGCCGCCATGGTGTTGGACGCGGAGCTGGTGACCGGCAGCAGCCCGTACTCGCGGGAGAACTCGAGGACGTTCTTCTCGTTGTAGGCGAAGTCCAGGAAGTCGCCGATCTGCTCGGCGTGCCCGTTCTGCCTGAAGCCCATCATCCAGTCGGCGACGCCCATGGAGGCCCTGGCCCTGCCGGTGCGGCCGGGCATCGGCACCGTGCCGAACTTCACGCCCTTCTTGGCCGCCTGCTGGATGAGCGTGGGGTGGCCGTTGACCATGCCGACCCGGCCGTCGGCGAACGCGGCGAACGCGGCGGCCCGGTTCAGCTTGCCGGGGGCGACCGGGCCGGTCAGGCCCTTGCCGACCAGCTCGTCCTTGAGCCAGGTGAAGGTCTCGACGTTCGTGGCGGAGTCGATGGTGTAGGTGCCGACGTCGTCGGTGTAGCCGCTGCCGCCGTTGCCGCCGCTGAGCAGCCACTGCATGGTCTCGGCCTGGGCCTCCTCGGGGCCGAGGGGCAGCGCGTACGGGTACTGCACGCCCTGCGCCTTGAGCGCCCTGGCGTCGGCGGCCAGCTCGTCCCAGGTGGTGGGCGCCGTCAGGTTGGCCTTGGCGAACAGGGTCTTGTTGTAGAAGAGCACGCGCGTGGAGGCGGCGAACGGGATGCCGTACTGCGTGTGCTTCCACTGCCCGGCGTCGGAGAGCGGGGAGAGGAAGTCCGCCTGGGTGCGTATGGAGAGCAGGTCGGAGACCGGGTAGAGCTTGCCGGCGGCGGCGTAGTCGGCGTAGGCGCCGATCTGGGCCATGTCCGGGGCGTGGCCGGCGTCGACCATCTCCTTGACCTTGCGGTCGACGTCGTTCCAGGAGTAGACGCTGACCTCCACCTTCACGTCCGGGTGCTGCTTCTCGTACTCCTTGACCAGGGCGTCCCAGTACTTCCTGGAGCTGTTGGCGGCGGAGTCGCCGTAGTCGGCGGCGACGAGCCTGAGGGTCACGTCGGAGGAGCCCGTACTCCCGCAGCCGCCGAGGACCGCCGTCATGCCCAGTGCGGACACCACCGCGATCGTTCCTGCCGTACGCCGACGCACGCTCAATCCCCAACCCTGCTGTCTGACGGTTCAATATGTGGACACATAAGGTCTACACCACGTGAGTGGACTAGACCTCTCGCGGGTGGGAGGGCCACACTAGGCCCGTGGTGAGACATGTCATCGCCCTCGACGTGGGCGGTACCGGGATGAAGGCCGCCCTGGTCGGCGACGACGGCGGGCTGCTCCACCGCGCCCGCCGCGCCACCGGCCGCGAGCGCGGCCCGGAGGCGGTGCTCGCGGGCATCCTCGACTTCGCCGCCGAACTGCGCGCGTACGGCGTCGAGCACCTCGGCGAGCCCGCCGGAGCGGCCGGCATCGCCGTCCCCGGCATCGTCGACGAGACGACCGGCACCGCCGTCTACGCCGCCAACCTCGGCTGGCGGGACGTCCCGCTGCGGGACCTGCTCACCGACCGGCTCGGGGTGCCCGTCGCCCTCGGCCACGACGTCCGCACCGGCGGCCTCGCGGAGGGCCGCATCGGCGCGGGCCGGGGCGCGGACCGGTTCCTGTTCGTGCCGCTGGGCACCGGGATCGCCGGTGCCATCGGCATCGACGGCCGGGTCGAGGCCGGCGCGCACGGCTTCGCGGGCGAGATCGGCCACATCGTCGTGCGCCCCGGGGGCACGCTCTGCCCCTGCGGGCAGCGCGGCTGCCTGGAGCGGTACGCCTCCGCGTCCGCCGTCAGCGAGGCCTGGGCGGCGGCCTGCGGCGACCCCGGGGCGGACGCGGCGGACTGCGCCCGCGCCGTCGCGTCCGGTGACCCGAACGCCGTCCGGGTCTGGCGGGAGGCGGTGGACGCGCTCGCCGACGGGCTGGTCACCGCCCTCACCCTGCTGGACCCCCGCACGCTGATCATCGGTGGCGGCCTGGCCGAGGCGGGGGAAGTGTTGTTCCAGCCCCTGCGGGACGCCGTCCGGCACCGGGTCACCTTCCAGAAACTGCCGGCGATCGTCCCGGCGGCGCTGGGCGACGCGGCCGGCTGCCTGGGCGCGGGGCTGCTCGCGCAGGACCTGCTGACAGCCACTTCTACGACTCCGGAGGTAAGCACCTGATGGCAACCGAGCGGGAAACTCCGGGCAGGCACGGCGCCCCGTCGGGGGCGCGGCCGACCCCCACCGGCCCGCAGCTGCTCACCGGCGCGAACGTGGTGCTCCCCACCGGAACGGTGAAGAACGGCCAGGTGGCCGTCGACGGCAAGCGCATCGCCGGTACCGCCCCGGCCGGCGCCGAAGTCGTCGACGTCACCGGCCACTGGCTCGTCCCCGGCTTCGTGGACCTCCACAACCACGGCGGAGGCGGAGCCTCCTTCTCCGGCACCGCCGAGCAGATCCTCACCGCCATCCACACGCACCGCCGCCACGGCACCACCACCCTCGTCGCCTCCACCGTCACCGACGAGATGGACCTGCTGGTGCGTCAGGCCGGCCTGCTGAGCGAGCTGGCCGAGCAGGGCGACATCGCGGGCATCCACTTCGAGGGGCCGTTCATCTCGCCGTGCCGCAAGGGCGCGCACTCCGAGAAGCTGCTGCGCGACCCGGACCCGGCCGAGGTCCGCAAGCTGATCGACGCGGCGCGCGGCAAGGCGAGGATGGTCACCCTCGCGGCCGAGCTGCCGGGCGGCATCGACTCCGTACGGCTGCTCGCCGAGCACGGCGTGATCGCGGCGATCGGGCACACGGACGCCTCCTACGAGCAGACGTCCGCGGCGATCGACGCGGGCGCCACCGTCGCCACCCACCTCTTCAACGCCATGCCCGCCCTCAACCACCGCTCGCCCGGCCCGATCGCCGCCCTGCTGGAGGACGAGCGGGTCACGGTCGAGCTGATCAACGACGGCGTCCACCTGCACCCCGCCGCGCTGGAGCTGGCGTTCCATCACGCGGGCGCCGAGCGGGTGGCGTTCATCACCGACGCGATGGACGCGGCCGGCACCGGCGACGGGCGCTACATGCTCGGCCCGCTGGAGGTCGAGGTCAGCGAGGGCGTGGCCCGGCTGGTGGAGGGCGGTTCGATCGCGGGCTCCACGCTGACGCTGGACCGCGCGTTCCAGCGGGCGGTGACCGTCGACAAGCTGTCGGTGGAGGACGCCGTGACCGCCCTGTCGGCCAACCCGGCCCGGCTGCTCGGCCTCTCCGACCGCGTCGGGTCCCTGGAGCCCGGCAAGGACGCCGACCTGGTCCTGCTGGACGCGGACTTCGCGCTGAAGGGCGTGATGCGGCAGGGCGAATGGGTGGTAGCGCCCCAACTGCCCTGATCCGTACCGGTGTCGAGGAGACGGAGGCCGACCCGCGCACTGGGCCGGCCGCCGTCTCTTTGGCATGATCGAAGCCCCGGAAACCGAGACAGCCGCACGGACTTCGAGGGAGGTCGGCCCGGGTGATCCTCACGGTCACGCTGAACACCGCTCTCGACATCACCTATCGCGTTCGGTCGCTGCGGCCGCATGCCTCGCACCGCGTCTCCGAGGTGGCCGAACGGCCCGGCGGCAAGGGCGTCAACGTGGCCCGGGTGCTGGCCGCGCTCGGCCACGAGGTGACGGTCACCGGCTTCGCGGGCGGCGGGACCGGCCGGGCGGTACGCGACGGGCTGGCCGGCACGCCCGGACTGACGGACGCGCTGGTGCCGGTCGCCGGGGCGACCCGGCGCACGATAGCCGTGGCCGACGAACTGGCGGGTGACACGACCCAGCTGAACGAGCCCGGCCCGCAGATCGCGCCGGCCGAGTGGGGCGCCTTCCTCGACCGCTACGAGGAACTGCTGGGCGGCGCCTCGGCGGTGGCCCTGTGCGGCAGCCTGCCCCCGGGGGTCCCGGTCGGCGCGTACGCGAACCTGGTCCGCACGGCCCGGTCCGCCGGTGTGCCGGTGCTGCTGGACACGAGCGGCGAACCGCTGCGCCGGGGCGTCGCGGCCCGCCCGGACATCATCAAGCCGAACGCCGACGAACTGGCCGAACTCACCGGCTCCCACGACCCGCTGCGCGCCACCCAGGACGCCCGGCGCCGCGGCGCCCGCACGGTGGTCGCCTCCCTCGGCCCGGACGGCCTGCTCGCCGTCACCCCCGAGGGCCGCTGGCGCGCCACTCCGCCGGCCCCCGAGTTCGGCAACCCCACCGGCGCGGGCGACTCGGCGGTGGCGGGCCTGCTGTCCGGCCTGGCGGAACACCTCCCCTGGCCGGACCGCCTCACCCGCGCGGTCGCCTTGTCGGCGGCGACGGTGCGGTCCCCCGTGGCGGGCGAGTTCGACCGGGCGGCCTACGAGGAGCTGCGGGAACGGGTGGCGGTGACCGGGG
Source organism: Streptomyces sp. NPDC047841 (assembly GCF_040704085.1). Taxonomy (NCBI): domain Bacteria; kingdom Bacillati; phylum Actinomycetota; class Actinomycetes; order Kitasatosporales; family Streptomycetaceae; genus Streptomyces; species Streptomyces sp. NPDC047841. The sequence goes on from NZ_JBEYRP010000005.1 coordinate 384,746, forward strand.
CGGTCAGCGCGGCCTAGCCCCGGCCGACCTTGCCCTTCTTCAGCCAGAGCTGGTCCAGGAGGACGTCGCACTTGTCGCCCGGCTGGCAGGACAGGGAGATGGTGTTGGAGCCCTTGTTCAGCGTCGGGTAGGCGTAGCTCTCGGTCCACGCCTTCGCCGGGTCGGACAGGTGCGTCCAGTTGGCGAAGTTGAACCCGCTGCCGTACTTCTGACCGTTGACGGTGAGGGTCATCGACTGGTTCTCACCCGGGTTGTTGTACCGCGCGAGGAGGGTGTACGCGCCCTCCTCGGGGATGTCGACGGTCCAGGTCACCGAGGCGCCCACCGTGTTCAGGCCGCCCACATAGGTGCCGCCGGCCGCCCGTGCGCCCTGCACGTCCGTCGCCTTGGTCGCACCGCCGGCCAGCTGGAGCGCGCTCGCGTCCGACTTCGGCAGCTCGCCCGGGGCCGCCGAACCGCTGCCCGACGGGCTCGGGCTGCTGGTCTGGGACTGGGTCGGGGTGGAGCCGGCCTCGTTGCCGGAGTTGTCGTCGCCCGTGTTGCCGTTGATCATCGCGACGCCGATGCCGATGACGACCGCGGCGACCACGGCGATCGCGCCGATCAGCAGGCCCTTGGTGTTGGGGCCGCGACGGCCGGGCGCGGGGGCCGCGGGGCGGTGGGAGGCCGGGGCGCCGCCCGGGAGCGTCTCCGGGGCCTGGTAGTGGGCGTTCGGCTGGCCGTGGGCGCCCTGCTGGGGGACGCCCTGGCCGTACGTCGCCTGCTGCGCGCCGTAGCTGCGCTCGCCGACCGCGCGCACCCTGCTGACCGAGTTCGGGTAGCCGTAACCGCCGGACGGCGGCTGGGCTCCCCGGGCCTGGCCGTCTGCGTACAGGTAGCCGAACGGGTCGTCGTCCTCGGGCGTGCTCGCGCCGTTGTCGCCGGGCGTCATCCCTTGGTACTCCTCAACAGATGCGGTCGGATGCGGTACGGGTGTGGAATGGCGAGCCTACCCGCTCTCGCTGGCCCAAACAGGTGACTCGGACCGCATCAACTCGCTGACCTGCGCATCATCCAGCGCGACGGTGCTGTTTGGGACGAGATCGTTTCTCTACGTACATCCGCTCGTCAGCGGACTTCAGCACCTCGTCCGCCGTCATCCCGCAGTGCGCCCAGCCGATGCCGAAACTCGCGCCCACCCGGACGGCCCGGCCCTCGGCGCGGATCGGCTGGATGATCTCGTTGCGCAGCCGTACGGCGAGGTCCTGGGCGTCGGCCCGGCCGAGACCGTCGGCGAGGATCACGAACTCGTCGCCGCCGAGCCGGGCGACCGTGTCGCCGTCCCGGACGCCGTTGCTCAGCCGCCGCGCGACCTCGATGAGCACCGCGTCGCCCGCGTTGTGCCCGAACCGGTCGTTGATCGACTTGAAGCCGTCGAGGTCGCAGAAGAGGACCGCGAGGCCCTTGGTGCCGTCGTCGCGGCCTTCCTCGGGGGCGACGGTGTGCACATGGTGGTCGTAGGCGTCGAAGCCCTCCGCGCCCGGCGTGAAGTCGAAGCCGTGGTCCGCGGGGGCGTCGAAGGCGGGGTGGCCGTAGGCCGCGTCCAGGGACTCCAGCGCGCCGGCGTGCGCGGGGCGCCGGCACAGCCGGGCGGACAGCCGCGAGCGCAGTTCGGCGGAGTTGGGCAGGCCGGTCAGCGAGTCGTGGGAGGCGCGGTGGGCGAGCTGGAGCTCGCGCCGCTTGCGCTCCTCTATGTCCTCGACGTGGGTGAGCAGGAAGCGGGGGCCGTCGGCGGCGTCGGCGACGACGCTGTTGCGCAGGGACACCCAGACGTAGGTGCCGTCGCGGCGGCCCAGCCGCAGTTCCGCCCGGCCGCCCTCCGCGGAGGTCCGCAGCAGGGTGCCGACGTCCTCGGGGTGGACGAGGTCGGCGAAGGAGTAGCGGCGCATCGCGGAGGCGGGCCGGCCGAGCAGCCGGCACAGGGCGTCGTTGGTGCGCAGGATGCGGCCGTGCTGGTCGCCGCCCATCTCGGCGATGGCCATGCCGGAGGGGGCGTACTCGAAGGCCTGCCGGAAGGATTCCTCGCTGGCGCGCAGGGCCTGCTGCTCGCGTTCCAGCCGGACCAGGGCGCGCTGCATGTTGGCGCGCAGGCGGGCGTTGCTGATCGCGATGGCGGCCTGGAAGGCGTACATCTGGAGGGCCTCGCGGCCCCAGGCGCCGGGGCGGCGGCCGTTGCGCGGCCGGTCGACGGATATGACGCCGAGCAGTTCGCCGCAGGTGGTGCCCTGCACGCCGGGGGTGTACATGGGCGCGAAGAGCCGGTCGGAGGGGTGCCACTCGTCCTGGAAGCGCGGCTCGGGCCCGTCGGTGTACCACTGGGGGACGTCGTCGTCGTCGAGGACCCAGCCCTCGGTGTGCGGTATGAAGACGAGGTCGCCCCAGCGTTCGCCCATGCCCAGCCGCCGGTCCCAGGACTCCCGCGAGCCGGCCCGGCCGGTGATCAGGGCCTCGGCGGCGGAGTTGCCGGAGAAGGCGGCGACCACGAGATCGCCGTCCTGGCGTACCAGGTTGACGGCCGCCATCTCGTAGCCGAGGGCGGACACGGCGCCGTCCGCGACGGTCTGCAGTGTGTCCGCCAGGCTGCGTGCCGTGTTCATGTCGGCCATGACCTGGTGCAGCTGTCGCAGGGACGCAAGACGGACATACGGCTCCGACTCGGTCTCCATGCTCACCCTCCCCCCGAGACCTCGCAGCGAATCAAGGGTTGTGTCTGAACCTCTTCGTGGCTTCCCCGCCACTGAATCACAGCGCGAAGCCCACTCGGTACACAGGGTCAACAATTCCTGCCCCTTGTGACTCAAGTCACAGGAGAACGTGAACAATTGAGTGGAGTTTCTGCGTTTGCCCTGTGCGTTTCCTGAACGCAGAGCGTGCGCCCGTGCTCACATCATGCGCGTATCCGGCCGATTGGCGCCTGTGTGCGCCGCTGGTCCTAGGACCCGGCTCGGGCGGAGGGCCGATGCGGGCCGCGCGGGGCGGCGACTAGCGTTTCCGGCGTGCTGAAGACTCCCTCCCCCACGACCCCCCTGCCTACCGGGCATGCTGAGGGGGTGAGCAACGACGAGTTCCGGGCCGCGATGTCCCGGCTGGCCGCCGGCGTGGTCCTGGTCACCGCGCAGGAACCGCCGCTGGACCCGGACGACCCCGAGGCGCCGGGCGTGGAGGACGTCGGCATGACCGCCACCGCGTTCATGTCCGTCTCCCTCGACCCGCCCCTGGTCCTGGTCAGCCTGCGCACGGGCGCCCGCATGGACGACCTGCTCGACGAGCAGCCGCTGTGGGCGGTGTCGGTCCTCACCGAGAGCCAGCGGCACATCGCCGGCCGCTTCGCCATGAAGGGCCGCATCAGCGATCGGCTGCTCTTCGAGGACATCCCCTACGTCCGGGGCGAGGTCACCGGCGCCCCGCTGGTCGGCGGCGCGCTGGCCACGCTGGAGTGCCGGACCGAGCAGCGGGTGACCGCCGGGGACCACACCCTGGTCATCGGCCGCGTCCTCACCGCCCGGGTGCCGAGCGCCGAGGGGGGCCCGCTGCTGTACTTCCGGGGGCGGTACCGGCAGTTGGGCTGAGCCGGGCACCGCGCGGCCCCGCCGGGCCGGCCCGCTCATTGCGTGGCGGACCCGGGGAGCGCCTGCCTATATATCGTCGACGGCGGACGCGCGACCGGCTTCCTGATGGCCTTCTTCGACATCGACTGGCACGGCGACGGCAGCGTGCGCCGCTCCGGGCTGTGGCGGCTGAACATCGCCGCCGACGAGCAGGGCAACGGCTACGGCCGCTTCGCCGTCGACGCCGTGGCCGCCGAGATCCGCCGCCGGGGCGGCAAGCGCATGTACGTCAGCTGGCATCCCGGCCCGCACGGCCCCGAGGAGTTCTACCTCCGCCTGGGTTTCCGGAAGAACGGGGAGACGAGCGGGGGCCAGACGGTGGGGGTGCTGGACCTGGCCTGAGCCGGGCCCGTTCACAGCTCCTCGACGGTCAGCTCCGCCAGCCGGGCGGGCCCGGTGACGACGTCGATCACCGAGATGCGGCCGGCGGCGAAGGTGAAGGCCAGCACCCGCTCCGGGCGGCCGCCGGCGAACACGGCGAGGCCGGTCGCGCCGTCCACCAGCACCGGACGCGCGACGTGCGCCAGATGGGCGAAGGTCGCCGCGGCGGCGGCGACCCGGGCCGCGCCGCTGTTCACACCGGCCTCGCTACGGGCCTCCACCGCGGGGTCGAGCACCGCCAGCAGCCCGTCGAAGTCACCGTTCCGCGCGGCGGCCAGGAAGGCGTCCACCACCTCCCGCTGCCGGGCCAGGTCGGTCTCCGGCGCCTGCACGCCCCGCACCCGGCGCCGGGCCCGGCTGGCGAGCTGCCGGGCCGCGGCCGGGCTGCGGCCCAGGATGCCGCCGACCTCCTCGAAGGGCACCCCGAACAGGTCGTGCAGCACGAAGGCGAGCCGCTCGGCCGGGGAGAGCGTGTCCAGGACGACGAGGAGGGCCGGCCCGACCGAGTCGGCGAGCAGGGCGTCCCGCACCGGGTCCGGTTCGGCGGAGGGCGCCGGCCGCCAGGTCTCCAGCGGCTGCTCGCCCCGGGAGCGGCGGGAGCGGAGCATGTCGAGGCAGACCCGGCCGACGACGGTCGTCAGCCAGCCGCCGAGGTTCGCCACCTCGCGGGTGTCGGACCGGCTCAGCCGGAACCAGGTCTCCTGGACGGCGTCCTCGGCCTCGGCGGCGGAGCCGAGCATCCGGTGGGCGACGGCCCGCAGGTGCCCCCGGTGCGCCTCGAAGCGCTCGGCGAGAAAGTCGTCGTCGGTCATGGGTGGCTGCGGCCTCTCCGTCGTCGTCCCCGGCGGTCCCGAGTCCTCCTGCACCACCTTGACGACGGGGAGCGCGGAGATGTGACAGGAGATGAGACGGGGCGCGGGGAGACGTGACGGGGCGCGACTCCGGCCCGGCTAGCCCCAGTCCCGGCCCGAACGGCCCCGCTTGGTCTGCGCGCGCTGCTTCTTCTCCCGCAGCCGGCGTTCGTTGATGCCGCGCGGGATGCGGGTCGGCGTGCGGGGCTTGGGCGGTGGCGCGGTGGCCTCCGCGAGGAGCGCGGCGAGGCGTACGGCGGCGGCCTCCCGGTTGCGCCACTGGGAACGGTGTTCCGAGGCCCGTACGGACACCACCCCGTCGACGAGGCGGCCGGCCAGCCGCCGCAGTGCCCGCTCCTTCCACACCGGAGGGAGCGCCTCGGTGCGGGCGAGGTCGAAGCGCAGCTCGACCTGCGAGTCACTGGTGTTGACGTGCTGCCCCCCGGGCCCGGACGACCTGGAGAAACGCCACATCAGCTCGGCCTCGGGAAGCGAGACCGAGCCACGGATGAGGTAGGGCCCGGACATGTCTTTCATGTTCCCGGCCCGGCCCGCCTCACGTCACCTGGATTTCCGGTTCGGTAAAAAAGGTAAAGGGATCAGGAACCACGGGGACCCCCCTCGACGTTGTCCCCGGTGACGGTAGCTTCGTCGGCACAGAGTGCACCGATACGCACGGATATCTAAGGAAGGGACTCCCAACAATGGCTGTAAGCCTGTCCAAGGGTGGCAACGTCTCGCTCACCAAGGAGGCTCCGGGCCTGACCGCCGTCACCGTGGGCCTCGGCTGGGACGTCCGCACCACGACCGGCACGGACTTCGACCTGGACGCCTCCGCCATCGCGGTGAACGGCCAGGGCAGGGTCTACTCGGACGCCCACTTCGTCTTCTTCAACAACAAGCAGACCCCGGACAACTCGATCGTCCACACGGGCGACAACCGCACGGGCGAGGGCGCCGGCGACGACGAGGCGATCAACGTCAACCTGGCCGCGCTCCCGGCCGACGTCGAGAAGATCGTCTTCCCGGTCTCCATCTACGACGCCGAGAACCGCGGCCAGAACTTCGGCCAGGTCCGCAACGCCTACATCCGCATCGTCAACCAGGCGGGCGGCGCCGAGATCGCGCGCTACGACCTGTCCGAGGACGCGGCCACCGAGACGGCCATGGTCTTCGGCGAGCTGTACCGCAACGGCGCGGAGTGGAAGTTCCGCGCGGTGGGCCAGGGTTACGCCTCGGGCCTGGTGGGCATCGCCCAGGACTTCGGTGTGAACGTCTGACGGGTGTGAGCCGTGCGAGGAGGCCCCCGGTTCACGACGGATTCGAGGGGCCTTCCTCACCGCACCCGCTTCACCGCGCCCGCTTCACGGCACCCGGGGGAAGCGGGCCTGGAGGGTCCAGACCGCCGGGTTCTCCGCCAGGTCCTCGTGGAGGTCGGTGAGGTCCGCGAGCAGGTCGTGCAGGAAGTCGCGGGCCTCGCGGCGGAGTTCGGCGTGCGAGAAGGCCAGCGGGGACTCCTCGGCCGGCACCCAGTCGGCGGTGACGTCGACCCAGCCGAAACGGCGCTCGAAGAGCATGCGGTCGGTGGACTCGGTGAAGTCCAGCTCCGCGCGCTGCGGGCGGGCGGCGCGGGAGCCCATCGGGTCCCGGTCCAGCCGCTCCACGATGTCGCACAGCGCCCACGCGAAGTCCAGCACCGGCACCCATCCCCAGGCTGTGGACAGTTCCCGGTCGGACTCGGTGTCCGCGAGGTAGACGTCCCCGCAGAACAGGTCGTGCCGCAGCGCGTGGACGTCCGCGCGGCGGTAGTCGGTCTGCGGGGGGTCCGGGAACCGGTTGGAGAGGGCGTAGCCGATGTCGAGCACGGAGGAGATGGTGTCACGCCACCCCACCCGAGCCGCGCCCACGGTCACCCGACCCCGCCGACCCGGCCCACCACCGAAGCCACGGCCCCGCCGGCCCGGCCCAGCCCCGGTCCCCCGAGCCCTGCCGGCCCGCCTCACCGAGGTTCGCGGAACTCTGCCCGAGGCCCGGCCCGTCTCCGCAGCCACGGTCCCGCCGACCCGGCTCCCGCCCCGACACAACCCGGCCCGGTCCCACCCCACGGCCCCCGAGCCCTGCCGGCCCGGCCCCGACCGCGCGCCACCAGCCCCTGCCGGCCCGACTCCCGCAGCGGCCCCCGCCGGCCCGGTCTCGTCGTCGATGCGGTGGGCCTGCCCGGGGCGGGCCCCGTGCCTAAGATCGCTGGCATGTCCAGATCCGTGCGCCTTGTCCCGGTCCTCGCCGCGTTCCTCGGCCTCGCCCTCACCGGCACCGCGTGCGACGGCGGCGTGCGGGGCACCCCGGGCGGCTCCGGGGTGCGCGACCCGTACTTCCCGAAGGCGGGCAACGGCGGTTACGACGTCGGCCACTACGCCCTCACCCTGGACTACACCCCGGCCACTCGCCGGCTCACCGGCACGGCCGTCATCACCGCCCGGGCCACCCGGGACCTGCCCGCCTTCGACCTCGATCTCGCGGGGCTGCACGTCGACTCGGTCACCGTCGAGGGCGAGGACGCCCGCTGGAACCGCGCCGGCCAGGAACTCACCGTCCGCCCGCACGACGACCTCGCCCGGGGCGAGACGTTCCGCACGACCGTCCGCTACTCGGGCACCCCGCGCACCCTCACCGACCCCGACGGCTCCGAGGAGGGCTGGCTGCCCACCGCCGACGGCGCCCTCGCCCTCGGTGAACCCGTCGGCTCCATGGCCTGGTTCCCCGGCAACCACCACCCCTCCGACAAGGCGACGTACGACATCACGGTCACCGTGCCGAAGGGGCTCCAGGCCGTCTCCAACGGCGAGTTGACGGGCCAGAGCACGAAGGACGGCCGTACCGCCTACCACTGGCACACCGGCCAGCCCATGGCGAGCTACGTCGCCACCGTCGCCATCGGCCACTACGACATCACCCGGAGCACCGGCCCGCACGGCCTGCCCGTCCTCACCGCCGTCGACCCCACCCAGGCCGGGGCGAGCGCGAAGGTGCTCGCGAAGCTCCCGGAGATCCTCGACTGGGAGGAGTACAACTTCGGGCCGTACCCGTTCTCCTCGGCCGGGGCGATCGTCGACCGCCCGCACGACGCGGGCTACGCCCTGGAGACCCAGAACCGGCCCGTCTTCCCCGCCGACCAGCTCGACACCTCGATCCTCGTGCACGAACTCGCCCACCAGTGGTACGGCGACTCGGTCACCCCGCGGTCCTGGCGGGACATGTGGCTGGGCGAGGGCTTCGCGACGTACGCGGAGTGGCTGTACCAGGAGGACCACGGCGGGCCCACCGCCCAGGAGACGTTCACCCGCCTGTACGAGGGCGACCGCCAGGACGTCTGGGCGTTCCCGCCGGCGAAGCAGCCGGACGCCGCGCACATCTCGGGCAGCCCGGTCTACGAGCGCGGCGCGATGGTCCTGCAGAAGATCCGCCAGAAGGTCGGCGACGACACCTTCTACGCCATCCTCCAGGGCTGGGCCGCCGCCCACCGCCATGCCACCGCGAGCACCGCCGACTTCACCGCGTACGTCGAGGAGAAGGCCCCGGACCAGGACTTCGGCGGGATCTGGAAGGACTGGCTGTACGGCGCCGGCAAGCCGGACCACCCGTGAGGACGGGCGGCCCGGACCACGGGCTCCGACTCAGCCTTCCACCCGGATGCCCATCGCCGCCGCCAGCACCGGGGCCAGGTCGAGGAGCTGGCCCGTGCTGATCACCGCGCCGGAGAGCCGGTCCAGGCCCCGGGTGATCTCCAGCGGAGCGGCCCCGCGCAAGTCGACGTCGGTCAGGGTCGCCCCGCCGAAGTCGGCCCCCTTCAGGGCGCAGTCGGTGAACTCCACCCGCTCCAGGCGCGCCCCCGCGAAGTCCGGCTCGACCAGCACGCAGGACTCGAAGACGACGTCCTTGAGACGGGCCTCGCGCAGGTTCAGGTAGTCGATCTTGCCGCCCCGGATCACGACTCTCTCCAGCACGGCTCCGTGCAACTGCGTACCGCCCAGACGGGCGTCGACCAGCTCGACGTCCCTGAGCGTGGCCTCGGCCAGCCGCGTCCCCACCCCGCGCAGTCCGGTCAGCACCGAGTCCAGCACCCGGGCCCGGCCCAGCGCGGTCTCGTCCACCGCGCAGCCCGTCAGCGCGCAGTCCATGAACCGGGCGCCCGCGCCGTCCTGCCCGGCGAGGTCGCACTCCCTGAACTCCAGCCCGTCGTAGTCGCCGTCCGGCGCCAGCTCCCCCTCGGTCCACGGTTCCAGCGGCGGCAGCCGCACCTCCGGCCGCCGCGCGCCCCGCACCGCCTCCCGGCCCGCGGGCCGGCTTCCCGTCGCTCGCCTCACCATGCGCCCATGCTGCACCCCGCCACTGACAACCGGCGCCGGGCTGGGGAAACACCCGGGATGTCACACACGGCGGGGCACGGGCCGTCGTACTGCCGGACAGGTGCACCGACCGCAGGGAGAACCATGCACAAGCCCGCGCACCACATCACCGTCATCGGCGGCGGCTTCGCCGGACTCACCGCCGCGATCACCGCCGCCGAGGCCGGCGCCCGGGTCACCGTGTACGAGGCCCACGGCACCCTGGGCGGGCGGGCCCGGACGGCGGAGGGGCCGTACCGGACCAACGAGGGCCCGCACGCCCTCTACGCCGGCGGCCCGCACTGGACCTGGCTGAGGCAGCGGGACCTGATCGGCCCGCTCGCCACCCTGCCGCCCCTTCAGGCCGCCCGGCTGCGGCTGCGCCACCACGGCGTACTGCGCCGCACCCCGCCCTTCGCCATGCTCAAGCTGCTGCGGCGCCGGGTCGGCCCGGCCCCCGCCGACGTCGACTTCCTCGGCTGGGCGAGCGGGATCGCCGGGGAGGAGGGCGCCCGCGCGGCCGCCCACTACGCCGCGGTGGCCCTGTTCCACCACGACCCGGGCGGCCTGTCCGCCGCCTTCGTGCAGGAGCGGCTGCGCCGGGCCGCCAAGCTGCCGCCGGAGGCGCACTACCCGCGCGGCGGCTGGGGCGGGGTCGTCGACCGGATGGCCGCACGGGCCTGGAACATGGGCGTGCGGATCGAGACCGGTGCCCGGGTGGACGCGCTGCCGGAGGACACCCCGGTGGTCGTCGCCACCGGCCTGCCCGCCGCCCGGCGGCTGCTGCGCGACGACGCGCTGGAGTGGCCGAGCGGCCGCACCGTCCTGCTCGACCTCGCCGTACGCACCCGGCGCGGGGACGCCTTCGCCGTCTCCGACCTGGACGCGCCCGGCTGGATCGAGCGCTTCACCGCGCAGGACCCGTCCCTCGCGCCCGCCGGGGAGCAACTGGTCCAGGGGCAGTTCCCGATCGGGCCCGGCCAGACCCGGGCCGACGGCGTGGCCCGCGCCGAGCAGCTGCTGGACCTCGGCTTCCGGGGGTGGCGGGAGCGGGTGACCTGGCGGCGGGAGGCCGTGGCGGACGGCCGTACGGGGGCCGTGGACCTGCCGGGCCGCAGCTGGCGGGACCGGCCCGCCGTGGACCGCGGCGACGGGGTCTACCTCGTGGGGGACCAGGTGGCGGCCCCGGGGGTGCTCGCGGAGGTGTCGTTCAACAGCGCGGTGACGGCGGTGTCCCTGGTCCTCGGCCGGCCCGCCCTTGACCTCAAGCGCGCTTGAGGTCCGAGGGTGGGGACCACACCGAACCTCGTCTCCCTGGGGGTCCCATGCACGCCGTCCGCCTGTACGCCTTCGGCCCGGCCGAGAACCTGACCTACGAGGAACTCCCGGACCCCGTCCCGGGCCCCGGCCAGGTGCGGATCGCGGTCGCCGCGGCCGGTGTGCACCTGCTCGACGCGGCCCTGCGGGAGGGCCACCAGGGCCCGCTGCCCGAACCGCCCCGGCTGCCGACCGTGCCCGGCCGGGAGGTCGCCGGGGTCGTGGACGCGCTCGGCGACGGCGTGGACGGCCTGTGGCTCGGCCGGCGGGTGGTGGCCCACCTCGGCTTCGCGCCCGGCGGCTACGCCGAACTGGCCGTCACCGAGGTCGAGCGTGTGCACGACATCCCGGACGGCCTGGACCCCGCCGCCGCCGTCGCCATGATCGGCACGGGCCGTACGGCGCTGGGCATCGCGGGCTTCGCCGAGCCGGGACCGGACGACGTGGTGGTCGTACCGGCCGCGGCCGGCGGCATCGGCACCCTGCTCGTACAGCACGCCAGGAACGCCGGGGCGACCGTGATCGGGCTCGCGGGCGGCCCGGAGAAGACCGCCCGGGTACGCGCCGACGGCGCCGGCCTCGCCGTCGACTACACCGACCCCGACTGGCCCGCCAAGGTCCGCGCCCACCTCGGCGGCCGGCCGGCCACCCTCGTCTACGACGGCGTCGGCGGCCGGGTCGCCCGGGACGCCGTCGCCCTGCTCGGCCCCGGCGGCCGGCACCTGGTGTTCGGCTGGTCGGCGGAGGGCATCGGGCAGGGCCGGGGGTACCACGTCGAGGGCGTCTCGGAGTCGGTGCTCGGCCCGGCGATGCTGGAGCGCGCCGGCGGCCTGCGCGCGCTGGAACTGCGCGCCCTCGCCGAGGCCGCCCGGGGCCGGCTGCGCCCGGCCGTCACCCGCTTCCCCCTCACCCAGGCCGCCACCGCACACCGGGCACTGGAGGGACGGGCAACCATCGGCAAGGTCGTACTGGAACCCTGACGGCCGGTGACCGGGTTGGCGCGGAGGCGCGGGGCGGGGCGGGGGCGGGGGGGAGGGCGTGAAGGCACGGGGCGTTGGCGGGGCAGGGCGAGGGCGCAGGGCGGGCCGGCGCGGAGGCGGGGCGGCACGAAGGCGGGCCGCCGCGACGGCGGGGCGGGGCCGCGCGGAAGTGGGGCCGCGCGGTTCGGTGTCCCGGGCGGGCGCCCGCCGGTCGCTCACACCCACCACCCGGCGGAACCGCACAGCGGCACGGACCCGCGCCTGCGAGCGGGCTGCTGCGGCTCGCCGGCCCCCGGGGCGCGGGGAACGGCGCGGCCGGCCACGGACGCCCCCGGGTCACCGGACCACCGCCACCGCCCCGGCGGCCGGGACCGAAACCGTGATCGCGACCGTGATCGCGACCGCGACCGCCGCCGGAACCGGTGTCAGCCGGCCGAGCCCAGTGCGGTCAGCGCCCCGTCCGTGAGCCGGTACACCGTCCACTCGTCCTGGGGCCGGGCGCCCAGCGCCTCGTAGAAGCCGATCGCCGGCCGGTTCCAGTTCAGCACCGACCACTCCAGCCGCTCGTACCCGCGCTCCACGCAGATCCGCGCCAGCTCGGCCAGCAGCGCCCGCCCGTGGCCGCCGCCGCGCGCCTCCGGACGGACGTACAGGTCCTCCAGGTAGATGCCGTGCACCCCGCGCCAGGTGGAGAAGTTGAGGAACCACAGCGCGAACCCGGCCGGCTCCCCGCTCGCCTCGTCCACCGCCATGTGCGCGAACGCGGCCGGCCGCTCCCCGAACAGCGCCTCCCGCAACTGCGCCTCGCTCGCCCGGGCCTCCTCGGGCGCCTTCTCGTACTCGGCCAGCTCACGGACCATGGTGTGGATGACGGGGACGTCGTCGGGGGTCGCGGTACGAATCATGCCGTGAGGGTAACCGGCCCGCCCACCGGGCCTCAGTGCCGTCCCGCCACCCGGTCGGCCACCTTCGCCAGGCGCGAGGACTCCGTGCCCGGGTGGAGGCGTTCACGCTGGTCGGCGGCGCGGTAGGTGGCGTACATGCCCTGGACGCCCAGCCAGCGGAAAGGTTCCGGCTCCCACTTGCGGACCCTGTGGTTCACCCAGGGCAGGTCCGTCAGCGCGGTCCGCCCGCCCTGTCCGGAGTCCCGCTGCACCAGGTCGCGCAGGGTGCGGGCGGCCAGGTTGGTGGTGGCGACGCCGGAGCCGACGTAACCGCCCGCCCAGCCGAGGCCGGTGGAGCGGTCGAGCGTCACCGTGGCGCACCAGTCCCGCGGCACCCCGAGCACCCCCGACCACGCGTGCTCGATCCGCACCCCGGCCAGGGACGGGAAGAAGCGGGTCAGGATCTCCCGCAGGGCCTCGACCGTCGCCGCCTGCGTCCGGCCGTCGTTGTCGGTGCGCGAACCGAAGCGGTACGGCACCCCGCGCCCGCCGAGCGCGATCCGGCCGTCCGCCGTGCGCTGGGCGTACATGTAGGCGTGCGCCATGTCGCCTAGGGTCTCCCGGCCCGACCAGCCGATCGCCGCCCACTGCTCCTCGGTCAGCGGCTCGGTCGCGATCATCGAGGAGTTCATCGGCAGCCAGGTCCGCCGCTGCCCCCGCAGGGACGCGGTGAAGCCCTCGGTGCAGCGCAGCACGTACGGCGCGCGGACGGTCCCGTAGGGAGTGACCGCGTGCTTGGGGCGGATCTCCGTCACCGGCGTCGACTCGTGGATGGTCACACCGAGCGCCTCCACGGCCGCCGCGAGCCCCTTGACCAGCTTCACCGGGTGCAGCCGGGCCCCGTGCGGGGTCCAGGTGGAGCCGACCGCGTCCGCGATCCGGATCCGCTCGGCGGTCTCCCGGGCCCCGTACAGCTCCCGGTCCTTCTCCCCGTACGACAGCTCGTGCCGGTGGAACGCCTTCAGCCGGGCCAGCTGCGCCGGAGTGGTGGCCACCTCCAGGACGCCGCCCCGGTGCACGTCGGCGTCGATGCCCTCCGCCTCGGCGACCGCGATCACCTCGGCCACGGTGTCGTTCATCGCCCGCTGGAGCCGTACGGCGGCCTCGTGGCCGTGCAGCTTCGCGTACCGGTCGCGGCCCGCGATCCCGTTGTACAGCCAGCCGCCGTTGCGGCCGGAGGCGCCGTAGCCGCAGAACTTCTGCTCCAGGACGGTGATCCGCAGGAAGGGCGCCGCCTTCTTCAGGTAGTACGCGGTCCACAGCCCCGTGTAGCCGCCGCCCACGATCACGACGTCGGCGGACGCGTCCCCGGGCAGCGGCTCCCGCACCGCCGGGAGGCCGTCGTCCGCGTACCAGAAGGAGATGCCACCGTTCACGACACTGCTCGCCGAGCTGCTCATGGCGGGGACGTTAACCCCTGAGCCCGTCCAGTGTCTCCTTCGGATTCCATGCTTTTCCGCGGCCCCTGACCAGCGGATAGCAGGCCAGACCGATCAGTACGGCGACGATGTGACCGAAGTCGGTGAAGGTCGGCCCGGCGGCCAGCGGCAGCCCGAACACGGCCAGCACCACCGGCAGGTACACGTACCGCCAGGGCGCCGCGATCCGGTAGGCGAGCACCGCGATCACCCCGGCCAGCGCGTAACTCACCCCGATGTCCAGGGTGTTCACCGCCGACTGCGGTGCCATGCCATGGCGGATCGCCTCCAGCAGCGCCCCCTCGCTGATCAGCGAGGCCAGCACGTGCGCGAGTGCGCACACCGCCAGCCAGCGGGCCGTGCCCAGCCAGCGCTCGGCCGGCGCGTGGAACACCGTGTACAGCAGGGCGTACGGCACCCAGTGCCCGCTCTCGATCCACATCGCGCTGGCCACCAGCACCCGCACCGGATTGCGGGACAGCTCATGGATGTTGGTCGACCGGCGCCGCAGGAAGTGCTCCTCGAACTCCGGCGACATGTGGTGCAGCGCGACGGTCGTCACGACCAGGACGCCCAGCCACACGTACGTGCCGGGAGCGGCGCGGACGTACGCCCACACCCCGCTCAGGCCCCGGAGAAATCGCATGAGCCGATTCACGCACGCCAGTATCGTCCGCTTCGTGATTGACATCCCCGGCGAGCTGGCCAAGGCACAGGAGACGTACAACGGCGCGGCGGGGCGGGCGTTCATCGCCGCGCTGCCCGGCCTCGCGGCCGAGTTCCTGGGCCGCTGGCGGCTCACGCTCGACGGGCCGTCGATGAACGGCGTCAGCGCCCTCGTCCTGCCCGTCGTCCGCGCCGACGGCCTCCGCGCGGTCCTCAAGCTCCAGCTGACGGACGCGGAGAGCGTGGGCGAACCGGTCGCGCTGCGCGTGTGGGACGGCGACGGGGCGGTACGGCTCCTGGACCACGACCCGGCCACCGGCACCATGCTCCTGGAGCGCCTGGACGAGTCCCGGATGCTCGCGGGCCTCGGCGACACCCGCGAGGCCGTCCTGGTCATCGCCCGGCTGCTGGCCCACCTCACCTCCTTCCCCGCCCCGCCCGGCCTGCGCCGCCTGGGCGACATCGCCGAGGCCATGCTGGAACGGACCCCGCGGGCGCTGCCGCGCATCCCGGACCCCGGGGTCCGCCGGATCGTCGCCGACTGCGCCGCCGCCGTGCGCGAGGTCGCCCACGAGCCCGGCGACCGGCTGCTCCACTGGGACCTGCACGACGAGAACGTCCTCGCCGCCGACCGCGCCGACTGGCTCGCCATCGACCCCAAGCCGCTGGCCGGCGACCCCGGCTTCGAACTGTGGCCCGCCCTGGACAACCGCTTCGACGCGGCCGAGGTGCGCTGGCGCTTCGACGCGATGACCGACGTCCTCGGCCTGGACCGCGCCCGGGCCCGCGCGTGGACCCTCGGCCGCCTGCTCCAGAACGCCCTGTGGGACGTGGAGGACGGCCGCCCGATCGAGGCCCGCCGACTGGAGATCGCCCGCCTGCTCACATGAGAAAGCCCAGGCGGGACGGTGTCCCACCTGGACCGCACGAGCCCCCTGTCGGATTCGAACCGACGACCTTCGCTTTACAAGAGCGGCGCTCTGACCAGCTGAGCTAAGGAGGCGTGCACCTGGGTGCCCGTGCAGTGTACCCACGTCTCGGGGCCGCTCCGTCGAGAATTTCCGTGAAGTTCACACCGGCCGGGCTACTGACAGATCGAGTGAACGCCAGGTACCGTCCTGATCCAGTTCACCCGCGTGGACTACACCAACCACCTTCCTACAACGGATCGTCCGGCACGTTCCTGCCGGTAGAAGGGGGCCCATCACCATGGCCACAGTCACGTTCGACAAGGCGACCCGGATCTACCCGGGTTCCACCAAGCCCGCCGTCGACGCACTCGACATCGCGATCGAGGACGGCGAGTTCCTCGTCCTGGTCGGCCCGTCCGGTTGCGGAAAGTCCACCTCCCTGCGGATGCTCGCGGGCCTGGAGGACGTCAACGGCGGTGCCATCCGCATCGGTGACCGCGACGTCACGCACCTGCCGCCCAAGGACCGGGACATCGCCATGGTGTTCCAGAACTACGCCCTCTACCCGCACATGACGGTCGCCGACAACATGGGCTTCGCGCTCAAGATCGCCGGCGTGAACAAGGCGGAGATCCGGCAGAAGGTCGAGGAGGCCGCGAAGATCCTCGACCTCAGCGAGTACCTGGACCGCAAGCCGAAGGCGCTCTCCGGCGGTCAGCGCCAGCGTGTCGCCATGGGCCGCGCGATCGTCCGCGAGCCGCAGGTCTTCCTCATGGACGAGCCGCTGTCCAACCTGGACGCCAAGCTCCGCGTCTCCACCCGTACGCAGATCGCGTCCCTCCAGCGCCGCCTCGGCATCACCACGGTCTACGTCACCCACGACCAGGTCGAGGCCATGACGATGGGCGACCGGGTGGCCGTGCTCAAGGACGGCATCCTCCAGCAGGTCGACTCGCCGCGGAACATGTACGACAAGCCCGCGAACCTCTTCGTCGCCGGCTTCATCGGCTCCCCCGCCATGAACCTGATCGAGGTGCCGATCACCGACGGCGGCGTGAAGTTCGGCAACAGCGTCGTCCCGGTCAACCGGGAGGCCCTGAAGGCCGCCGCCGACAAGGGCGACCGCACGGTCACCGTCGGTGTGCGTCCCGAGCACTTCGACGTGGTCGAGCACAACGGCTCCGTCGCCGCCTCCCTGTCCAAGGACGCCTCCGACGCCCCGGCCGGCCTCGCCGTCTCCGTGAACGTCGTCGAGGAGACCGGCGCCGACGGCTACGTCTACGGCACCGTCGAGGTCGGCGGCGAGACGAAGGACCTCGTGGTCCGCGTCAGCAGCCGCTCCGTGCCGGAGAAGGGCTCCACGCTGCACGTCGTGCCGCGGCCGGGCGAGACCCACGTGTTCTCCACGTCCACCGGCGAGCGGCTGTCCGACTGACGGCCGACGGCCGACGACCGACGGCTTCGCAAGGGCCCCGCACGCTCGGCGTGCGGGGCCCTTCCCGTCGATCTTGTGGTGGGGCACTTCGTCAACCCGTTACCCGGAAATCAGCACCTTCTCATCCCCCATAAGGGTGACTCAATGTCTCCAAATCATCACGGGGCGCTACCCTCACACGCGTGAAGCACTCCACCACCCCACAGACACGACGCGGCCACCGGGGCGGCCCTGCCCGCCGTATCGGCCGCACTCTCGCCCTCGTCCTGCCCGTCGTCCTGGTGCTCTCCGGGACCCTCGCGGTCACCCGGGTCAACTGGACGGGGAGCCCCTCCAGCTCGGTGCTGGCCGCCTCCGACGTCTCGTCGGTCGAGGTCTCCGCCAAGAAGACCACCCGCGCCCCGCAGGACGTGCTCCGCGACCAGCTGATGACCGAGCTCCAGCACAAGAACCCGGGGGTGGTCCTCACCCACCTCCAGCAGGCCGTCAACGGCCGCCCCGCGCTGGCCCGGCACTGCTCCTCCATCGCCCGCGCCCTCGGCAGGGCCGCGGTGCACATCTACGGCGCCTCCCGCGCCCAGTCGTACGCCCGCCCGGTGTGCGACACGGCCTTCGCCTCCGGCGTGCTGGCCGCGCACAGCTGAGCCCCGGCGGCGGGTTGCCGGTGAGAACCGGGTAACGGCTCCCCAAGGAGCGCGCCGCCGCCCGTGGACAGCGGTGGGGCGCCACGTACAGTGCGGTCATGACCCATCCGAACGCCGCGTCGCGCCCCACTCAAGCCGTGGTCCTGGCCGGTGGCCAGGGCTCCCGGCTGCGTCCGTACACCGACGACCGGCCCAAGCCGATGGTCGAGATCCCCGGTACGGGCACTCCGATCATCGGCCACCAGCTGACCTGGCTGGCCGAGGAAGGTGTGACGGACGTCGTGGTCTCCTGCGGCCACCTCGCCGACGTCCTGCAGAAGTGGCTGGACTCGGCCGACCTTCCCGTCTCCGTCACCACCGTCGTGGAGAGCGAGCCCCTCGGCCGCGGCGGCGGCCTGCGGTACGCGGCGGCCCGTCTGCCCCATCCGGAGCGGCCCTGGTACGCCACGAACGGTGACATCTGGACGCGGTTCTCCCTGCGGGACATGGCCGACTTCCACACCGAGCGGGACGCCGTCGCCACGCTGGCGCTCGCCCGGCCGCGGATCCCGTGGGGGGCGGTGAAGACCGACGGGTTCGGGCACATCACCGACTTCATCGAGGCACCGCCGTCGACGTTCGAGATCAACGCGGGTGTCTACGTGTTCTCGCCGGAGTTCGCCTCCCTGCTGCCCGAGCGGGGCGACCACGAGCGGACCACGTTCCCCCGGCTGGCCCGGGAGAAGAAGCTGGCCGGGTTCCCCATCCCGCAGGGCGCGTACTGGCGGGCCATCGACACGGCGAAGGACCTGACGGAGGCGGCCAAGGAGCTGGCGACGCTCGGCCGCTGAACGGCTCCGCGGGCCCCTGGGCGGGCCCGCCGGCCCCGAGTCCCCGAGTCCCCGAGTCCCCGAGAGCGAAGAGGGCCCCGTACCTTTCCCGGTACGGGGCCCTCCTGCTGTTCTGTTCCTGCTCCGTCAGCCCAGCAGGCCGCCCACCAGGCCCGGCTGACCGGTGGAAGTGCTGCCGCCGCCCGTGGACGTGCTGCCGCCGCCCGTCGTCGACCCACCGGTGCTGGTGCCGCCGCCGCCCGTGCTCGTCGGACCCGCCGTCGTGCTCGGGGCGCCGCCCGTCGTCGGGGACGTCCGGCGGGGCGGGACCTGACCCGTGGTGCCCTGGGTCTGGGTCGGGGTCGTGGTGGTGCCGCCGGAGGTGGCCCGGCTGGTGCCCGGGGTCGTCGCCGCCCCCGAGGGGCTCGCGCCGACCGTGGCGCCGCCCGTCGGGGAGCTGGACGCCGACGGGGTCTTCTCGTGCCGCGTGCCGGGTTCCTGCGGGAGCGGGGAGCCGGGGAGCTGGTTGCGGGGCGCCTCGCCGGGTCCGGGGACGACCACGCGGCTGGAGTCGCGGACCGCGCCGCCCAGCAGGGACCCGATGAACAGGGTCAGGCCGACCGTGACGGCCGTGATCAGCGCGCCGCGGCGCAGGACGTGGCGGCGCAGCTCCCAGATGTCGGCGCGGGGGCCGAGACGGCGCCAGGCACCGCCCGCGAGACGGCCGTCCACGGAGTAGACGGGGGCGCCGGCGATGATCAGCGGGGACCAGGCGGCGAGGTAGATGATGTCCGGGGCGTCGTAGACCGGGACGGTCTTCCAGCTGACGGTGACGATCAGGGCGGCGGAGAGCATCGCGCCGACGACCGCCGCGACGCGCTGCCAGCAGCCCAGGATGGTCAGGACGCCGACGACGACCTGGAGGAACGCGATGACCAGGCCGGAGCCGACCGGGTGGTGCAGGGCGAACTGGCGCAGCGGCTCGGCGACGTCCCAGGGGTGCAGCGTGTTGAGCCAGGTGACCATGGAGCCGCGCTTGCCGCCGTCGAAGTAGACGGGGTCGCACAGCTTGCCCATGCCGGCGTAGATGGAGATGAAGCCGAGGAAGATGCGCAGCGGGAGCAGGACGACGCCGAGGTTGAGCCGGCGGCCGGGGTAGTAGGCGTGCCGGGCCGGGTCGTCGCCCTGGCGCCTGGCGCGGCGCGGGGCGTCGGCGTCCGCGGCGGGGTCGCTCTCGGGGTCGGTGCCGGCCGGGTAGGTGTCGTACGGCTCGTGATCGTCGGGGTAGGCGGGGTAGGGCGGGTCGTCGTAGGCGCCGGTGGCCGTGCGCATGTGCGGCAGGAGGCGGGTGCCGTCGGCGCCCGGGGCGGTGCGCTGGTGGCCGACGACGGGGGTCTCGACGGTGAGGTCGCGTTCGTCGTAGGTGTCGGCGTAACCCGTCTGGACGCGCGGGATGACCTGCGTGGCGCCGGCCTCGGGCTCGTCGGCGTGGCGGACGCTGCTGCCCCGCACGGCCTGGAGGAGCCGGTGGGCGCCGGTGTCGTCGGGGGCGGACTTGCCGCTCCACACGACGGGGCGGCGGCGGCCGGTGGCGCCGGCCCGGCCCGCCGTGCCCACGACGGGCATCCGGGCGGTGTCCTGGCCGGCGCTCAGATGCCGGGCGATCCGCGGGGATTGGGTGCGCCGGGCCGCCGCGCCCAGCTGCACGCGGAAGCTGGCGTGGTTGACGATGACCTGCGCCGGATCGCTCGGCACCTTCACCATGCTCAGCGCGGGAGCGTCGTCGAAACCCGACGAACGGTCGCCCGTGGGTGTGCGGGGTGTTCTGGTGTCCACACTCATCTAACCGAGTGACGTGGCGTTAGGACACTGCTTTGACCGCCCGGATGTGTCCGGACCCCGTCAAAGCGGCCCCGAGCGCCATATGGCCGCCCGAATTACCCCGCAAGGGTGAACTTCCGGACGGGCGTTCAGGCCCGTCCGGACGGTTGTTCAGCTGCGCCGGCGCGCGGCCTCGTACAGCACGATGCCGGCGGCCACACCCGCGTTGAGCGACTCGGCGCCGCCCGGCATCGGGATGCGGACGCGGAAGTCGCAGGTCTCGCCGACCAGGCGGGACAGGCCCTTGCCCTCGCTGCCGACGACGATGGCGACCGGACCCCCCAGGGCCTCCAGGTCGCCGAGTTCGACCTCGCCGTCCGCCGCCAGGCCGACCACCGTGAGGCCGGCCTTCTTGTAGGCCTCAAGGGTCCGGGTGAGGTTGGTGGCGCGGGCGACCGGCGTACGGGCGGCCGTACCGGCGGAGGTTTTCCAGGCGCCGGCGGTCATGCCGGCCGAGCGGCGCTCGGGCACGAGGACGCCGTGGCCGCCGAAGGCGGAGACGGACCGGACGACGGCGCCCAGGTTGCGCGGGTCGGTGACCCCGTCCAGGGCGACGACCAGCGGGTCCTCGCCCTCCTCGGCCGCGGCGTCGAGCAGGTCCTCCGGGTGCGCGTACTCGTACGGCGGGACCTGGAGGACCAGGCCCTGGTGGTTGAGGCCGTTCGTCATGCGGTCCAGCTCGGGACGCGGGGCCTCCATGAGGTTGATGCCGCCGCGCTCGGCGGCGAGCTGGAGAGCCTCGCGGACGCGCTCGTCGTTGTCGATGAACTGCTGGACGTAGAGGGTGGAGGCGGGGACGCCCTCGCGGAGCGCCTCGACGACCGGGTTGCGGCCGACGACCAGCTCGGAGGCGGACTTGCCGCCACGGCCCCGGGCCACGGGGCGGCGCACGGCCTGCTTCGCCTTGGCGTTGGCGATGCGGTTCTTCTTGTGGCCCTTGCGCATCTCGGCCGGCGGGGTCGGCCCCCGGCCCTCCAGCCCCTTGCGCCGCTGGCCGCCACTGCCGACCTGCGCGCCCTTCTTGCCGGACATGCGACGGTTGTTCGCGGCCATGACCTACCTGTCTTCGTGAGCTTTCGTACGTACGTCTTATGCAGTGTGCCGCCCGAAGGGCCGGGCGGCACAATCGATCAAGCGGGGCGCTAGCGCGGGCCGAGGCTCCAGCGCGGGCCCTGCGGGCCGTCCTCGATGGCCAGCCCGGCCTGGCCCAGCTGGTCGCGGATGGCGTCGGCGGTGGCCCAGTCCTTGCGGGCGCGGGCGGACTCGCGCTGGTCGAGGACGAGGCGTACGAGGCTGTCGACCACGCCGTTCAGGTCCTCGCCCCGGTCGCCGGCCTCACCGGCCCAGTGCGGGTCGAGCGGGTCCAGGCCGAGGACGCCGAGCATGGCCCGCACCTCGGCGAGCCGGGCGACGGCGGCCTCCTTGTCGTCGGCGGCCAGCGCGCTGTTGCCCTGCCGGACGGTGGTGTGCACGACGGCGAGGGCCTGCGGGACGCCCAGGTCGTCGTCCATCGCCTCGGCGAAGGCGGGCGGGACCTCGGCGGCCGGCTCGACCGGCTTCCCGGCCAGCTCGGTGACCCTCTGCACGAAGCCCTCGATCCGCGCGAACGCGGACTCGGCCTCGCGCAGGGACTCCTCGCTGTACTCGATCATCGAGCGGTAGTGCGGGGTGCCCAGGTAGTAGCGGAGCACGACGGGCCGCCACTGCTTGACCATCTCACTGACCAGCACGCTGTTGCCGAGCGACTTGGACATCTTGTCGCCGGCCATGGTCACCCAGGCGTTGTGCACCCAGTACCGGGCGAACTCGTCGCCGTAGGCCTTGGCCTGGGCGATCTCGTTCTCGTGGTGCGGGAAGATCAGGTCGAGGCCGCCGCCGTGGATGTCGAAGGCGCTGCCCAGGTACTTGTGGGCCATCGCCGAGCACTCCAGGTGCCAGCCGGGGCGGCCCGGTCCCCACGGGGTCGGCCAGGTCGGCTCGCCCGGCTTGGCGGACTTCCACATGGCGAAGTCGCGCGGGTCCCGCTTGCCGGTCTCGCCCTCGCCGGACGGCTGGAGCAGGTTGTCCAGCTCCTGCCGGGACAGCTCCAGGTAGTGCGGGAAGGACCGTACGTCGAAGTAGACGTTGCCGTCGGCCTCGTAGGCGTGCCCGCGCTCGATGAGGCCCCGCATCATCTCGACCATCTCGGGGATGTGGCCGGTGGCGCGGGGTTCGTAGGTCGGCGGGAGGCAGCCGAGGGCGGCGTAGCCCTCGTTGAAGGCGCGCTCGTTCTCGTACCCGATCGACCACCAGGGCCGGCTCTGCTCGTGGCTCTTGGCGATGATCTTGTCGTCGATGTCGGTGACGTTGCGGATGAACGTCACCTCGTAGCCACGGTACGCGAACCAGCGGCGCATGATGTCGAAGTTGAGGCCCGAGCGGATGTGGCCGATGTGGGGTGCCGCCTGCACGGTGGCGCCACAGAGGTAGATCGAGACGCAGCCCGGCTTGAGCGGGGTGAAGTCACGGATCTGCCGGGCGCTGGTGTCGTACAGGCGAATAGTCACCACTCCAGAGTAGTGGGCCCCGGGCAGTGCCATGCGCCTTCCCGCCAGGATGCCGCGTCACCACGGAACCGGCCCCCGCCACGCCCCGCCGACACGCTCCTCACCCCTCCCGCAACCGGATCCGTACGACCACCCGCCCGGCGTCCCGGCCCGAGACCGGGCCACCGCACCCGACCACGGGGGCTCCGCCTGCGGGCGGCGCAGTCACCACCGGCAACGACCCGCGCGGGCGGCGGGTCCTTGCCGGCCGGCCCCGATCGCCGTCACAGCCGCCCGACGACCTCCCGCAACCGGACCCGTACAACCACCCGTCCGGCGTCCTCGCCCGAGGCCGGGCCACCGCACCCGACAACGGGGGCTCCGCCTGCGGGCGGCGCAGTCACCACCGGCAACGACCCGCGCGGGCGGCGGGTCCTTGCCGGCCGGCCCCGATCGCCGTCACAGCCG